>NZ_CP097635.1:1557914-1869497 GCF_023573145.1 Aquincola tertiaricarbonis
CGGTGATGGAGGGCGAAGACGCCACCGACGCCTACAGCCGCTTCGTGCCCGGCCCGGCGCAGCTGCCGGCCACGCTGCGCATCGGCGTGCCGGCCCAGCCGGTGCTGGACGCCACGCACGAAGCCGCCTGGCAGCAGGCGCTGGCGCAGGCGCGGGCGCTGGGCCACACGCTGGTGCCGCTGGACTTTGCGCCGCTGCATGCGGTGGCCGAGCTGCTGTACGGCGGCCCCTGGGTGGCCGAGCGGCATGCCGCGGTGCAGGCGCTGCTGGACAGCCAGCCCGAAGCCTTCGACCCCACGGTGCGCGCCGTCATCACCCAGGCGCTGCGCTTCAGCGCCACCGACGCCTTCCGCGGCCAGTACACGCTGCGTGCGGCCCAGCAGGCCAGCGCCGCCTGGTGGCAGCAGGTGGACGTGCTGATGGTGCCCACCTCACCGGGCCACCCCAGCTTCGTGCAGCTGCAGGCCGACCCCATCGGCGCCAACAGCCGGCTGGGCACCTACACCAACTTCGTCAACCTGCTGGGCTGGAGCGCGCTGGCGCTGCCCGCCGGCTTCACCTCGCAGGGCCTGCCGGCCGGCATCACCTTCATCGGCCCGGCCAACACCGATGCGGCGCTGGCCCGCCTGGGCCAGGGTTGGCAGCAGGCCCTGGCACTGCCCCTGGGCGCCACCGACCGGCCCTGCCCGGCCGACGCGCCGCCCCCGCTGCGCGCACCTGCCACCGAGGCCACGCTGCCCATCGCCGTGGTGGGCGCCCACCTGTCAGGCATGCCGCTCAACGGCCAGCTCACCGAGCGCGGCGCCACGCTGCGCGAGGCCACGCACACCGCGCCGCTGTACCGCCTGTTCGCGCTGCCCGGCACCGTGCCGCCCAAGCCCGGGCTGCAGCGCGTGGCCGAAGGTGGCGCCGCCATCGCGGTGGAGGTGTGGGACGTGCCGCTGCGCCACGTCGGCAGCTTCCTCGCCCTCATTCCGCCGCCGCTGGGCCTGGGCAGCCTGCAGCTGGCCGATGGCCGTGTGGTGCACGGCTTCATCTGCGAAGGCCATGCGCTGGCGGCCGCCACCGACGTCACCCATTTCGGCGGCTGGCGCGCCTACGTGGCCGCCCTGAAGGCGCGCAGCGCCTGACGCCGCCCTGCCCTGTTTCCCTCAGTACCTAGGACCCGGACCATGAGCACACGCCGCACACATCCCACCCGCCGCCGCATGCTGGCCGGCAGCGCCGCCGCCGCTGCCACGCTGGCCTTGCCCGCCCTGGTGCGGGCGCAGGCCGGCCCCAAGATCCGCATCGGCTACTGGCCGGTGGCCGCTGGCCTGCCCTTCTTCGCCGCAGTGGAAAAGGGCTACTTCAAGGAAGCCGGCCTGGACGTGGAAGCGCAGAAGTACGCCGGCGCCCAGCAGGTGATGGAAGCCATGCTGGCCGGCCGCTGCGACGGCAGCTCCAACGGCACCGGCTCGGGCAACCTGGGCGTGGGCGAGATCGCCTCGCCAGGGCTCTTCAAGATCATCGCCACCAACCCCAGCAACGCCAAGTACGTGCTGGACCAGTTCCTGGTGCCCAAGGACAGCCCGGTCAAGACGCTGGCCGACCTGAAGGGCAAGCGCGTGGCCAGCGGCCCCGGCATCCAGAACAAGACGCTGGCGCTGACGGTGCTGGAACGCGCGGGCGCCACGGGCACGCCGGTCACCGAACTGCCCATCGGCCAGCATGTGGCCGCGCTGGCCGCCGGCCAGGTGGACGCGGTGTACACGCTGGAGCCCACCGGCACCGTGGGCCGTCTCAATGGCACCACCCGCGTGCTGGAAGCGGGCGTGATCGCCAAGTACATCCTGGGCGATGCGCTGGCGCCGTGGCACGGTGGTTCGGCCGCCCTCACCACGGAGTTCATCAAGAAGTACCCGGCCGAGACCAGGAAGTACATCGCGGCCTATGCCAAGGGCATCGAGCTGGTGCGCAACCAGCCGGCCGAGGCCCGGCAGTACCTCAAGGGCTACACCGCCATCGAAGGGCCGCTGACCGGCGAAGTGCCGCTGGCCTCGTACATGCTGTACAACGAGTTCAAGCCGGCCGACGTGGCGGCCTTCCAGAAGTTCTTCGACCTGTTCACCGAAAAGGGCGTGTTCGAGAAGAAGCTGGACGTGGCCTCGCTGCTGTACAAGGGTTGACGCACATGGCCGCGCCCTCCTCCGCCACGCCAGCCGCTGCGCCCTGGCAAGCGCCCGCCAACGGCGCGCCGGCCGCTGCTGCCGCGCCCCGCAGCGGCTTCCAGGCCGGGCGCCTGCTGCCCTTCGTCGGGCCGCTGGTGCTGTTCATCGTGTGGGACCTGGTGGTGCGCGCCGGTCTCATCAAGCCCATCCTGCTGCCGCCGCCAGGCGCCACGCTGCAGACGCTGGTCACCGGCCTGGCCGGCGGGCCGCTGATGATCGACTTCGCCGTCACCGTGTGGCGCACGGTGCAGGCCTTCCTGATCGCCGCCGTCATCGGCATGCCGCTGGGCGTGCTGCTGGGCAGCAACGAGAAGGCCTACCGCAGCGTCGAGTTCCTGATCGACTTCTTCCGCTCCACGCCCTCGTCGGCGCTGATCCCGCTGTTCCTGCTGATCTTCGGCGTATCAGACATCAACAAGGTGGCCATCGCCGCCTTCGGCGCGCTGCTCATCGTGGTGTTCAACAGCGCCTATGGCGTCATCAACGCGCGCAAGCAGCGGGTGATGGCGGCCAAGGTGATGGGCGCCACGCGCTGGCAGATCTTCAAGGACGTGCTGGTGTGGGAAAGCCTGCAGCCCAGCTTCGTGGGCCTGCGCTCGGCGGTGTCGATGGCGCTGGTGATCGTGGTGGTGGCCGAGATGTTCATCGGCTCGGACAACGGCCTGGGCCACCGCATCATCGACGCGCAGCAGGTGCTCAACGTCAAGACGATGTACGCCGCCATCCTGGCCGCGGGCATCCTGGGCTACGTGCTCAACATCCTGTTCCTGGTGCTGGAACGCAAGATCGTCCACTGGTCGGGGAGGTAAGCCATGTCCGCCGTCTTGAACGCCCCCGTGGTGGCCGACGTGCCGCAACGGCCCTTCGTGCCCGGCCCGGCCGGCACCCACATCACCATCCGCGGGCTTACCAAGTACTTTGCGGGCTGGCCGCTGTACGAGAACTTCGACCTCGACATTCCCAAGGGCCGCATCGTCTCGGTGTTCGGGCCCAACGGCTGCGGCAAGAGCACGCTGATCAACATGATCGCCGGGCTCATCCCCATCGACGCGGGGCAGATCCTGTTCGACGGCAAGAGCCTGAAGGACACCAAGATCGGCTACGTGTTCCAGAACTACCGCGAAGCGATGTTCCCGTGGATGCGCACCATCGACAACATCGCCTACCCGCTGAAGCTGGAAGGCCGCAGCAAGGCCGAGGTGGACCGCCGCATGGCCGAGCTGGTGGCTTCGTTCGACGTCAAGTTCGACCTCAACCGCTTCCCGTACGAGCTGTCGGGCGGCCAGCAGCAGACGGCGTCCATCATGCGGGCGCTGGCGCCCAAGCCCGAGGTGCTGTTCCTGGACGAGCCCTTCAGCGCGCTGGACTTCGAGATGACCCTCTTCATCCGCGAGAAGCTGCAGGAGGTGTTCATGCAGACCGGCACCACGATGCTGCTGGTCTCGCACGACCTGGAAGAGGCGGTGTACCTGGCCGACGAGGTGCTGCTGCTCACCAAGCGCCCCACCCGCGTGGCGGAGATCCTGCGCTATGAAGACCCGCGGCCGCGCACCGTGGCCACGCTGTCGGAGCCCAGCTTCGTCAGCACCAAGAAGCTGAGCCTGGAGATCTTTCAGCGCGAGGTGCGGCGATGAGCGGCGCGATGAGCCCCGAGCAGGTGGCCGCCTACGTGGACGCCACCGCGCAGGCGCTGGACCTGCCGCTGCGCCCTGCGCACCGGCCTGGCGTGTTGCGCTACTTCGCGCTGGCGGCCGAGATGGCTGACCTGATCAACCAATTTCCGCTGACGGTGCAGGACGAGCCGGCTCCGGCCTTCGTGCCGATCTCGCCGGCCGACGACGCGCAGGGCCACACCCGATGAACGCCGACGAGCTGCTGCTGCAACCCGCAGCCACCATCGCCCAGGCCGTGCGAGAAGGCCGGGCCACCGCCAGCGCCTTGACGGAAGCGAGCCTGACCCGCATTGCCGCCAGCGACGGGGCGGTGAATGCCTTCACCGACCTGACCGCCGAACGCGCACGCGCCAGCGCCGCCGCCTTAGACCAAAGGCTGGTCGCTGGCGATGAAGCCACCCGCGCGCTGCCGCTGCTGGGCGTGCCTTATGCGGTGAAGAACCTGTTCGACGTGGCGGGCCTGACCACGCTGGCCGGCTCCAAGATCGAGCGTGGCGGCCCCGCGGCCCTGGCCGACGGCCCGCTGGTGCAGCGCATGGACGCGGCCGGCGCGGTGCTGGTGGGCGCGCTCAACATGGACGAGTACGCCTACGGCTTCACCACCGAGAACAGCCATGAGGGCCCCACCCGCAACCCGCATGACCTGACGCGGGTGGCCGGTGGCTCTTCCGGCGGCTCGGCGGCGGCGGTGGCGGCCGGCCAGGTGCCCATCACCCTGGGGTCGGACACCAACGGCTCGATCCGCGTGCCCTCTTCGTTGTGCGGTGTGTTCGGCCTCAAGCCCACCTTCGGCCGGCTGCCGCGCAACGGCAGCTACCCTTTCGTCGCCAGCCTGGACCACCTGGGGCCCTTCGCCCGTTCGGCCCACGACCTGGCGCTGGCCTATGACGCGATGCAGGGCCACGATGCCCATGACCCCGGCTGCGTGGCGCGCGCCGTGGAGCCCACCGCGCCCACGCTGGCCGCGGGCCTGGACGGGCTGCGCATCGGCGTGCTGGGCGGCTGGTTCCACGACCAGGCCGGGCCCGAAGCCCGCGCCGCGGTGCAGCGGGTGGCGCAGGCGCTGGGCGGTCTGCCCACCGTGCTGCTGCCCGAGGCGGCCCGCGCCCGTGCCGCGGCCTTCGTCATCAGCAATTCTGAAGGCGCCACGCTGCACCTGCCCGACCTGCGCACCCGGCCGCAGGACTTCGAGCCGCTGTCGCGCGACCGCTTCCTGGCCGGTGCGCTGCTGCCAGCCGCCTGGGTGCAGCAGGCGCAGCGCATGCGCCGCTGGGTGGCGCTGCGCGCGGCCGAGCTGCTGGCCGAGGTGGATGTGCTCATCGCCCCCGCCACGCCGCTGGTGGCGCCCGCCATCGGCACCGAATGGATCGAGATCAACGGCCAGCGCCTGCCGGCGCGGCCCAGCCTGGGGCTGCTGGCGCAGCCCATCTCCTGCATCGGCCTGCCGGTGTGCGCGGCGCCGGTGTGGGGCTGCCACCCCAGCCTGCCCATCGGCGTGCAGATCATCGCCGCGCCCTGGCGCGAAGACCGGGTGCTGCGCGTGGCGCATGCACTCCAACAACAAGGCGTGTTCAACGCGCCGGTGGCCCGACTCTCATGACCGAAGACCAGATCAACCTGCCCGACGTGCTGGCCGAAGTGCAGGCCGTGTTCAACCGCTACGAAGACGCGCTGGTGAACAACCGCGTGGAGGTGCTGGACGCGCTGTTCTGGAACAGCCCTCACACCGTGCGCTACGGCGCCACCGAGAACCTGGTGGGCTATGCGCAGATCCAGGCCTTCCGCGCCGGCCGCTCGCCCGCGGGGCTGGCGCGCACGCTGGGCCGCACCGTCATCACCACCTTCGGCCGCGACATGGCCACGGCGATGACCGAGTTCCACCGTGCGGGCAGCAGCGCCATCGGCCGCCAGAGCCAGACCTGGGTGCGCTTTGCCGATGGCCAATGGCGCGTGGTGGCCGCGCACGTGAGCCTGCTGGCGGCCGCTTCCAGCCCTTCGGCGGCGGGCGGGGCCGCTGGGTAAGATCGATCGCATGCGCGCCGTCCCCAAGCCCCCTGCCGCTGCCGCCCCCACCGTGGCGCCCGCAGCCCCGCTGCGGGCCAATCTGGCCGAGCAGGTCTACGCCCAGCTCAAGGCCGAGATGGACGACTTCCAGCTGGTGCCGGGCGACCGCTTCTCCGAGGCCGAACTGGGCCAGCGCCTGGGTGTGAGCCGCACGCCGGTGCGTGAAGCCCTGTTCCGCCTGCGCAACGAGGGCTACCTGGACGTGGAGCTGAAGTCGGGCTGGTACGTCAAGCCCATCGACTTCGGCAAGCTGGAACAGCTGTACGACCTGCGGGTGCTGCTGGAACTGGCCAGCGTGCAGCGGCTGTGCGCCCACACCGGCACGCCGGCCGAGGCGCTGGACACGCTCAAGGCCTTGTGGCTGGTGCCCGCCGCCGAGCGACTGGCCGACCCGCGCGAGGTGGGGCTGCTGGACGAGCAGTTCCATGCCACGCTGGTGCGCGCCGCCGGCAATGCCGAGATCGCCCGCGTGCACTGGGACGTGACCGAGCGCATCCGCATCATCCGGCACCTGGACTTCACCCGCGCCGACCGGGTGGAGGCCACCTACAACGAGCACGCCAAGATCCTGCGCGCCGTCATCCAGCGCAAGCCCGACCAGGCGCAGCTGCTGCTCAAGACCCACGTGGAGCAAAGCAAGGCCGAGGTGCGCAAGATCACGCTGGCCACGCTGCACGAGGCCCGCGAACGCGCGGCGCGGGCGCAGCGCCGGCACGGGACCTGATCGGTCAAAGCTTGACCCGCGGCTTCACGGGCTCACGGCCAGTGACCGAGAACACCCCGCTGGCGCGTAGGATCACGCGGTCTTCCACCTGCAGCAGGCATTCGGCAAAGGCCAGCCGCGCACCCTGGCGGCGGATGGTGACGTGCGCCTCCAGCCACTCACCGGGCTTGGCCGACGACAGGAAATCGCTGGTCAGGCTCACCGTCACCATCGATTGCGGCGGATCACGCTGCAGCATCACGTTCATGCCCAGCGCGCAATCGGCCAGCGTGGCCAGCATGCCGCCGTGGGTGACGCCCAGCACATTGGTGTGCTTGTGCTGCACCCGCACGGCCACCACCTGGGTGCCGCTGCCGTCTTCGGCCGGCTTGCCGTACACCGGGCCCAGCGCCGCGAAGTAAGGTCCGCCGTGGTGGATGGTCTTGAAGCCGGGCGGAACCGGTGCGTCGTCGTCGGGCAGGGAGATGCTCATGGCTGAAAGCTGCGATCAAGGATGACCATGGTACGGACAGGGCCGCAGCCCGCCTGCCGCGGACCATACCGCAGTTTCTGAATGTCCGCTGCGCGACAAGCGCATTGGGAAATACCAGCCATTCCAAAACGCCCTGACGCTGGCACACTGGCCCGATGAGCGAACCCCAGCACTCCTTCAACGGCACACGGCCCGTGGCCGCCGCCCACGCCTTCGATGTGGACCGGCTGGACGCCTACCTGTGTGAGCACCTGCCTGGCTACGCCGGCGGCACGCAGGTGGAGCAGTTCAACGGCGGGCAGAGCAATCCCACCTTCAAGCTCATGTCCGGTGGCCGCCACTACGTGCTGCGCCGCAAGCCGCCCGGCGTGCTGCTGCCATCGGCCCATGCGGTGGACCGCGAGTACCGCGTGATCCGCGCGCTGGCCAGCACCGAGGTGCCGGTGGCCAAGGCCCACCTGCTGTGCGAAGACGACTCGGTCATCGGCTCCATGTTCTACGTGATGGACTGCGTGGAGGGCCGCATCTTCTGGGACCCGCAGCTGCCCGGCCTGAGCGCGGCCGAACGCGGCGCGCTGTACGACGAACTCAACCGCGTGATGGCCGCGCTGCACCAGGTCGACCCCACCGCCGTGGGCCTGGCCGACCATGGCAAGCCCGGCGCCTACATGGCGCGGCAGATCGACCGCTGGACCAAGCAGTACCGCGCGTCCGAAACCGAGAAGATCGAGGCTGCCGATGCGCTGATCGACTGGCTGCCGCGCCACCTGCCGCCCGAGCAGGCCACGCCGCGCATCGTGCACGGCGACTACCGCATCGACAACGTGATCTTCCACCCCACCGAGCCGCGCATCCTGGCGGTGCTGGACTGGGAGCTGAGCACGCTGGGCGACCCGCTGGCCGACTTCGCCTACCACTGCATGACCTGGCACATGCCGCAAGGCGCCACCCGCGGCCTGGCCGGTGCCGACTTGGCCGCGATGGGCATTCCCACCGAAGCCGAGTACCTGCAGCGCTACCTGCAGCGCAGCGGCCGGCCGCAGGCCGTGAGCCCGGCCGACTGGGGCTACTACCTGGTGTTCAACATGTTCCGGCTGGTGGGCATCCTGCAGGGCGTGATGGCGCGCGCGCTGCAGGGCAATGCCTCCAACGCCCGCGCGCTGGAAGCCGGGCGCCGCGCCCGCCCGCTGGCCGAGCAAGCCTGGGCGATGGCGCAGCAGCTGGATGCGGGGCGGGGTTGAGCATGGCCGCTGTCGTGCCCGCCCGCCCCCACCCGCACTGGCCGCCGGGCCTTGCACACCACCTCACGCTGCCGCGCACCCACCTGTGGTTCAACGTCGAGGTGTCGGCCACCCGCTACCCCGACAAGCCCTTCCTGCTGTTCTACGACACGCCGCTGAGCTTTGCCGACTTCAAGGCCGAGGCCGAGGCACTGGCCGGCCACCTGCAGCAGGTATGCGGCGTGCAGCGTGGCGACCGTGTGCTGCTGCAGATGCAGAACAGCCCGCAATGGGCGCTGGCCTTCTACGCCATCCTGCGGGCCGACGCGGTGGTGGTGCCGGTCAACCCGATGAACCGCAGCGAAGAGCTGCGCCACTACGTGCACGACAGCGGCGCCCGCGTCGCTTTCGTCGCGCAGGACCTGCTGGACGAACTGCTGCCCCACCTGGGCGTGCCCGACGGCCTGCAGCACATCGTGGTGTCCACCTATGCCGACCACCTGAAGCAGCCCACCGACCTGGCGGTGCCGGCCTTCGTCAGTGCGCCGCGTGCGGTGCCTGAGCGTGCCGGCGTGCATGCCTGGCACGCGGTGGTGCAGGCCGGCCATGCGCCCGGGCCGCTGCAGGGCGGGCCGGACGACCTGTGCGTGATGCCGTACACGTCGGGCACCACCGGCCACCCCAAGGGCTGCATGCACACCCATGCCACGGTGATGACCACGCTGGTGGGCAGCGTGCAATGGTTCAGCCGCACGCAAGACACCGTGTACCTGGGCGTGCTGCCCTTCTTCCACGTCACCGGCATGTCGGGCGGGCTCAACGGCCCGATGTTCAGCGGCGCCACCGTGGTGGTGCTGCCGCGCTGGGACCGCGAAGCGGTGGGCCGCTGCATCCAGCGTTACCGCGTCTCGGTGTGGCAGGTCATCTCCACGATGATGATCGACTTCCTGTCGCAGCCGGATGTCGAGCGCTTCGACCTGAGCAGCCTGCAGGCGGTGCGCGGCGGCGGCGCCGCGATGCCGGCGGCCATCGTGGCCAAGCTCAAGGCCCTCACCGGGCTGGACTATGTCGAGGGCTACGGCATGTCCGAGACCATCGCCGCCACCCACATCAACCCGCCGCACCGGCCCAAGCCGCAATGCCTGGGCATCCCGGTGTTCGACGTTGATGCGCGGCTGATCGACCCCGGCACGCTGGCGCCGGTGGCCCCGGGCGAGGTGGGCGAGATCGTGATCCACGGCCCGCAGGTGATGCAGGGCTACTGGCGCGCGCCGCAGGCCAACGAGAGCACCTTCGTGCAGATCGACGGCAAGCGCTTTTTGCGCACCGGCGACCTGGCGCGGGTGGACGACGAAGGCTACTGGTTCATGGTCGACCGCCTCAAGCGCATGATCAATGCCGCCGGCTTCAAGGTGTGGCCGGCCGAGGTGGAGGCGCTGATGTACCAGCACCCCGCCATCCAGGAAGCCTGTGTCATCGGCACCTTGGACGAACGCCGCGGCGAAACCGTCAAGGCCCTGGTGGTGCTCAAACCCGGCGCCGCCGGCCAGGTGACCGAGCAGGAAGTGGCCGACTGGTGCCGCCAGCACATGGCCGCCTACAAGGCCCCCAAGCTCATCGAATTCGTCGAATCCCTGCCCAAGTCGGGTACGGGCAAGGTGCAGTGGCGGATGTTGCAGGAGCGGGAGCGGGGAAGCTAAGCAGCTGCGTACAGCGGGCTGCGGCGCAACTGATCCAGGGCGATCTGAACGGCTCGCTCATCGAAGATCTGCTGCTTGCGGCGGCCGGCACCGCCGGCCTGATCGGCCGGCCAATGCGCCAGGCCGTGCAGCAGCGCAGGCACTTCGGGGGCCACGCCCTCGCGACTGATCAGCCAATCCACTGAGGCAAGCAGCTCCATGCCGAACGGCGACTCGAAGCCGCTGATCACGCGGCTGACGAGCTCGAGTGCGGGCGCCACCTCTTTGCCTTCGCTTTTCAGGTAGGCCTGCACCACTTCCTGGCGATCTTCGTTGAACGCGATCACGTCCAACGGCGCGGCGTCCGCGATGCGCTTGTCCGACTTCAGGTAGCTGCCGTCGAGGCTGTCGAGCAGGTGGTTGAGGTGCGTGGCAAAAGGCCCGTACCGGTGCGCCCGGAAGTTCAACTTCAGGTCGTTGCGCAGTCCCAGGTGATTCAGGCTGCGCTCAATGAACCAGGCGAGCTTTTGCACCTCGAGCAGGCTGCATTCCATGCCAAGCACCCAGTAGCGGCGAATCGCTTCCGCCACCAGCGCACGCGCAGGGGTCAATGCCTGCACGCCCGACCGCTTGGCCACGTTCTGATAACGGCCAGTCGGCTCATAGACGACGACCTCCACGCCATCGAGGTCAGCAAGCGCCTTGTGAATGCAGGCCTTCACCACGCCCCAGTCGAGGCCGCCGTTGCCCGCGCCCAAGGGCGGGATCGCCACTGACCGGATGTTGAGTTCCTTCAACACCCGCTTCAGGTCCACCAGCCCAGCTTCCACCCACTCCAGCCGCGACGGGTTCCGCCAATGGTCCTTCGTAGGAAAGTTGATGATCCACCGCGGCGCCTCCAGTTCGTCAGTCTCGGTCACGAACATCCGCCCCACCTGGACTTCGCCTGCCTTGCAGGCGGCCGCGTACAGCTTGAAGTTGCGCTCGAAGCGCTCCTTGAACATCAAGGCGATGCCCTTCCCCATCACACCCACGGTGTTGACGGTATTGACCAGCGCATCCACGCGCGCTTCCAGAAGGTTGCCTTGGGTGTACGAAATCATCAGAGATACCAGCCAGGACGTGTGACCACCTGGAGCTGTTTGCAGGCTGCCGCCACGGCTTGCTCGACCAACATCTTGCCATCGTCATCCGCACAGACGATGCCGGACAAGCCCTGCAACGGCACCTGCCGGTGGACCAGCACCTCTGCCTGATAGCGGCCGAACTTGCCCGGGTCGTCGGGGTCCCGGCGAAAGTCTCGCTGCTGCAGGATGCGCCAGTCCAGCTGCGCCAGGTCCTCAACGCGCTGGAAGTACCGGACCACGCCGTTGTTGGCATGGGTATCGGTGAAGAGCCAGGTCAGGCCCAGCGCAGAAATCCGGTGCAGATCGGACACGAGGATCAGGATGTCCTGCGGACGATGCTGCTGCACGCCATTCCATCCGGTCCTGATGGCCAACATCATCGGCGAAAAAGGGGTGAAGTAGAACGGGACATAGTCGTTCAGCACCCCGCCCGCCCCCGCGCGAACGGGCCATGAGGCGCGTTTGGCGATGAGCTCCTGGTTGCCAATGCTGACCCACTGCGGTGAACGTGTCGCGCTGTTGCCGCAGTGCAGGCCATGCTCCAGCACCCACGGCAGGTTGCTGCGGTGGATGATCCGGAAGATGCGCGCGCGCTCAGGGTTGAGCAGGTTGGCGTAGTCGGTGGCCATGTGTTGGACGGCAGGAGTGGCGCCGCCATGCGTGCTTTTATCAGGTCCGCTGCTTGCCCTGACGGGCTGCCTTCTGCAGGAGCCCCCATGCCCGCTTCGACCTCCCCGACCCAAGACCCCTCCCAGCACCCCCTCGGCTTCGCCATCGTCGGCCTGGGGCAGCTGACGCTGGAGGAAATCATGCCGGCCTTTGCGCAGTGCCGGTGGGCCAGGCCGGTGGCGCTGGTGAGCGGCAGCCGCGACAAGGCGCTGCCGGTGGCGCGGGCGCATGGCATCGGGGAAGACCGGGTGCTGGACTACGATCACTTCGACCGCCTGCGCGACATGCCGGAGGTGGACGTGGTGTACATCGTGCTGCCCAACCACCTGCATGCCGAGTACACCCTCAAGGCCTTTGCGGCCGGCAAGCATGTGCTGTGCGAAAAGCCGATGGCGGTGACGCCCGAGGAATGCCACCGCATGATGGACGCCGCGCGAGCGGCCGACCGGCAGCTGATGATCGCCTACCGCCTGCACTTCGAGCCCTTCAGCCAGCGGCTGACCGCGCTGTGCCGCGAGCAGGCGCTGGGCGCCGTGAAGACACTGATGGCCAGCAACTGCCAGGTGACCACCGCACCCGACATCCGGCTGCAGGCCGACAAGGGCGGCGGCCCGATCAGCGACACCGGCATCTACTGCATCAACGCCGCCCGCATGGTGACGGGCGAAGAGCCGACGGAAGTGGTGGCGTTTGCCCACCAGCCAGCGGACAACCCGGACTTTGCCGAGGTGCCCGAGAGCGTGGCCTTTCTGCTGCGCTACCCGTCGGGTGTGGTGGCGCACTGCGAAACCAGCTTCGGGGCCGCCGAAAGCCGCCACCTGCGGGTGCATTGCGCCCAGGGCTTCATCGACCTGGAGGCCGCCTTCTCCTACCAGGGCCAGCAATTGCGCCTGCGCCGCGGCAGCCCCAGCACCGGCCCGGCCAGCACCGAGGAGCTGCTGATCCGGCCGGTGAACCATTTCGCGGCCGAGATGGACGCCTTCTGCGAAGCGATCCACAGCGGCCAGCCGGTGCCCACCGATGGCCGCATGGGCCTGGCCGATGTGCGCATCATCCGCGCGCTGCAGCGCTCGATCGACGAGGGCGGTGTGGTGGCGGTGGATCGCGACTGAGTATCGAGCCCAGCGGGCTCACCCGCGAGCGGGGGCGCACAAGCGCAATCGCCCATGGCCTACAGGCTTATCGGACGGTGTCGGTTGCGGCGGGGGCGCCGTCACGCGAGCATTCCATCAGGCGCCGGTATGGTCTGGCGCCACGCCGCCTGCGATGGATGCCGCGACGATGAAGATCCCCAAGACCCTGCTCACCCCGACCCGCCGCCCCGCGCTGCGCAAGCGCCACCTGGCCGCTGCCGGCCTGGTGCTGGGCGCCGCCGTGCTGCTCACCGCCTGCCAGAGCACCCCAACGCGCCCGCCGCTGGCGGTGGCCGAGCGCTTGGACATCGACCGCTACATGGGCGACTGGTACGTGATCGCGGTGATCCCGACCTGGCCTGAGCGCGACGCCTACGATGCGCTGGAACGCTACGAGCGACGGCCCGATGGCAAGATCGCCACCACATTCACCTTCCGCCACGGCGGCCATGACGAGCCGCTGAAGACGATGAACCCGGTGGGCACCGTGCTGCCGAACACCGGCAACGCCATCTGGACGATGCAGTTCCTGTGGCCGTTCGAGGCCGACTACCGCATCATGCACATCGACCCGGACTACAAGGAAGTGGTGGTGGGCCGCGAGAAGCGCGACTACGTGTGGATCATGTCCCGCACGCCCACCATGCCCGCGGCCGACCTGGAACGGCTCACCCGCTTCGTCGAAGCGCAGGGTTACGACGTGAGCAAGCTGCGCAAGGTGCCGCAACGGCCGCGCTGAGGCCAGCAAGCTGAGCGCGCAGCCGCCGCGGCGCACTCAGCTACAGGCGCCCAGCGTGATATGCAATCAGCTCGTCGCGCGCAAGCTTCATCAGTTGGACGAACTCCGAGCTCTGCTTCAACTGGTCGACCAACCAATGGGCCAGGCGGCGCCCAGCTTCGCTGTCACTGGGGTAGTGCAGGCCGGCGATTTCTCGCCGTTGAGCTATGTCGCTGGCCGCCTCATCGAGCTTTTGCGGGTCGAGGGTTGAGTCCACCTCCTGCAGCACGAGCGCAGCGGCATGCGCCATGGTGGCGTGCCCGCTGGGGTAGGCCGGGTGTCCAGGATGGTAAGGGTGCGGCGGGGGGAACATCCCGTCAACGCAGCCGTTCTCTGTCGCAGGCCGCCCCCGCATGAAGCGCTTCTTCAAGGTAAACAGTGGCGCATCGATGGACCCATCCAGCCGTCGCAGCAGTTCCAGGGTATGCGTGCACAGCGTGGGATAGGTGAGATCTCCCACCAGCTTGAGCACTTCGTCGATCGCGTTGCGCCAGGATTTCGCTTCCCAAGTGATCTGACCTTCATGCGCCGTGCGCAGTTTGCGTTTGTACTCCTGCAGCACGCTGCACTCATTCACGGAAGGCTCCGGCAAGAAAAGACCTTCGAACGCCTGCCAGTTGGCCGGCAGCAGGGATGTGTCGCCGCGCTCATCCTTCGTCTTGAAGTCGCCGGTCCATTCGCTGTCCTGGAACTGGTGCGGAAAGCGAGGCCACTCTTCAGCGGCCCGCAATTGCCGGTCGGCCGGCGTGACGATGCCGTCGACGAACGCGATGAGCATGCGGCTCTTGATGCCTTGTTTCTTGAACTCCGGGGCATGCCGCACCCACCAATTGATGGCGCATTCACGTGTGCCACCCGCAGGGTAGATCTCGGTGTCGAGGTTGCCTGAACCGTCCAACGTCGCGTCGAGGTCCCAACGCGCGGTGGCCGACGCCATGCGTGGCGGCCGAGACGGCCTTCTGGGAACCACCCCGGCGTCGCAGGCATCGTTCTCCGGAAACACCGGTGGATCCTTCTTGTTGACCACCACCACCCACGCAAAGTAGCTCTTCGTCATTGCGCCGCTCCTAAAATGAATTGCCGACATCGGCAGGCGGAAAGTAGCCAGTTCGCACCATGAAGGGCATTACCCGTTGGTCCTATGCCATGGGCTTTGTGGGCCTCCTTCTGGGGCTGGCAAGCGTGCCGCGGCACACCGCGCAGGAACCCGTGCTCACCCGAGTGGCCTACATCGGTGGTTGGCCCACAGTCCAGGATGAATCGTTCGCGCAATTCATGCGCGCACTTTCGCAAGTCAATCCCCAATGGCCACAGCAGATGCAGTTCCTGCACTTCAATGCCGGGATCGACGACGTGACGGCGGCGCGCCTGGCAGTGCAGCAGGCGGTGCAGGCTGGTGCGTCAGTCATGGTGCTACCAACAGGCATCACGGCGCTGGCGGCCCGCCGCCTGGGCGTGCCGATACCCGCGGTCTTCGCCACCTACACCGATCCCATGCGCGACGGCATCGTGGACTCGATGACGTCACCCCATGGCATGACCGGGATTTCGCTGGCGGATTGGCTGGACGAGAAGCGGCTGGATGTCCTGCGCCAAGCGTTTGGCGGCTTGCAGCGCATCGGCGTGCTGGCCGACCGCGAATGGGTGGCCCTTTTCGACGTCGAGCGCCGCTTGGCCGCCTATGGCCAGGAAACCGGGGTGCAGCTGACCCTGTTCCTGGCCCAGGACGAAGCCGACGTCATCACGCAGATGGACAGCCCCACGGCCGCGCGGCAGCAGGCCTGGTACATCCCACCCACCTTCGTGTCCTACGTGGCCGAAGGGACCATCCGAACGCAGCTGCAGCGGCTGCGCCGGCCCGCCATGTTCGGCACCACCGAGGAGGTGCAGGCCGGTGGACAGATGGCCTATGCCCAGGACACCAGCTTCGCGATGCCCACGCTGGCCGAGATGCTGGGCCGCGTGCTGGCTGGCGAGCTGCCACAGCACATGCCGGTGGAACGGCCACGCCGCTTCGTGCTGTCCGTGCGGCTGGGTGACGAATTCGCGGTAGACGTGGCCCCGGCCGTCGTGCGCAAAGCCGACCTGGTCATCACCGCCCATGCGGCCTTGCCGGCGGTGCCGCACTGATGGTGCCAAGCTCTTTGGCTGCGCGCTATGCGCTGATGGTGGGTGGGCTGAGCATCGGCTTGCTCCTGGCGGCGGGTGGCCTGCACACCTGGATGGCCTACCGCCAGGCGCGCACCGCGATCGCCGAGCTGCAACGCGTACACACCGAGGCCGCAGCGCAGGAGATCGCGCAGGCACTGCGTCGCACCGAGGACACGCTGCGCGATGCGGCCAAGATGCCTTGGGAGCGGAACGGCTTCGGTGTCGAGGCCTTGCGCGAGGAGCTCGCGCGCCTGCTCGTGCTGGCACCTGCGGTGCTGGACGTGCGGCACGCTTCGCCGCAGCCTGACTTCGCGGTCTTCGTCTCCCGGGCCGATCGCCAGGCACCCAGCGTCGCTCCGGCCGACTGCCAGGCCGACACACACTATGGCAACACTCGCTATGACGCGGGCGTGCCGCTGCTGGAACTGAGCGTGCCCACCCACCGGCCGGGCAGCTGCCTGATTGCCACCCTCAACCTGCGCTTCCTTGCCGACGTGGTGTCGGGCCTGCGCATCGGGGACCACGGCCAGGTGTACGTGGTGGACGCGGCCGACCACCTGATTGCGCACCCACGGCCCACGCATGCGCTGCGACAGCTCTCGCTGGGCGACTACGGGCCGGTGGCCGCGGCCCGGTCAGCCAGCCCTGACCAGCGCTGGCCGGTCAACGGCATGGATGCAGTGGATGTGGACGGCGTACCGGTGATCGTCACCGCCGCGCCAATCCCCGGCCCACGCTGGTTGGTGTTGGCCCAGCAACCCCGATCGGAAGCGCTTCGGCCCGTGGTGACCAGCGTGGCACAAACGCTGGCACTGGTGCTGCTCGCAGGCCTGCTGGCGGCCATGGCCAGCGTGTGGTTCTCGCGGCGTATGGCGGCTCCCATCGTCGCGCTGCGCCGGGCCACGGCGCGCATCGCGGGTGGCAACCTGTCTTCAGGCGTGGGTGCTGCCATCGACGCCCGCGGCGGTGCGGAGCTGACGGCGCTGGCGCAAGACTTCAACGAGATGACGCGCCAGCTGCAGGCCTCCTACCGCGGGCTGGAAGCCAAGGTGGCCGAACGCACCGCGGAGCTGTCGGCCGCGCGCGACCTGCTGCTGCAGCAGTCGCAGGATCTGGCGCGCCTGAACGAACAGCTGCGGGCGCAGCTGCAAGCCCTGGCGGTCAGCCAGGAGCAGGCGGTACGGGCCAGCGCGGCCAAGACCCGCTTCCTGGCCGCGGCCAGCCACGACCTGCGACAGCCCATGCATTCGGTGAGCCTGCTGATGAGCGTGCTGCGCGAGCGGCTGCAGCAACCCGAACACCTGTCGCTGGCTGACAAGGTGAGCCGCTCCATCGGCGCGATGGAGCACCTGTTCTCCGGCCTGCTGGACATCTCGCGGCTGGACGCGGGTGCCGTGCATGCACAGCCCGGGCCGCAGCCGCTCGACGACATGCTGGCCCGTGTGCTGTGCAGCTATGAGCCACAGGCGGCGGCCAAAGGCCTGCGGTTGCAGCTGCGTGCCCCACGCGGAGTGCTGGTGCGCACCGATGCCGCCATGCTGGAACGCGTGCTGGGCAATCTGGTGGCCAATGCCGTGCGATACACCGCCAGTGGTGGGGTGCTGATGGCTGCGCGACTGCGTGGTGCCGAGGTGCTGGTGCAGGTCATCGACACCGGCCCCGGAATTCCCGCAGCCCACCTGGACGACGTGTTCGAGGAGTTCTTCCGCCTCGACGGCGGCAGTGGCCACCCCGGCGGACTGGGCCTGGGGCTGTCCATCGTCAAGCGCAGTCTGGCCATGCTGGGACACCCGCTGCAGGTGCGTTCGCGCCTCGGTCACGGCACCAGCTTCGGCTTCCTGCTGCCACGGGTAGCCGGCTGGCCATTGATGACCGACACGACCGGCGTGCAGCCCTTGGACGATGGGCGGCTGGCAGGTTGCTTCGTGCTGCTGGTGGACGACGACGCCGACAACCGGGATGCCCTGCGGGCGCTGTGCCTGCAATGGGGCTGCCTGGTGGCCGACGCCAGTTCGGGAGAGGCCGCCCTGGCCGAGGTGGACCGCCACCTGCGCACCCCCGACCTGGTCATCACCGACCAGAGCCTGGGCGATGGCTGGACGGGCACCACGCTCGTGACCGAACTGCGCCAGCGCCTGGACGACCAGCTGCCCGCAGTGGTGCTGACGGCCGACCTCTCGCCAGAGACGGATGCACAGATTGCAGGCATCCACGCGGTGAAGCTGGCCAAGCCGGCCAGCGCCCAGCGGCTACGCCAGGCCGCCATCGGCGCGCTCGCCCGCGTCGCCTGATGCCTGCGCCAGCGCGGCGGTGAAACTGGGGCCCAGGCGACCGGCTTCGATGACCGCCTGCGTGCGGGTGGTCACGTTCAAGGCCCGAAGCACGGCCGATGTGTGCGCCTTCACGGTGCCCGGCGCCAGGTTGAGCGTTCGTGCGATCAGCTTGGCCGGCATCCCCTGCAGGATGAGGGCCAGCACCGCCGACTGCCGCGGCGTGATGCCCAGGTCGGCGGGGATGGGGCCCGCGCCGCCCACCGGGGCCACCTGCGCACCCGCCGCCGGCGGCACCGGGCGTGGCGGTGGACGAGCCGCCGACACCGGCGCGGCCAGCACGCTGGTGGGCAGGTAGATGCCCTTGGCCATGATGAGCCGCAGCGCCGCAGCGAACACGGCCGAACTTGAACTCTTGGGGATGAAGCCCATCGCCCCGGCATCCAGGGCGCGCAGCACGGTCTCACGGTCGTCGTTGGAGGACAGCGCCACCACCGGGCACTGCGGCAGCCGCTCGTGGAAGCAGGCAATGCCTTCCAGACCATTCATGCCAGGCAAGCCCAGGTCCATCAACACCAGGTCGGGCTGCATCGGCGCCTGCGTGTCGAGCAAGGTCAGTGCTTCTTCGCAGGAGCCCGCTTCCCACACGACCAGGGGATCCACCATCGGTCGCAGCAGCAGGGCCAGCCCCTCACGGAACAGCGCGTGGTCGTCGACGAGCATCACGTTCATGGCCGGATGATGGTAGCGCCGGCAGCTGCCTTCATCCCCCTGCCGGCCTAGGCCTTTTGGCCTGGGCCATGCGGCTGATCGTCAGCGACGCCGCAGCGCGCTGCAATGCAGGCCAGTTTCAGGAGAGTCCGTCATGGCCACACCGCTTGTCTCCACGCACACCGATACGGCCTGCCGCTGGCCGATGCGACAGGTGAACGAAGACTTCGCTCCCTCGCCCTGGAACCTGCTGGCGGCTGCGCTGGACCAGCTGGACTGCGGTCTTGTGGTGCTGGACGAGCGGTTGGCCTTGCTGCATGCCAACCGGCACGGCCGCCAACGGCTGCTGATGCCGGCGGGCGACCTGTCAGTCCGGCTTCTGCCGGAGCTGATGCAGCGTGCCTCCCAGGCCTTGCTGCTGGGCCGCCGCAGCCTGCATGCGCTGGCCGGCAGCCCGCAAGACGCCGTCGCGGTGCTGCCACTGCCCGGCCAGGAAGGAGGCAGCGCAGGCGTGCTGCTGGTGGCCAGCCGCGGCGGCATCTGCTCGGCAGTGACCCTGGGGTTGTATGCCCAACAGCACCGCCTGACTCTGGCAGAGACGCAGGTGCTGCAGGCGCTGGCCGGCGGCGCCAGCCCGGATCAGATCGCCCGCCAGCACGGCGTGGCGCCCTGCACCACACGCACCCACATCAGCAGCATCCGGCAAAAGACCGGCTCTGCCAGCATCACCGCCCTGCTGCGCCACGTCGCGGGCCTGCCGCCCGTGGGCGCGCTGGTGGGGTGAAGGCCCGCGCGGGCTACTTCGCCGCGTTCAAGGTGCTCAGCTTCACCTCACGGATCTTGCCGTTCTCCACCACGCCCACGCGCGTGTCGTTGATGGTGCCGCCCTTGTCGTCGATGCCTTCCAGCGAGCTGGGGTTGTTGGCGTTGGTCAAGGCCTTGACGGCCTTGTCCATCTGCGCGCGGATGGCCACCGCGTCGGTGGTGGTGCCGGCCAGCTTCATCGCGATGGCGGTGGCATGCACCATGGTGTAGTTGTACGAGACCTCCGAGCTGGGCGTACGGCCCGAATGGCCCTTGCGGAAGCGCTCGACGAAGTCCTTGGCTGACGCGCTGGAGTCCTCGGCCAGCGGTAGCACGCCAATGGCGCCTTCCAGCATCGCGTAGCCGCCGGTCACGGCCGAGATCTCGTCCATCTTGGCCTGGTCGATGATGGCGAAGCCGCCCTTGAAGCCCAGCTCACGCGCCTGCTTGACCACCAGGCCCGTGGGCTCGGAAGCGCCGCCGATGAACAGCACGTCGGGCTTGGCCGCCAGCACACGGCTCACGCCGCTGTAGAAATCGGCCGCGCGGTTGTAGCTCATCGGGTTCTCGGCCACCACCTTGCCGCCGGCTGCTTCCCAGGCCGGCTTGAAGGCCGCCGTCCAGGCTTTGGCGTAGTCGTGGTCGGCATTGGCGATGGCCAGGTTCTTGCCGTACTTGCCCATGGTGTGCTTGACGAAGGGCTGCACGTACGAGGTGTACTCGGGCGGAATGCGGATGGTGAGCTTGTTGCCGCGCGCGGTGATCTGCGGCACGCTGCTGTAGGCCAGCACCATGTACTTCTGCGCCTCGTTCTGCGTCTGCAGCGCGAAGATGCCGCCCGAATGCGGCACCAGGATGGCCGGCGTCTTGCTCTCCTGCACCAGGCGCTGGGCGTTGATGGCCGTCTCGCTGGGGTTGTACTTGTCGTCCAGCGCCACGATCTCCAGCTTGACCTTCTTGCCGGCCACTTCCAGGCCCGCCGCATTCACCTCGGCCGCAGCCATCTGCATGCCGTCCAGCACGTTTTTGCCGTACAGCGCCGCGCCTCCGCTCAAGGGCCCGGAGTAGCCGATCTTCACCACGTCCTGGGCGAAGGTGGGCGCCGCCATCACGGCCGCAGCAGCCGCCAGCGCAAGGGAACGAATCGTCAGCTTCATGTTTGTCTCCAGTGGGGGTCAAGCGCCGATGTAGGCGCGGCGGATTTCGTCGTTCTTGAGGAGGCTTTCTCTGTCGCCTTCCATCACGATCCGGCCGTTCTCGATCACGTAGGCGCGGTCGGCGATCTTCAGCGCCGCGTAGGCGTTCTGCTCGGCCAGGATCACGGTGGTGCCGCTGCGGTTGATGCGCTGGATCACCTCGAACACCTGCTTGACCACCAGCGGCGCCAGGCCCAGCGAAGGCTCGTCCAGCAGCAGGGCCTGCGGCCGGCCCATCATCGCGCGGCCGATGGCCACCATCTGCTGCTGCCCGCCGCTCAGCGAGCCCGCCGGCTGGTGCTGCTTTTCCTTGAGGATGGGGAACAGCGCCATCACCTCGTCCAGCATGCGCTGGTTGCCGGCCTTGTCGCCGCGGTGCACATAGGCGCCCAGGTTCAGGTTCTGCAGCACGCTCATCTGCGGAAACAGCTTGCGGCCTTCGGGGCACAGCACCAGCCCGCCCGCCACGATCTGCGAGGGCTTGCGGCCCACCAGCTCCTGGCTGCCGAAGCGGATGCTGCCGCCACGGGCCTTGTGGATGCCGCTGGTGGTCAGGAAGATGGAACTCTTGCCCGCGCCATTGGCGCCCAGCAGCACCACCAGCTCACCCGGCTTGGCCTGCAGGCTCACGCCGTCCAGCGCGCGGAAGCTGCCGTAATCCAGCGTCAGGTTCTCGATCACCAGGCCGGTGCCGGCCTTCGCTTGGGGGTCAGACATCGGCATGCTCCGCGCCCAGGTAGGCGTCGATCACCGCGGGGTTGTTGCGGATCTCGGCCGGTGTGCCCTCGGCGATCTTCTCGCCGTAGTTCAGCACCATGATCTTGTCGGCCAGGCTCATGATCATGTTCATCTTGTGCTCGATCAGGCACACGGTGATGCCGTGCCGCACGAACTTGCGGATCAGCTCGGCCAGGCCCAGCGTCTCATCGGGGTTCACGCCACCGGCCGGCTCGTCCAGCAGCACCAGCTGCGGGTCGGTGGCCAGCGCCAGCGCAAAGGCCACGCGCTTGCGCTCTTCCTGCGTGATGTCGCCGGCCATGCGGTGCGCGATGTGCGACAGGCCGACGAAGTCCAGCGCCTCGCGCGCCTTCTCGCGGCACAGCTTTTCTTCGGCCTTCAGGCGCGCGCTGTTGACGATCACGTCCCACAGGTTGGCGCGGGTGCGCAGCCGGTGGCCCACGATCAGGTTGTCCAGCACCGTGGCCATGTCGAACAGCGCCGTGGTCTGGAAGGTGCGCGAGACGCCCAGCTGCGCCACCTGGTCGGTGCGCAGGCGGGTGACGTCGGTGCCGTTGAACACGATCTGCCCACTGGTGGCCGGGTGCACGCCGCTGATCAGGTTGAAGAACGTGGTCTTGCCGGCGCCGTTGGGGCCGATGATGGCGTTGATCTTGCCGCGCTCGATGGTGGTGCTGACGTCGTTGACCGCCACCAGGCCGCCGAAGCGCTTGGTGAGCTTGCGGATTTCCAGGCAGGCGCTGCCGGCCGCGGTGCTGCGGGCTTCATCACGCATGGCGTTGGCCTCCGGTGGACACGCTGGGCACCGCCTTCAGCGGCGCCGTGGTTCGCTGCGCAGCGGCAGCAGGCTCGGCCGCCTGCGAAGCGCGGCGCGCGCGCCAGCCCAGCCAGCTGCCCACGATGCCGTGCGGCACGAAGATGACGAGCAGCACGAGGATGGGTCCGAACACCAGGAAGCGGTACTCCTGCAGAAACTGCAGGTACTGCGTGATCCACGGCACCGAGATGCTGCCCAGCAGCGGCCCCAGCAGCGTGCCCAGGCCGCCCACCAGCATGTACATGGTCATGTCGAAGGTGTGTTCCACCGCCGCCACGCCCGGGCCGAGGAAGCGCACGAAGCCCGCATACAGCCCGCCGGCCAGCCCGGCATAAAACACCGACAGCACGAAGGCCAGCAGCTTGGTGCGCATCAACCGGATGCCCAGCGCCTCGGCCAATGCATCGCTGTTGCGGATGGCCATGAAGCTGCGGCCCATCAGCGAGTTGACGATGCGCCGCATCACGAAGATGCCCAGCACCAGGAAGAAGAACACCAGGTAGTACAGCGCGCGCGGCGTGTCGAAGACCAGCGGCCCGATGGGCGAAGGACCGGGGATGCCGATGATGCCCACGGTGCCGTGGGTCAGGCTTTCCCACTTCTCGATCACCAGGAACATGATGTAGCCCACGCACAGCGTGAAGATCGAGAAGTAGTGGCCCTTGAGCCGCAGCGACACCGCACCCACCGCCGCCCCCAGCGCGGCGGTGACGAAGCCCGACAGCGCGAAGGCCACCCAGAAGGGCACCTGGTGGTCCACGGTGAGGATGCCCACGGTGTAGGCCCCCACGGCCATGAAGCCGGCATGCGCCAGGTTGAACTGCCCGGTGTAGCCGGTGATCAGGTTCAGGCCGATGGTGGCGATGGCGTAGATGTAGGCCGTGGACATCACCGTCAGGTGGTAGTCGTTGCCCGCCATCAGCGGAAAGGCCAGGCCCGCGACGAAGAGCGCCAGCCAGCCGAGGGTTGCGCGGGACATCACAGGACTCCTGCCGGGCCGCCCCAAAGGAGGCCTGCGCCCCCTTGGGGGGCAGTGAACGAAGTGAGCGTGGGGGCTGACATCAGTGGGCTCCTTTCGCGAACAGGCCTTGAGGGCGGAAGGAGAGGATCAACACCAGCAGCGCGAAGGCGATGATGTCCTTGTAGTCGGTCGAGATGTAGAAGGCCCCGAAGCTCTCGGCAAAGCCGATGATCAGGCCGCCGACGATGGCGCCAGGCACGCTGCCCATGCCACCCAGGATGATGATGACGAAGGCCTTGGTGATCACCAGATGCCCCATGGCCGGGTACACCAGGTTGATGGGCGCATACAGCGTGGCCGCCACCGCGGCCAGCACGCCGCTGATGGCGAAGGTCATCATCGCCACGCGGTTGGCATCGATGCCCACCAGCGAAGCACCGTCGCGGTTCTGCGCCATGGCCACGATGGTGGAGCCGGTGACGGTGCGCCGCAGGAACAGGTGCAGCAGCACCATCAGCGCAAAGGCCGCGCCGATGATCAGCAGCCGCTGCACGGGTGCGGTGACCCCCGCGAAGTCGATGATGCCGGTGTACGGCGTCTGCATGCGGTGGAAGTCGGCGCCCCAGATGGCCTGCGCACCCGCCTCCAGGAACAGCAGCATGCCGATGGCCGCGATCATCGGGTGCAGGCCCGAGGCATGGCGCAGCGGATGGAAGACCAGCCGCTCGGCCAGCGTGGCCAGCGCGGCCACCGCCACGGCCGAGCCGGCCATCGCGAGCCAGTAGTTGGCGCCGTACTTCGACATCAGGTGGAAGCTGATGAAAGCCCCCGCCATGTAGAAGGCGCCATGCGCGAAGTTGGGCACGTGCAGGATGCCGTACACCAGCGTGAGGCCCAGCGCGACGAGGCTGTAGATGCCGCCGAGCGTGAGACCGTTGAGCACTTGCTGAAGGAAGAGATCCACGTGGACTGCCTGTGGCGGTGGAAGCTGGGCCACGATGGTTGCAAGCCGCCTTTGTAGGCGTCAACCGAAAGCACGGTATGCATTTCGTGATGTGCAATAACTCGGGCAAACACCGACCCGTGCCGGAAGTTTCTAGGGGACAGCCCTGATAGGCTGCTGTCGCAGAGGTGGCAGGTCACATCGGGTTCGGCCCTAGTCCGCCACGGTTTTAGAATTTCGGGGATGGGCCTTTGGCGCCCACCCGCAAGGAGTGAGATGGGCATCCTGCTGTTGTCTTCGCCGCTGCCCGCGGCCCCGTTTGCCGATGCGCTGCGCGCCGCCGCACCCGATGTGCCGGTGTGGACGAGCGTGGAAGAAGCCCCGCCTGAAGCGGTGGAGATCGTGATGGCCTGGCGGCTGCAGGCCGGCGTGCTGCCCCGCTTTCCCAAGCTGCGCGCGCTGTGCTCGCTGGCCGCGGGCGTGGACAAGCTGATCCACGTGCCCGACCTGCCGCCCGAGCTGCCCGTCACCCGCGTGGTCGACCCGATGCAGGGCGTGCAGATCGCGCAGTACGTGCTGGCCGGCACCCTCACCTTCACGCGTGACCTGCGGCGCTATGCCGACCAGCAGGCGCGCGGCGTGTGGGACCGCCACCCGGTGCGGCCGGTGTCGCAATGCCGCGTGGGCCTGCTGGGCCTGGGCGCGGTGGGCCAAGCCATCGCTCGCGCGTTTGCGCCGCTGGCCTACCCGGTGGCCGGCTGGTCGCGCCGCCCGCGCGAGCTGCCCGGTGTGCAGACCTTTGCCGGCGATGCGCATCTGCCCGCGCTGCTGGCGCAGACCGACATCCTGGTGTGCGCCCTGCCCCTGACCGCCGACACCCGCGGCCTGCTCAACCGAGAGCGCCTGTCGCAGCTGCCGCGTGGCGCCATCGTGGTGAACGTGGGCCGCGGCGAGCAGGTGGTGGAGCCCGACCTGAAGGCGCTGCTGGATGAAGGCCACCTGGCGGGCGCGGTGATGGACGTGTTCGACCGCGAACCGCCGCGCCCCGACGACTGGACCTGGCAGCATCCGCAGGTGCTGGCCACGCCGCACATCGCGGCGCAGGCCTCTTTCAGCACCGTGGCCACGCAGTGCGTGGACACGCTGCGCCGCCTGCGCAACGGCCAGCCGCCGCAATGGTTGGTGGACCGCAGCGCCGGCTACTGAGAAGGACGTGCCCATGACCCCCGACCTGGACGTCGACTTCGGCGTCATCACCGACCAGATCCGCGCCCATGCGCACGCCGCGCCCGAGCGGCGCGCGCTGGTGGACCCGCAGCGCACGCTGAGCTACGGCGAGCTGGACGCGCTGATGGACCGCGTGGCCGCCAGCTTGCAGCGCGACGGCCTGCAACCGGGTGATGCCATCGGCATCTGCGCCGCGTCGTCGGCCACCTATGCGGCCGTGTTCCTCGGCGCGTTGCGCGCCGGCGTGGTGGTGGCACCGCTGGCCCCGGGCGTGCTGCCGGCCGCCTTTGCCAACATGCTGCGCGACGCAGGCGCGCGCCTGCTGTTCGTCGATGGCAGCGTGGCCGGCACCACCGGGCCGGCCGCCGAAGGCAGCGCGCCGCGCATCGCGCTGGACAGTTCAGAACTGTCCGCCCCCAAGCTCGCTGCGCTCGCGCCCCCCAAGGGGGCGCTCAGTCCCTTGGGGCGGCCCGGCGGGACTGAGGCCGGCCAACCGCTCGAAGACTGGCTGGCCCCCGAAGGCGCGAAGCCGCAGCCGGTGGCGCCGCAGCCGGGCTGGCCCTTCAACATCATCTATTCGTCGGGCACCACCGGCGAGCCCAAGGGCATCGTGCAGGGCCATGGCATGCGCTGGTCGCATGTGCGGCGCGGCATGCGCTACGGCTACGGGCCGCAGGCGGTGTCGCTGCTGTCCACGCCGCTGTACTCCAACACCACGCTGGTGGTGTTCTTCCCGTCGCTGGCCGCGGGCGGCACCGTGCTGCTGATGCCCAAGTTCGACGCCGCCGGCTACCTGAAGCTGGCCGAAGCCGAGCGCATGACGCACACGATGCTGGTACCGGTGCAGTACCAGCGGCTGATGGCGCGGCCCGACTTCGATGCGCACGACCTGTCGGCCACGCAGGTGAAATTCAGCACCAGCGCGCCCTTCCATGCGGCGCTGAAGGCCGATGTGCTCAAGCGCTGGCCCGGCGGCCTGGTGGAGTTCTACGGCATGACCGAAGGCGGTGGCACCTGCATCCTGGAAGCACATGCCTTCCCGGACAAGCTGCACACCGTGGGCCGGCCCTCCGAAGGCCACGACATCCGCGTGATCGACGACGAAGGCCGCACGCTGCCGGTGGGCGAAGCCGGCGAGGTGGTGGGCCACTCGCCCGGCATGATGACCGGCTACCACAACCGCCCGGAGCAGACGCGCGCGGTGGAGTGGTTCGACGAGACCGGCAAGCGCTTCATCCGCACCGGCGACGTGGGCCGCTTCGATGCCGAGGGCTTTCTGACGCTGGTGGACCGCAAGAAGGACATGATCATCAGCGGCGGCTTCAACCTCTACCCCAGCGACCTGGAAGCGGTGCTGCGCGAGCACCCGGCGGTGGCCGAGGCCTCGGTGATCGGCGTGCCTTCGGCGCAGTGGGGCGAAACGCCGGTGGCCTACGTGGTGCTGCGCGCCGGGCAGGCGGTGACCGCCGATGCGCTGCGTGCGTGGACCAACGAGCGCCTGGGCAAGACGCAGCGGCTGGCCGACCTGCGCCTGGTGGCTGAATTGCCGCGCAGTGCGATCGGCAAGGTTCTTAAGCGCGAGCTTCGTGACCTGTATATGACGCCCCCAAGCTCGCTGCGCTCGCTACCCCCCGGGGGGGCCGCTCAGTCCCTTGGGGCGGCCCGGCGGGACTGACGGTCGTTTCAGCCCGCCGGCACCAGCAAGCCCTGGAACAACGGCCGGGCATACAGCTCGGCCGCGCTGTCCACCCGCGCATCGGGCACCCAGCGGTGCAGCTCGGCCGCGGCGTTGATGCCGCCCACCAGCACCTGCGCGGCCATCTGCGTGTCCAGCGGCCGCACCGAGCCGTCCACCACGCCTTGCACCAGCAGGCCCGCCATGCGTTGCGTCAGGCGGTGCAGCGTGGTGCGCACGGTGTCGCGGTGGGCCTGGTCGGGCAGCGCGCTGGTGGCCGAAGCGCGCAACAACGGCCCCTGCGCCGACAGCTGGAAGCGCACCAGCGCACGCCCCGCCGCCGCGGCGCGCGCGCCGCCATCACCCTCGGCCTGCGCAGCCAGCCGCAAGGCCTGGCGCAGCACCGAAAAGCTGCGCTCGAAGCACTCGGTGATCAGGTCTTCCTTGTTGTCGTGGTGGTGGTAGAACGAGCCCTTGGTGACGTTGAGCCGGGCCGAGATCTTGTCGACCGAGGCGCCGCGGTAACCCTGCTCGTTCACCAGCGCGGTGGCCGCACGCAGAAAGGCGTCGGCCGCCGCGTCGCTGACGTCCAGCAGGCGCCAGCCGGCCTCGGGCGACGCGGCCTCCTGCGGCCAGCGGCCGCCGGCCAGCACGCCGTGCAGCAGGACGTCGGCGGCCTGCGCGGCCAGATCGGCGTACTCGTCGGGCTCGTACTGCCACAGCCACACCCGCAGCCACAGCGCGGCCGACAGCAGCACGTGGCCGCGCGCGTTCAGCTCGCGGCGGCCGATGCCGGCGGTCTCCGGGCCCTTGAGCAGGCCGCGCACTTGTCTATACATGTCGGTGTAGCGGCCCCAGGCCTCTTCGGCCTGCGGGCTGGGCAGGGCCAGCATGTCATTGAACTGCATGACCGCCGGCTGCTCGCCGCGCTCCACTGCGGCCAGCGCCTGCGCATGGCCCACCAGGTAGGCGCGCACCCGGGTGGCCACATCGGGCTGCCGTGCGGCCTCGGCCACCAACTGGTCGTGCAGGTCCAGCGCGCGCAGCACGCAGGCGATCGCCAGGTCTTCCTTCTTGCGGTAGTAGTAGGTCACGCTGTTGGTGACCAGGCCCACCCGGCCGGCGATGTCGGCCAGCGTGGCACCCTTGACGCCACGCTCGTTGAACACCGCCACCGCGGCCTGCAGCAGGGCCTCGCGCTTTTCCTGGAAGCGCAGCGTCTGCGCGGCAGTGGCGGCCGGGGCCGTGCGCAGGGGCAACGCGGGTGAACTCATACGGCGGGCATGGGCTGGCGAAAACTGCACGGATGATACGGGCGCGCCGCTGGCGGGCCACCGCCGCAGCATGCCGCGTTTCGAAGACCGGGTACGTCGGCGTTTGCCCTTGTCGCCCACCTTACACACCGGGTTAGCGTTGTTGGGGATGCCGCGCTTCAGAAGCACTGGTACGGTATGCGGCTCAGCCCAACCACACCCCGGAGCGCGCGCATGTCTCTTTTTTCGCTTGAAGGCCAGGTGGCCGTCATCACCGGCTCGTCCCGCGGCATCGGCAAGGCCATTGCCGAGCGCATGGCCGAACAGGGCGCACGGGTGGTGATCTCGTCGCGCAAGGCCGAGCCCTGCAACGAGGTGGCCGCCGCCATCAATGCCCGCCACGGCGCAGGCCGGGCCATCGCCATCCCGGCCAACATCTCCAGCAAGCAGGACCTGCAGCACCTGGCCGAAGAAACCGCGCGCCGGCTGGGCCCGATCGACACGCTGGTGTGCAACGCGGCCAGCAACCCCTACTACGGGCCGATGGCCGGCATCGAGGACGACCAGTTCCGCAAGATCCTGGAGAACAACGTGATCGCCAACCACTGGCTGATCAACTTCGTGGCGCCCTCGATGGTGGAGCGCCGCCAGGGCTCCATCGTCATCGTCTCCAGCATCGGCGGCCTGCGCGGCTCGCCGGTGATCGGCGCGTACAACATCTCCAAGGCCGCCGACTTCCAGCTGGCGCGCAACCTGGCGGTGGAACTGGGGCCGCACAACGTGCGCGTCAACTGCATCGCGCCGGGGCTGATCCGCACCGACTTCGCCCGCGCGCTGTGGGAAGACGAAGCCATGCTCAAGCAGCGCATGTCCACCACGCCGCTGCGCCGCATCGGCGAGCCCGACGAGATCGCCGGGGCGGCGGTGTTCCTGGCCAGCAAGGCCGGCAGCTACATGACCGGCCAGAGCATCGTAGTGGACGGGGGCGTCACCATCTAGACGCTTGCCGTCGGCTCCGGCAACGCCCGGTCCGACGTCGCCTGCCACAGCACGCGCGCGTCCAGCAGCGTGAGCATGTGGCGGCCGTTGCCCTGCACCAGGCGCTCGGTGCCGTTGGGCACGGTCTGCAGGTCGTCGGGGTGCACCTCGAACACCGGGCCCAGTTCGTCCACGCGCAGCGCCAGGCGATGCTGCGGGCCGGCCTGGGCCACGACGATGGGGGCATCGTCCACCGGCGGGCGGTGGATGCCGCGCAGCAGCGCCACGTCCAGCACCGGCAGCAGCGCGTCTTCGTATGAGAGCAGCCCCGGCAGGTGCGGGCGCAGGCTGCGGGCCTGGGGCAGCGGCGTCACGCGCACGCCGTCAGGCGCCTGCAGCACCTGTTCGATGGGCAGGCCGAACCAGCCATCACCCAGGCGGAAGGCCGCCACCCGCAGCAGCGGCGCGCGGCCCCGTCGGCCGGTCACCGGCCGCGCCTCGAAGGGGAGCACCGGCGGCTCGGCCGCGGGCAGGCGCCGGCCCAGCGGTGTGATCACCAGCGTGCCCACGTCGTCGGCCGCGTCGGTGCGGGCCACCGGGTATTCGCGGTAGCCGCCCGCCATCGCGTAGCCCACCGCATGGGCCACGCCGTTGATGTCGATCACGCAGGCACCGGAAGCGCCGGCCGCCAGCTGGCCCCAGCCCGGCGGCAGCGGCACCGGCTGGCCCACGGGCTGGGTGGCATCGGTGCTGGCCACCAGCAGGCCGCTGCGGGTGACGATCTGCGCGCAGCCGGCCAGGTCGCGCGGCATGGCGTCCGCCAGCATCGCGGTGAACTGGGGCGCGCCGTCGAACACGATGCCGATGGCACCCACCGGCCGTTGCTGCGCATCGCGCAGCGCGGCGCCAAACACGTAGGTGGACCGGCCTTCGTACAGCGCGCTGGGCTGGTGGCGCGAGACGGCATGGGCCTGGCTGTCGCGGCAGGCCAGCGCCGCGGCCACCCAGGGCTCGTCGATCACCTGGCCACGCCAGTGCGCGGCTCCGGGCTGCGAGACGGCCACCACCTGGCCTTGCAGGTCCACCAGCACCAGCAGGGTGTACACGGTGTACAGCCGGTTGATGTGGGCCAGCACGGCCTCTGCCTGGGGTACCTCGGCCTGGCCCGCCAGGGTGGCGCGCAGCACGCCGTCCAGCGCCCACCAGCGCACGTCGTTGGCCCGCTCATAGAGGTTGCGGTCCATGATGTCGATGGCCAGCCGGGCATGGTGGCGCACGCGGTCGAACACCGCGGCCAGGGTGCTGCGGTGCAGGTTGGCGATGGCCTGGTCGAACACGCCGCGCAGGCGTTCGCCGGTCAGGCCCACCTCGCCCAGCAAGGTGCTGGCGAAGGCGGCGCCGGCCAGGCTGTCTTCGCTCTGGCGCAGGCGGCCGTTCCACAGCAGGCGGGCCAGGCCGCGCTCGATGCGCTGGGCCTGCGGGCCGATGGCTTGCAGCTGCGCATCGAACAAGCGCTGGGTGTCGATGCGGTCCAGGTCGGGCGGCAGGGCCTGCTGCTCGGCGCCCTGCCCCGGCAGCGGCGGCTCGAAGGCGGCATCGGCCGGCACCACGGCCAGCGCACGCCAGCCCGGGCCGCCATAGCCTTCATAGCCGGTGGGCCGGGCCAGCGCGGCCACCATCTCACGCCCGGCAAAGCGCAGGCGCGGCTGTGCATGCTGGGGCAACACCGCGCCCACCGGCAGCAGCCAGGGGTCGGAGCTGGCCACCACCCGCGCCTGTGCGTCGATCAGCGCCAGCGCGCCGGCATGCTGCTGCGCGCCCAGCTGGCCGAAGATGCGCTGCATCTCGTCCTCGAAGCGGAACGAGAGGCACAGCACGCCCACCACCGCACCGCCATTGCCACGCACCGCGTGGGCATACAGCAGGCCGCTGCGGCCGGGCTGCAGGGGCAGCGCGCCCGCATGCTCCACATAGCCGCTGCCACGCAAGGCCTGCGCGAACCAGGGCTGGTCGGCCACCGCAGCGGTGTCCGGCTCGCCGGGCATCAGCCGGGCCAGCACCTGGCCGTGGGGCGACAGCACCAGGATGTCGTCGTAGACCGAATACTTGGCCACGTACTCGCGGAAGCGCGCTTCCAGCGCGGCCCGGCGCTGCGGGTCGGGTTGCGGCTCGCCAGCGCACTGCTGCGCATGCGCACGCAGCTCGCTGTCGGTGGCTAGGAAGCCGACGTCGGCGGTGCGCTCGAACAGGTTGCGCACCAGCACGTCGATGGCCACCTGCGCCCGCGATTGCAGGCAGTCGCGCAGGTGGGCCAGGGTGCGGGTGGCCAACGCATCCAGCAGCGTGCTGCCCAGCTGCTCGAAGGCGCGGCGGGTGCTGCCGATGTCGGGCACCGCGCCGCTCATCTGGCCCAGCAGGGCCAGCGTGTCCCACACGCCTTGCAGCCGTTGCAGGTTTTCGCGGTGTTCCTCGACCGTCTCCATCCGGGCGACGAGGCCTGCCACTTCAGAAGAGAAAGGGAAACCTCGCCGGTAGCTGGTGGACGACATGACGCTCAAGGGTTAGCACGGGGAGCAGTCAGACTACGCGTCAGATCTGACGGTCGGTCGCCAGAATTGCCAGACGGACCACGGCCAATTGCTAGGGTGCACCGCGCCGGTGCAGCCACAGGCGTTCAGCCAGTTCGAACACCAGTTCCAGCAGCAGGGCCAGCGCCGCCGAGGGCAAGGCACCGGCCAGCATCATCTGGTTGTCGTTGAGCGCCAGCCCGGTGACGATGCGCTCGCCGAAGCCGCCGGCGCCGATGAAGGCCGCCAGCGTGGCCGTGCCCACACCGATGACGGTGGCGGTGCGCACGCCGGCCACGATGGTGGGCAGCGCCAGCGGCAGCTCCACATGCCGGCGCACCTGGCTGCGGCGCAGGCCCAGCGCGGTGGCGGCCTGCTTCAGGCCCGCGGGCACCTCGGCCAGGCCGGTGCAGGTGTTGCGCACGATGGGCAGCAGCGCATACAGCGTCAGCGCCACCAGCGCCGGCACGGTGCCGATGCGGCCCAGCGCCCAGATGAGCACCGCCAGCATGGCCAGCGAAGGCACCGTCTGGCACAAGCCCACCAGGGCCAGCAGCCAGCCCCGCGCCAGCGGCCGTGCCGAAACGGCCACCGCCAGCGGCACGCCGATGGCCACCGCCGCCAGCACCGAGGCCAGCACCAGGCCCAGGTGCTGCAGCGCCAGCCGGCCGAGGTCGGCGCCCACGAGCTTGGCCCACAGGCCGCGGGCGGCGCCCTCCCCGGCCGGTGCGCTGCGCCCGGCCAGGTGGTCGCGGGCGATGGTCTCGAAGGGCACGCCCTGCAGCTCGGCGCGGGCGTTCATCGCGATCATCTCGCGCTCGTCGATGCTGCCGGCCAGCGCCTGCAGCGCCTGCCACGCGGCAGGAAAGCGCTGCGGCACGTCCAGCCGGTACAGCACCACCGCGTCGTAGCGCGGGAAGTACTGGCGGTCATCCTCCAGCACGCGCAGGCCCAGGTGGCCGATCTTGGCGTCGGTGGTGTAGATGTCCATCACGTCGATCTGGCCCTGCGCCAGCGCGTCGTAGGCCAGGCCATGGTCCACGCCGGTGGGCTGCTGCGGCAGGCCGTAGGCGCTGCGCAGACCGGGCCAGCCGTCCTGGCGGCCGATGAATTCGTTGGACAGGCCCATTCGCAGCGCGGGGTGCGCCGCCAGGTCGGACAGCCGGCGGATGCCCAGGCGCTGGGCATCGGCCTCGCGCATGGCCAGCGCATAGCCGTCGTTGAAGCCGAGCGGAATCGCCACCCCGAAGCCCAGCGGCACCAGCTGGGCCTGGATGGACGCCAGGCTGCCCGGGCGCGGGTTCTTCAGGATCTCCTGGTCGATGGTGCCCAGGTACTCGGGGTACAGGTCGATGCGGCCGGAGCGCAATGCCTCGTACACGATGGCGGTGTTGCCCAGGCCGGCCAGCACCTCGGTGCGGGTATGCGGCGCGGCGGTCTGCGCCAGCACCTGGGCCAGCACATAGGCCTCGGTGAAACGCTTGGAGCCGATGCGCAACGGATCATCGGCGGCCCGCGCCCCAGCCAGCAGGCAACAAAAAAGCCAAAACCCGGTGAACGCCAGGCACCAACGGGATGTCGTAGCGTCGGACCGGGAGGTGCTTTGCATGGGCTGCAGGCTAGCAGCCGCCATGCCCAAGGCGCACCGCCCGTCCTTCCACAAGTCGACATCACAGGAGTCCACCCCATGCTCAATCGCCGCCAACTGCTGGGCGCCAGCCTGGCTTCCAGCGCGCTGTACGCCACCGGTTCCTTCGTGCCCGCCTGGGCGCAGAACGCGCCCGACCTGGGCACGCCCGCCCTGCCCGCCACTGGCTTCGCGCGCATGAAGGTGGGTGATGCGGAGGTGATCTCGCTGCTGGACGGCATCACCCGCCGGCCGCTGGTGGCCGAATTCGTGAAGAACGCGCCCTTGGCCGAGGTGCGGGCGCTGCTGGCTTCGCAGAACCTGCCCACCGACTACATCGACGTGCCGTACACGCCCTTCCTGATCGTCAGCGGCGGCAAACGCACGCTGGTGGACACCGGGCTGGGTGAGTTCGGCGGCCCCACCACCGGCAAGCTGCTGCAGCAGCTGCGGGCGGCGGGCTTCGCGCCCACCGACATCGACACGGTGCTGATCTCGCACTTCCACGGCGACCACATCAACGGCATCCGCAACAAGGCAGGCGAGCTGGTGTTCGCCAATGCCAAGGTGATGGTGCCGGCGGCCGAATACGCCTTCTGGATGGACGATGCGCAGATGAATGCGGCCCCGGCCGGCATGAAGGGCGCGTTCGAGAACGTGCGCCGCACCTTCGGCAACATGCCGGCCGACAGGCTGCAGCGCTTCGAGGCCGACACCGAGATCCTGCCGGGCATCCGCTCGGTGGCGGCCTACGGCCACACGCCGGGCCACACGCTGTTCGAGCTGAGCTCGGCCGGCCAGAAATTCTTCTACGTGGCCGACCTGACCAACGTGCCGGCGCTGTTCGCACGCAACCCCGACTGGGCCGTGACCTTCGACATGGATGCGGAAAAGGCCCGCCAGACGCGGCGCGCGGTGTTCCAGCGCATCACCGCCTCCAACGCGATGATGGGCGGCTTCCACTACCCGTTCCCGGGTTTCGGCCGCATGGCACCGGCCGGCAACGGCTACGCGTTCCAGCCCTCGGCCTGAAGGGCCGTGCATCATGCAGGCATCGCATCTGCCACTGCCCCTGCATGACTGAAGCAAGCAACCCTTCCGGGGCCCAGGCCGGCCGCCACCGCCTCGTGATCGTGGGTGGAGGAGCCGGCGGGCTGGAACTGGCGGCCCGCCTCGGCCGCCGGCTCGGCCCCGACGCGCCGATCGACCTGACGCTGATCGACGCCGCTCTGACCCATGTGTGGAAGCCCCAGCTGCACGAGCTGGCAGCCGGCACGCTGGGCGGCCCCGACCAGGAGACCGACTACCTGCAGCAGGCGCAGCGCCACGGCTTCCGCTTTCACCTGGGCCGGCTGGAAATGATGGACCGCACGGCGCGCCAGCTGTGGCTGGCGCCGCTGGTGGACGACGATGGCCATACCGTGGCCCCGCGCCGCGCCGTGCCCTACGACACCGTGGTGCTGGCGCTGGGCAGCGTGGTCAACGACTTCGGCACGCCTGGCGTGCGCGAGCATGCGGTGGCGCTGGACACCGCCGACGATGCGCGGCGCTTCCATCGCCGGCTGCTGTCGCTGTGGGCGCGCAACGAGCTGCAGGCGTCCAGCGCGGGCGCCCGCACGCCGGTGCGCATCGCCATCGTCGGCGGCGGTGCCACCGGTGTGGAACTGGCGGCCGAGTTGATGGAGACGCTGTCCACGCTGGCCGGCTTCGTGCCGCACCTGGGCGGCTCGGGCCCGATCACGGCCGAAGGGCTGCCGGTGCGCATCCACCTGCTGGAGGCCGGGCCGCGCCTGCTGGCCGCACTGCCCGAGGCGGTGGCCGCGCAGGCGCAGGCCGACCTGCAGCGCCGCGGCATCGACGTGCGCACCGGCGTCAAGGTGACGGGTGTGACGGCCGGCAGCGTGCAGCTGGGCGAAGACAGCCTGCCCGCGGACCTGACCGTGTGGGCCGCCGGCATCCGCGGCCCGGAGGTGCTGACGCAGCTGGATGGTCTGGCGCTGACGCGCAGCGGCCAGCTGGTGGTGGGCCCCACGATGCAGACGCCGCAGGACCCGCGGGTGCTGGCCATCGGCGATTGCGCCTGGTGCACGCCCCAGCCCGGCGGGCCGGCGGTGCCGCCGCGCGCGCAAGCCGCACACCAGCAGGCCGACCTGCTGGCCCGCGCCCTGCCCGGCTTCATCCGCGGCGAGCCCTTGCCCGCCTTTCGCTACGACGACAAGGGCTCACTGGTGTCCATCGGCCGCCGCCATGCGGTGGGCCGCGTGGCCACGCCCGGTGGCGCAGGCAGCAGCGGCTTCAACCTAGACGGCCTGCTGGCCCGCTGGGCCTACTGGGGCCTGCAGCGCCAGCACATGGCCACGCTGCACGGCCTGCCACGCACGGTGCTGGCCACCGTAGGCGGCTGGCTGACGGCCCGCACGGTGCCGCCGGTGAAGCTGCACTGAGTGCCCTCTCGGGGAGACTGAGCCTCAGTTTTTGTACAAGTCCTTCACCCGCCCGAACAGGCGCGCCAGGCCGAACAGCGCGTCCACGTTCGGCGTCGGCACGTTCACCCGGCGGCCCAGTTCGTGCACCGCGCCGACGATGGCGTCCAGCTCCATCGGCCGGCCGGCCTGCACGTCCTGCAGCATCGAAGTGGAGATGGCGCCCAGCTTGCGCGTGACGGCATGGCGGTCGTCGGGGGCCTGGTCGATGCTGCAGCCGATGCGCCGGCCGATCTCGGCGGCCTCCTGCATCGCAGCCGAACAGAAGGCCCGCACCAGCGGGTCGTCCAGCACCCGGTCCACCGTGGCGCCGGTGATGGCCGACACGGGGTTCATCGTGAGGTTGCCCCACAGCTTGAACCAGATGTCGTAGCGCACGCGCGGTGAGGCCGTGGCGTCGAAGCCTGCTTCGCGCAGCACCGCGGCCCAGTCGTTCGCGCGCGCCGACTCACCGCCTGCCGGCTCGCCGATGATCAGGCCCTGCCCCATGCGGTGTTCCACCACGCCGGGCGCACTGGTGCCGGTGGCCGCATGCACCACGCAGCCCAGCACCCGCGGCAAGGCGATGGCCGAGGCGATGCGTCCGCCCGGGTCCACGCTGTCCAGCGGCGTATCGCCGATGCCGGGCAGGCCTTGCACGAACCACCAGGGCACGCCGTTCATCGCGGGCAGCACCACCGTGTGCGCATCCAGCAAGGGCGCCAGTTGCCCGGCCACCGCGGCCAGGGCCGGACCCTTGACCGCGATGACCACCAGATCCTGCGGACCGAGGGCGGCAGCGTCGTCGGACACGGTGGCGCAGGGCGCCTGGTGCAGCTCACCGGCTTCGCGCAGGCGCCAGCCGTGCTGCTGCAAGGCCTGCAGCGTCTGGCCCCGGGCCAGCGCGCTCACGCGGTGGCCGGCCAGGGCCAGCCTGGTACCCAGAAAGCCGCCGATGGCCCCGGCGCCGACGATGGCGATGCGGCGGGGCGTGCTCATCGCGCCCTCCGCTTTGAAGGTGAACACAGAGGTTGGAAGCGCGAAGGACAGCAGGTCATGTCATGGGCTTTCTGTGATCCAGCGGTCGATTCTGGCCTGCGACGGCGGCCCTGCGGTACAGCGCGGTGACGGCGGGCGAAGCATGACCCAGCCGGCCCTGCGCCGTGATCACCGGCAGCCCCTGGGCCAAGGCCTGAATCCCATGGGTGTGACGCAACCAGTGGCTGCTGGCGCGGCGCAGCGCCTGGGCGTCCGCGCTGTCGCCGGCAGCGGCGGCCTCCGCGGCACATTGGCGGAACAGGCGCTTGAACTGCTCGGCCAGCGTGGCCGCCGCGATGCCTTGCCGCGGATCGATCACCCGGCCCGAGGCCAGCCCGGGCGCCAGCAGGCCGAAGTCCGCGGCCTGGCCCAGCACCGGCACATCGGCCTGCGACGGATGCAGCGGGTCGGCCAGCAGGCCACGGGCGGTGAGTGAGGCCCGGAGCGTTTCCACCCAGCCGGCCGGCAGCTTGAGCTCACGCTCACGCGTACCGCGGCCGGGAACGTGCAGCCACAACGGGTCGGTGCCCGTGCCGGCTTCAGCCCGCAGGTCACCCAGCCGGGCCGCCACGGCTTCGAACAGCCGAAGCCCCAGGCCCTGCATCAGGCCCCAGGCCAGCCGCAACCGCAGCGTGGTGGCCGTGTCGGGCAGGCGGTGCAGGCGACGCGCCACCCAGACGCATTGGGCGGGCGTCAGACTGCGGCCGGCGTCCAGCGGCGGGCGGCGGTCGCTGCCCGCCGCGGCGCCCTGCCAGGGGTTGAGGCGCACATGCCCCTGCGACAGCCAGTGGGCGTACAGGTTGCGCAGGATGGTGATGGTCTGCCGCCGGGCGCTGGCCGACAGCGGCCCTTCGAACGGCCGCCACAGCGGCGACGAGCGCGGCTGGTGACGCGGCCCGCACCAATCGGCCCGGGGCTGTGGATCACGCACGAACTGCAGATAAGCCTGCACATCGGACGCCGACACCGACGACAGCGCCAGGCCCCGCACCAGCACCGCCCACAGCCAGAAGCGCTCGGCCTCACGCCGGTAGGCCCGCTGCGTGTGCGGCGAGGCGGCCGACTTGCCGTGCAGCCAGGCCATCAGCGCCTCCCGGTCGGTGGTGACGCCCAGCAGCGACAAGGCCTGCGGCTGGCGGAACCGTCCCTGGCGACCGTCCAGCGCTGGCGGAGGGTTGAAGCGCTCCAGCGGCACGGGGCCGGTGGCGTGGGCAGTCGATGGCCGGGCCGCCAGCGTGCGGTCATCCGCCTCAGGGCCCAGCGAGCCGCCATGGTCGCGCAGCCACTGCTCGATGCGGCCCGCCTTCAGGGCCCCGACGCCGCGGACCGGACGCCACCAGCGACCCGTCGCACCCTCGATGCGCCCCTTCAGTTGCCGCAGCGTGGTCAGGCCTGCAGCCATCAGGCGATCGGCCAGTTGCGGATCCAGCCAGGCGTCCACGGGATCGTCCAGCGCGGGCGGCCGGGTGCTGAGCGATTCCAGCCAGCGCAGCGCTTCCAGCTGGCGCGCCACCAGCCGGGCGCGGCGTCCCAGCCGTTGCACCGCGCGACCGTGCGCCGCTTGGTAGGCCTCCAGCTGCTCGGCCTCTGAGAAGTCTTCCAGCCCGCGTTCTGCTGCGAAGTCTTCCAGGCTGGGCAGGGCCGCCGCATCGTCCGGCACCCGGCTCAGGTCCACCAGCACCAGCCGCGCGACGCCGTGGCGCCGCTCGCGCCGCGCCGCGGCCGCGAACGCGTCGCGGAAGGCCTGCACCATCGCCCGCATGCGCGCCAGATCCTGCGGCGCTCCGTCCCCGGGGTGCAGGTAACGCACCCACGCGTCGCGCAGCCCCACGCCTTGCACCAGCGCCCGCATGAAGGCGAAGTGGCTGGTGTTCAGCTGCAGCGGCGCCCCCGAGGGCTCAACCAGCCGGTTTGGGGGGGCGGAAGGGGGTGGGAAGGCGGCCATGGTTGGAGCCGGGATTTTGGCGCTGTTTTTTGTGGTGGTTGATTACTGAGTTCAAGTGTACTTTGGTATTCGCGCGGTCTTGCGAGGTCAAGTTGACTGGTGGAGTGGCATGCCGGTACGGCTGCTGGTGAACGGCCGAGGCGTGCACCAACGTCAGGGTGCGCTGGCTGGCAGCCTGGTTGACCACCGTGGAAGCGGAGAGTTTTCGGGAGTGGGTTTTTTGGTGTTGCCGACAGGTGCCAAGGGCATATCAGCGGACGAGGCACCAGCGCCGTCCGGTGATAAGCGCCAAGGTGTGCGCTCAGGAGCGGACGGGCACGGGGGTCCTGCTAACCGCAAGTCGAAGGTTGGGGGAGACGGCGTTACGGAGCGACGGCCGGGCAAGGGGAGGGTCGGCGCGGCGCCCGCGTATTGGGGGATATCGGCCGTCTAACTGCGCAGGCGTGCATTGCACCCCCTAGCGGAGAGTTTTCAGGACTGCTCTTGACGCTTTCGACCCAGCGCAACGAAAAGGGGTTGGACCGTCCAACCCCCGGTAGAGCAGGGCGGAAATCGTCCCGGCTTCGCGGCGCTGAAGAGGTACAGCGGGCCGTGACTGAGGTCCGCCGATGGAGCACTGGACTGACTGAGAGGGCGCGAAGCAGTCGCGCTGCTGCGCACGATAGGCCTTCGTGCGCCAGCGTCTGGCTGCCAGGCTGACTGGCCAGGGCGTTCAGTCAGCGAGGCGGCACCAGTCGCTCCGGCGTCCTCCCGCATGATCACCGGTGGCTCTCGTTGTCGCGGCTGAGCAAACCGCGGCGATCACGGCCACGCGGATGTTCAACAAAAGGCTCGTCGCTTGTCCCGGCGGAATGCCATCAGGGGGCGCTGCCACATCAGTTCCGCCGCCTCACTCGCATGGCCTTGGGCATTGGCTGGATGATCTTCCGCACCTTCTGAGCGCAAGCACGTGACGTGAGAGAAAACGGGAAGCTCTAACTGAGCCGGCGGGGCTGACATGGATTGGCCGCTTGTTCCGGCGCCTTGCGGCGACTGAAACTTTTAGGCCAACTAGCGCGGCCGCAGGCTGTTGTCTCGTGACGGCACGCCAGGCACCGCCTCCGCTGGTCTAGCTTCGCTGACATATGGCAGGACCCCCTCGACGAGCCAGTGAGCCGACGTTGCAAGCGCGGGGGCTGACCGCTCGGCTGAGAAGGGGCTTCCGGCACACCGCGATCTTTGGATGCGCCGCGCACTAGGCGGGCTCGGCAGAGCGTGAAGGTCGTACGGTCGTCGCTCAGCCACGCCAAGGCACAGGCCTCGAAACTCCACGGCGAGCTAGAGCGCCGCTCATCGTCTCTCTTCGACAAAGGGAAGCAAGGATTCAGCTGGCTCGGAGGAGTACGCGGTGCAATCTCGTCCGTAGCAACGCCGCAGGGTAGGCGAGCACTCAGCGCAAGCAAAGCGCAGATCGCACAAGCGTAGCTCCCGTCTTTCGTCTGTGCGCTTCAGGCGGTGCCGATGAGCCCGAAGGCGCTCCAAGCCCCGCGCCAACCGATCACCCAAAGAAAAAGGGGGTTGGACCGTCCAACCCCCTTTTCTTGTCCAACCCCCTCGGGGCGACTACTTTGGCAGTGCAAAGAACTCGCGCAAGGCTGCCGCCAGCGCATCTCGTTGCGAGTCGCTCAGTGCGCGCTGAAAGCGCACCACCGTCCTCCCCTGATCGTCACTGCCGATCACGGCCAGCCGCTCGCGGTCGTTCTGGATCACCTGCTCGGGCACCGGCGCCGTCAGCGGACGATCGTCCATGTCCAGCAGCCGCTCCAGCACCTGTTTCGCAGTCAAGGCCTCTGTGCGTGCCGCCAACGCCTTCGCACGCGCCATCAAGCCGTCCGGATCTTTCTGCTGCGCATCGTTCAGCAGCTTGGCCCAGCGGAACTGCAGATCAAGCGGTGAAGAGAAGGCGTCCACCACCGCCTTAGGCAGCCGCGCCAGCGACAAGGCCTTGCCCACGTCACCCAGGTCGCGCCCAATGGCTGCAGCCAGCTGGCGGTTGGAGGCGTACAGCCCAGCGTCCAGTGCGCGGGCATACATCATCCCTTGCTCCCACGCGGACAGATCCTTGCGGGCGCGGTTCTCGCGCTCCATGGCCACGAACAGCTCCTGCTCGTTGACCGGGGCCACCATGGCCAGCACCGGAATGCCCAGCTCGAGGCAGGCGCGGTGCCGACGATGGCCGAACACGATCTCATACAGCGCGCCGCCGGTAGCGAGGGGGTTGGACTGTCCAACCCCCTCCGTGACGGCAGCGGTCCCACCCTGGATCGGACGCACCTTGATCGGCTGCACGTTGCCGTTGGCCGCCGCGATTTCATCCTTGAGCGCCGCAAAGTCAGGCCCTTCGAACGACGCGGCATGCCGGTTCGCCCAGGCCGAAGGGCGGATCAACCGCGGGTCCAACTGGCGCACGGGCAGGGCGCCTTCATAGCGCGCCAGCTCCTCCCGCAAACTCTCCGCCTCCTTGATGGCGGTCGATTGCGCCGACATGAAATGCAGCATCGAACCCGGCGCCGTCTTCGCTCGGATCTCTTCCGCCGGCTTCGGCGCTACGGGCTCCTTGGGTGCGGCGGACGGCATCTGAATCAGCCCCGCCTTCTCAAACAATTTCTTCGCCATCACCTAGTTCCTCGTGCCGTGGGCGCCGCGGCCGGCACACCACCCGCCGCGCCGGCGCCACCATTCAAAGCCGCCTGCTCCAACACCTGACGGCGCCACACCGACCACACCGAACGCTCGATATGCGAAACGAAGGTGTCGTACGCGTCGCGCGCGCGCTTGAAGGTCTTCGCGCTGCCGTCATAGCGCGCAATGTCGTAGACGGTGCCGAACTCTGCGCTGGTGGTGGCCGCTACCGCGGTTTTCGGAATTTCCACCGGCAGCACTTTTTCGGCATAAGTCTGGCCGATCCACTGCCGCACGATGTTGCTGGCCGCATCCGCCGAATCCACCCGCGCCAGCAGCACGTGGATGAAGTCGAATTCCTTGGTGAGTCCGCGTTTGGTCAGCAGTTCCGAGGTCAGGTCGGCAAACAGGCTCCAAAACTGAGAAGCCGATGCGAAGTCCAGCGCATTGGGCGGCAGCGGCATGATGATGCCGTTGGACGCCATGAAGGCATTGATGGTGGTGTAAGACAGCGAAGGCGGCGTGTCGATCACGATCACGTCGTAGTCGCCACGCACATCGTCAATGCCCAGGTCCAGCACCCGCCAGAACTCGAAGCCCGGCTCCTGCGTCTGCCGAGCGGGCAGCGCAAATTCGGCGCCGAACAGCATGGGCGCCGCGGCCACCAGATCGATGCCGTCCCAGTAAGTCGGGCGGATGGCATAGCGGATCGAAGTTTCCGAGCCCATCGCCAACGGCAGGATGGTGTCGTCCTCCTCCACCTCCGTGTCGGGCAGGATGCCGAACAGGGTGGTCAACGAGCCCTGCGGATCGGTGTCGACCACCAGCACCTTGTGGCCCAGCAGGGTCAAGCCCTGCGCCAGCGTCACCGCGGTGGTGGTCTTGGTCACCCCGCCTTTGAAGTTGCCGATCGCGATGGTCACCGCCTCACCGCCTGCGGGCCTCAGCCACTCCTTGCGGTATTCGCGGATCCAGGTCCGGGCTTCCGCCAAGCTGAACTCCCGCCGGCTGCCGGCATCGTTCAGCCGGCCCGCCGGCAGGTCACCACGGGTGATGCGGTGGCTGAGCGATCCTTTTTCGATGCCCAGCATCGCAGCCAGCTGGCTGAGGTTGAAGACGGGCGGTGCCTTGCGCGCCGTCGGCGCCAGCATCGCGGTACGGATCTCGCCCATCATCGCGACGGCACGGTCTGCCTGGTCGCGGATGCCATCCAACGGAATGGGCCGCGGCGGCTTGATTGTCATGTGGTCCAACAGAACGCTCCTGGTTTCACGAACCGTGCAAGCTTGACGTTTAGCTTGCTCTGGGAGCTGATTCTGTCAACGTCCCCATCGCTTGCAAAGCGAAAAAGGCCGTGGCGAGCTGCTGGACCGCATTGTGGACGACTCCAACGACTGCGCCCCGGGGTTTAACGAATTCAATACCCTTCAAGCCCTTTAATACCTTTAGGGCCAGAATAACCGTTTGAAATCAACAGCTTAGGCCGATCCAGGTGAGTGGATGCAGGAGCCTGCGGAGGCTTTGCGGGAGCTTGGCGGAGGGGATGCGGGGGCGATGCGGAGAATTTTCAGGAGGGGGCGGAGCGGGGTCGGGATAGCCCTTCAGGCGGGTCCGGACGGCCCCGGGAAGCGGCCGCAGCGCCTTCGCAACCCCTCTGAAGGTCAAAGATCAGGCGCCAAGGCGGCGTCATTCAGCCGCTGCGGAGAGCTTTCGGGAATGCTTCGTCGCCCGCAGGCCCCCTGAAAACCCTCCGCCTGACGGGCCCTGCGGCGGCTCAGGTGAGGGTTTTCAGGAGGCAAGGGCACAGCAGCCGCAGGTGCAGCGGCCTCTCACGTGAGACTATTCAGGAAAGTACGGCCAGCGGCACTCACCACTTTGATGTGAGAAGCTCGTTCACATCAGCAAAAGCTCGGCTACAGTGCGGCGCCATGACGTCCGAGCTGGTCCTCACCGAGCAGACGCCGCTCTTCGAGGCCGGCGCGCCTGAGTTCGCCGCCGCGGTGGTGCCGCCATCGCCGCGTCGGGCTGCGCGTGGGCGCGCGCCGGTGGCTGAGATCACCGTGCCGCTGCGCAAGCCGGTCAACACGCTGGCCATCGTGCCCAAGTCGCAGCGCATCACCTCGCTGGGCCGCAAGAGCTACAACGTGCTGCTGTTCGAGGCTCAGTCCCAGGGCCTGGACAAGGACGTGTTCAGCGCGCCGCTGGAACGCATCATCCGCGGCGTCGATTTCGACTCCAACGACCAGGAACTGATCAAGAAGCACCTGCGCGCGATGGTCTCCACCACGGTGGAGTGGCAGTCGCCCACCACCGGTGAAGGCACCACCTGGAACGTCAGCGGCCTGCTGGCGCATGCGCGGCTCAGCAAGATCCGCGGCCAGGTGTGGGTGGAGTGGTCGTATGCGGTCAACCTGAAGCAGGAGCTGCTGCAGCCCACCGTGTTCGCCCGGCTGTCGCTGGAGATCATCTCGCAGCTGCGCTCGCACGCCGGCATCGCGCTCTACGAGATCTGCTCGCGCTACAAGGACATCGGCCGCACCTCGCGCCAAGCCTGGGCCTGGTGGCGCCCGGTGCTCAGCGGCCGGCCCGAGAACGAGAAGACCGCCAAGCTCGAGTACCGCATCTTCAAGCGCGACACGTTGAAGCCGGCCATCGCCGAGGTGTGCGCCATCACCGACATCGACGTCGAGCTGGTGGAGCACAAGGCGGGCCGCTTCGTGTCCGAGCTGCAGTTCCTCATCCGCCCCAAGGCGCGCGAGGCGATGCCGCCGCGCCAGCCGCCGCAGCCGGTGGACCTGAGCGCCGTCACCCAGGCGCGGGTACTGGGCATCGACGACAACCGCGCCGAAGAGCTGATCGAGACCTATGGCCAGCAGGCCTTCACCGAAGGTCTGGAGGCCTTGCGCAAGCGGCTGGAAACCGCCTTCCCTGAGCCGCTGCGCGACCCGTTCCGCTACCTCAAGGCCCTGCTGTCGGGTGAAGCGACGCAGCGCGCCGCCAAGGCCGCGATCGAGCGCCACGACGCGCCTGCCGCCAGCCCGGCCGAGTCCGCGGCCGCAGCCCGCAGCGAAGAAGACCGCGCCGCGCAGGCGCGCCGTGAGGCCCGCTGGACCGAGGCCTGGATCCGCCAGCGCCGCGAGCAGATCGTGCGCGACATCGCCGGCCTGTCGGCCGAGGAGCAGGCCCGGCTGTCGCAGGCACTGCTGGAAGACATGGAGGCGCGCCAGGTGCACCCCTCCATCCGCAAGCGGCTGCAGACCAGCGGCTGGCAGCATGCGCTGGTGGTGGCCGAGATGATCCGCTTCTACGCGGTGGGTGCCATCGGCGACGACTGGGACCGCCCGACGCCCGAGCAGCTGCTGGCCATCGCCAGCCAGCTGGGCGACGGCGCGCCTGGCGGCCGGGGGACTTAAGCCCCCAAGCTCGCTGCGCTCGCGCCCCCCCGAGGGGGATCTCAGTCCCTTGGGACGGCCCGGCGGGACTGACTTGGCCCCCAAGCTCGCTGCGCTCGCGGCCCCCCGAGGGGGATCTCAGTCCCTTGGGACGGCCCGGCGGGACTGACATGGCCCCCAAGCTCACTTCGCTCGCGGCCCCACCGAGGGGGATCTCAGTCCCTTGGGACGGCCCTGCGGGACTGAGGTGCTGCCCCCAAGCTCGTTGACGCGGTCTGCCCCCCGGCCCGCTCAAGGCCCCCGGCGCCAGGCCGATAACCCGCCATCGTCCCGCCCTGCCCGGGATGCAGGCCGGCACCCGGCCCCAAGGCCCGACCGATGCAGTCGCTCTCCGCCCTCGAGCCCCTTGCCCGCACCACCGCCCCCGGCCCGGCCGACGCGGTGGCGGCCGGCGCGGCTTCGGCGCGCTCCCGCCGGGGCGCGCGGCTGCAGCCATGGTGGGCCGCGCTGCGCCAGTCGGCACTGGCCATCGGGCTCAGCGGTTTCCTGCTGGCGTTGTTGTGGCTGGGCATCGGCTACGAGCTGGCGGAAGAACGCAGCGGCGCGGTGCAACAGGCCCAGCGCAACCTCGGCAACCTGACGCGCGCCTTCGCCGAGCACACCACCAAGACCATCGAGGGTGCCGACCAGGCCGTGCGCTACGTGCGCAACGAATACCTGGAACGGGGCGCCGCGTTCGACGTCGGGGCCTTCCTGGCCCGTGGTGTCGTCGGGCCTGAGTACCACCTGGTGTCCATCATCGGCGCCAATGGTCTGGTGAGCCATTCCACCCAGCCCTTCCAGCGGGTGGACCTGCGCGACCGCGAGCACTTCAAGGTGCATGCCCAGGGTGGTGCCGACAAGCTCTTCATCAGCAAGCCGGTGCTGGGGCGGGTGTCCAACAAGTGGTCCATCCAGCTCACACGCCGCATCGATGCACCCGGCGGCCGCTTCGATGGCGTGGTGGTGCTGTCCATGTCGCCCGACTACCTGACGCGCTTCTATGGCGAGGTGGACCTCGGCCGCCATGGCGCCATCATGCTGGTGGGCGAGGACGGCGTGGTGCGGGCCAGCGCCAGCCCGGCCGACAACGCAGGCCTGCACAACATCGCGCAGACCGCATTGTTCCGCCAGGCCATGGCCGGGCAGGTGGGCACGCTGCGCAGCGCCAGCCCCATCGACGGCATCGACCGCCAGTGGGCCTATCGCCGGCTGGATGCGTACGGCCTCATCGTGCTGTGCGGCGTCGGCATGGACGAGGTGCTGGCCGATTCCAACGAGCTGCGGCGCACGGCGCTGGCGGGTGCCGTGCTGGTGAGCTTGGTGGTGCTGGCCTTCATGGTGCTGCTGGTGCGCCATGCCCACCGGCAGATCGCGCTGGTGGCCGCGCTGGAAGCTGGCCGCAGCGCGGCGCAGGCGGGCAACCGCCTGAAGACACGCTTCCTGGCCAGCGTTTCGCACGAGCTGCGCACGCCGCTCAACGGCATCCTGGGTTATGCCGAGACCATCCGCGACACCAGCCCCGATGCCGAGGCGCGCGACCATGCGGCCGTGATCCATGCCAGTGCCAGCCAGTTGCACGGCATGGTGAACAACATCCTCGACCTGGTGAAGATCGAGACCGGCCGCATGCCGGTGCAGCCGGTGGACGTGGCCGTCTCGCCCTGGCTGCGCGACCTGCATGCGCGCCATGCCGGCACCGCCCAGGCGCGCGGCCTGCGCCTGTGGCTGGCGCTGCAGCCCGGCTGCCCCGACGACGTGCACACCGACCCCGCGCGGCTGGACCGCGTGCTGGACCAGCTGGTGGCCAATGCGCTGAAGTTCACCGCCGAAGGCGAGGTCTCCATCATCGCCCGTGGCGGTGAGGGCGGCGCTCTGATGATCGACGTCGCCGACACCGGCGTCGGCATGTCGGCCGACAAGCTGGCCGGCGTGTTCCACAGCTTTGAAACGGCGCTGGGCAGCTTCGACCATGCCGGCCAGGGCGCCGGCCTGGGCCTGCCGCTGGCGCAGCAGCTGGTGCAGCGGCTGGGTGGCCAGCTCACGCTTGCCTCCACCCCCGGCCAGGGCACCACCGCCACGGTGTGGCTGCCTTCGCGGGCCCAGCCTTCTTCCCTTTCCACCGAGGACACGCACGATGTCTGACCTGACCGGCGTGGCGGCCCTACCCGACGCCAGCCCCACCGACACCGCCGACGCCACGCGGCGGGCTCTGGTGGTGGACGACAACCAGCTCAACAGCCAGCTGGTGGCCATGTTCCTGCGCCGCCTGGGCTGGCAGGCCGAGGTGGTGGACGACGGCAGCGCTGCGCTGGCCTGCCTGGCCGAGCGCAGCTACCACCTGGTGCTGCTGGACCTGCGCATGCCGCAGATGGGCGGTGAGCAGGTGTGCCGACGCATCCGCCAGGAGCTGGGCCTGACCCAGTTGCCCGTGGTGGCCTACACCGCCCACAGCATGCCCGAGGACAAGCAGCGCATGCTGGCCGCCGGCTTCAACGAGCTGTTGATCAAGCCGATCTCGTTCCAGGACGTGCGCCAGCTCTGCCATGCACTCTGACGCCGTGATGCTGGGCGCCGCCGAGGCGGCGCAGGCCGCCGCGATGGCCGAGTTGCCCGCCGCCCCGCGCTGCACCGTCTGGGTGGCGGTGCCCGAGCCCGAGCTGGCCGAGGCCATCGCCCAGGCGCTGCGCCAGGCCGGCGCCCGCGTCGACGCGGTGGTGCACGACGTGCTGGGCATCAAGCGGCTGCTGATGCAGCCGCGCTGCCCCTTGCCCTCGGTGCTGCTCACCGGGCTGCGCTTTCCCGACGGTGATGCCTTCCAGCTGATGCGGCTGCTGGCCCGCCGGGCCGATGCACCCGCGTTCTTCGTCGTCAGCCGCCAGCAGCGCGCCGTCATCAAGGCGGCCACCACGCTGGCCTCGGTCTGCGGCCTGGCGCTGGCTGGCGTCATCGAGCTGCCGGCGCAGCCTGAAGCCATCGCCCGCGACCTGCTGGCCTACCCCGGCCGCCATGCGCCGGCGGTGGCCCCAGCCACGGCGCCCCAGCCCGAGCTGGAACGCCATGAATTGCTGGCGCTGCTGGACCGCGACGTGCTGCAGCCCTGGATGCAGCCCAAGCTGCGCCTGGCCACCGGCGAGATCATCGGCTTCGAGGCGCTGATGCGCGCCCACGATGCCGACGGTGTGGTGGTGATGCCCGACCGGCTGGTGGCCGCGCTGCAGCGCCACCAGCTGCTGGACCAGGCCACGCTGCACATGGCGCGCCGCACGGTGGAATTCGTGGCCACCTGCCTGCAGGAGGGCATGGCCGTCAGCGCCTCCATCAACGTGTCGATGCAGTCGCTGTCCAACGTGGCCTTCTGCCAGGAACTGGCGGCCGCGGTGGACCATGTGCAGCTGGACCCCAGCTGGATCACCATCGAGATCACCGAAACCGATGCGATGGCCGACCTGGCCTCCGTCATCGAGAACACCGGCCGCATCCGCATGCTGGGCTTCAACCTGGCCATCGACGACTTCGGCACCGCCTATTCCAGCTTCTTCCAGCTCTCGCGCATTCCGTTCTCGGAGCTGAAGATCGAGCGCGCCTTCATCACCAGCCTGGGTGAAGACCGCGGCAAGCAGGGCATCGTCAAGGCCTGCGCGATGCTGGGGGCCTCGCTGGGCATGCACGTGGTGGCCGAAGGCGTGGAAACCGCCGAGGAACTGGCCCAGGTGCGCGCCGCCGGCTGCACCGAGGTGCAGGGCTACCTGGTTTCGCGCCCGATGCCGGCGCCGCAGGCGCTGGACTGGCTGCGCGCGCTGCCGGAGCAGCGCTTTCCCCTGTAAGGAGGGCCAGGCTCAGCAGCCGGCCACCGTCACCGGCTCGGGCCGGCGCAGCACCGCCGTCGCTTCCAGCAGCAGGCCTTCGCACAGCACGGCCGCGCGCATCGGATGGCTGCCGCGCAGCGCGATCTCCACGTCGGCGGCATGCTCGCTCAGCGCCGCATGGCCGAAGGAGCCGGCCGTGCCACGCAAGGTGTGCACCACGCGGCCCAGCGTGCCCCAGTCGGCCACCCGCAGCGCCTGGCGGATGGCTTCCACCTGCGCCGGCAGGCCGGCGCGGAAGGCCTGGCGCAGCTGCATCATCTCGCGCTGGAAGGCGGCCTCGTTCTCGTCGCCCTCGAAGCCCAGTCCCAGGTGCTCGCGGATCACCTCGTAGAAGCGCTCGCGGTCCACCGGCTTGGCCAGCACGTCGTTGCAGCCGGCGTCGCGGTAGCGCTGCACGTCGCCCTTCATCACGTTGGCGGTCAGGGCGATGATGCGCGCCTTGCAGTGCGACGCACGCAGCCGCCGCGCGGCGGTCTCGCCGTCCATCACCGGCATCTGCATGTCCATGAGGATGAGGTCGAAGTCCTGGCGCAAGGCCAGCTCCACCGCTTCCTTGCCGTTGCCGGCCACGGTCACGCCCAGGCCCGCCTGCTTCAAGAAGGCGGTGAGCAGCCGCTGGTTGTCGATGCCGTCCTCGGCCAGCAGCACACGGCCTGCCAGCTCGGGCACCGAGATCGCCGTGATCGCGAAGTCGCCCCGGCCATAGTCCACCAGGTCGCCTTCCATCGTCAGCAGCTCGGCGCGCGGCACCGGCGCCGGCAGCGGCAATTCCAGCGTGAAGCGGCTGCCGCGCTGCGGTTCGCTTTCCACGCTCAGCCGGCCGCCCAGCAGCGTGGCCAGCTGGTGCGAGATGTACAGCCCCAGGCCCGAGCCGCCGAACTTGCGCGTGGTCGAGGCATCGGCCTGGGTGAAGGGCTGGAACAGCCGTGCCAGCTGCGCCGGCGACATGCCGATGCCGGTGTCCGCCACCACGAAGCGCATGGCCGGCACCTCAGGCAGGTAGGCCAGCTCCAGCATCACGCTGCCGCGCGGCGTGAACTTGATGGCGTTGCTCAGGAAGTTCAGCAACACTTGCTTCAGGCGCACGGGGTCTGTGCGCAGGCTGGGCGGCAGCGGCAGCTGGGGCAGCACCTGGAAGTCCAGCCCGCGCTCGGCGGCGCGGCCGGCCACCAGCGCGTTCAGGTCGCGCAGCAGCACCGGCAGCGGCAGGTCCAGCTGCTCCAGGTCCACCTGCTGCGTCTCGATCTTGGCCAGGTCCAGGATGTCGTTGATGACCTCCAGCAGATGGCGGCCGTTGCGGATGATGGCCTGCAGCGCCTCCTCGCGGTCCACCATGCTGCGGCCGGGCTGCATCAACAGCTCGGCAAAGCCGATGATGGAAGTCAGCGGCGTGCGGATCTCATGGCTCATGTTGGCCAGGAAGGCGCTCTTGGCATTGCTGGCGGCCAGCGCCTCGTCGCGCGCCTGGCGCGCTTCTTCGGTGCGTGCGCGCACCGTGGCTTCCTGTTCGGCCAGCAGCCGGTCCAGCCGGGCCTGGGTGTCCTTTAGCTCCTGCTGCGCCAGCTTGCGGGCGGCCCGCTCCAGCGCCAGGCGGCGCTCCAGGGCGTCGATCAGCGGCTTCATCGGCCGCTCCAGGCCGCGTCACCGCGCCGTGCGGGCACGGCGGCGGTCGGCTTGAGCGGCAGCGGGCAGGGGCGGGCGGTGTGCACGGGCAGGGCGCGGTCGAGAAGGGCCTTTGACGGCCTGAGGTCTTCTGTCTTCGGCCTGCCCACCCGCATCTTGAGCCGCCGGGGCCGGCCCGCCGCCGAGCGCAGCGAGCTTGGGGGCTAACCTCAGTCCCGCCGGGCCGCCCCAAGGGACTGAGCGCCCCCTCGGGGGGCAGCGAGCGCAGCGAGCTTGGGGGCTAACCTCAGTCCCGCCGGGCCGCCCCAAGGGACTGAGATCCCCCTTGTATCTTCCCGACCCAGCCCTCCAGAGTTTCTCTGAAGGCCGACCGTGTCGCGGTTGCTGCGCCAAACCTGATGCCCCCTCGAGCTTGCAGCTCGTCCCCAAGCCTGAGGTCAACGCAGCGGCCCGTCTTGTCCAACCGTGTAGCCCGAACAGTTGCCAATCATGAGCATGCATCCGCAAGGTGGGGTAGCGAACGTGGATCGTCGCATCAACGTCGGTATCGACGTGGCCAAGCAGCATTTCGATGTCAGCCTGGACACCTCGATGCGGCGCCTGGGCAACGACACCGCGGGACACGACGAGGTGATCGCGATGTGCCGGCAGGCCGACGTCGACCTGGTGGTGCTGGAGGCCAGCGGTGGCTACGAACGCGCGCTGGTGCTGGCCTTGCAGGAAGCGGGCTTCAGCGTGGTGCGGATCAACCCGCGCCAGGCGCGTGACTTCGCCAAGTCGATGGGCGTGCTGGCCAAGACCGACCAGGTCGACGCCCGCGTGCTGCGCGACTTCGCCAACGTGCTGGCCGTGCATCCGGACCGTGCCGCCTACATCACCGCCCCGCAGGAGCCGCAGCGCGCCGAGCTGGCGGCGCTGGTGGCGCGCCGCAGGCAGCTGGTGGACATGCGCGTGGCCGAGGCCAACCGGCTGCAGCAGACGACCTTGCCCAAGGCCGTACGCAGCATCCAACAGGTGCTGCGCCTGCTGGACCGCCAGATCGAGATGGTGGACAAGGACACCGACGACCACCTGGACCGCCATTTCAAGCAGCAGCGCACCTTGCTCGACAGCGTCAAGGGCGTGGGGCCGGTGACGGTCATCACCCTGACGGCGATCCTGCCGGAGCTGGGCAAGCTGCAACGCCGCCAGATCGCCAAGCTGGTGGGGGTGGCGCCGCTGGCCAATGACTCCGGCAAGCGCCAGGGCAAGCGACGCACATGGGGCGGGCGCGCCGATGTGCGCGCGGTGCTGTACATGGCCACGCTGTCGGCGGTCAGGTTCAACCCGGCCGTCAAGGCCTTCTACGCGCGCTTGGTGGCCGCCGGTAAGCCCAAGAAGGTGGCGCTGGTGGCCTGCATGCGCAAGCTGCTGACCGTGCTCAACGCCATGCTGCGAGACCAGGCCACCTGGGACGCCGCCAAGCACCTGCAGCCCGCGTCAGAGGCTTGACTTCGAACACAGTTGCTTGGGGGGGCAGCGAGCGCAGCGAGCTTGGGGGCTAACCTCAGTCCCGCCGGGCCGCCCCAAGGGACTGAGATCCCCCTTGGGGGGGCGCGAGCGCAGCGAGCTTGGGGGCCAACCTCACCGCTCGCGGGCCATGGCCACCAGCAGGCCGGCCAGCACGCCCACGGCGGCGGCCACGCCGATGGCGGCATAGGGGTGGGCATGCACCTGGGTGTCCACCGCGCGGGCGGCGCTGCGGGCGCGCAGCATCGCTTCTTCTTCCAGCATCTGCAGCTGCTCGCGGCTGTGCTGCAGGCGCGAGGCCAGGCGGTCGCGCAGGGCCTGCACCTGTTCGTCGCCCTGCTTCAGGCCCGACTTGATCAGCGCATCGGCATCGTCCACCGCGTGGCGCAGGCCCTCGGTGATGCGATCCTGGATGGCGTGTTCTTTCGAAAGGTCGGTCATGGCAGCTCCTGTGGATGGTTAAGGGGGCCGTCGTTCGTGTCGCAGCCCTGCTTGCACTGTAGCCGCGGGGCGCTGCGATGCCGGCGACAGGGCTTGACCGGCATCAAGGGGCGCCTGCCGGGGGCTGGCCACACTGGTGCCCAGACCCCCCACTTCGAAAGCAACGCCATGGCCTACCAACGCATCCTCGTGCCCGTGGACGGCAGCCCCACCTCGCTGCGCGGGCTGGAAGAAGCCATCCGCCTGGCCCGCAGCACCGGCGGCCGGCTGCGGCTGCTGCACGTGGTGGACGAGCTCACCTTCGCCACCGGTTTCGAGACCGGCGCCGCCTTCGCGGGCGACGTGATGCCGCTGATGCGCGAGGCCGGCCAGGCCATCCTGCAGCAGGCCTGCGCCCGGGCCGAGGTGGCGGGCGTGCCCGCCGAGCCGGTGCTGTGCGACAGCTTCGCCACCCGCGTGTGCGACGCGGTGGCCGACGAGGCCGGCCGCTGGCAGGCCGACCTCATCGTGCTGGGCACCCACGGCCGCCGCGGCGTCGGCCGTCTGCTGCTGGGCAGCGATGCCGAACAGGTGCTGCGCCTGGCCCCGGTGCCGGTGCTGCTGGTGCGTGCACCGGCCAGTGCCTAGCCCCGGGCCGGAAACAGCCCTTGCGGTTTCCAGAACAGCACCGCCGCCATCAGCAGGTAGATGAGGATGGAGGCCAGCGCCGGACCGGCGCCGGAGGCCGCCTCGGGCCCCAGCAGGCCGCCCAGCGCCCAGGGCACGAAGCTGCGGCCCACGGTATCGACCACGCCCACCAGCAGCGCGCCCACCAGCGCGCCGCGCACCGAGCCGATGCCGCCGATCACCACCACCACGAAGGCGAGGATCAGGATGCTCTCGCCCATGCCTACCTGCACCGCCAGCAGCGGGCCCAGCAGGCCGCCGGCCAGCGCGCACAGCGCCGCGCCCGCGGCCAGCACGCCGGTGAACAGGCGCTGCACATTGGCGCCCATGGCCATGGCCATCTCGCGGTGGTGGGCACCGGCGCGCACCTGCATGCCCAGGCGGGTGCGCGTGATCACCAGGTACAGCCCCAGCGCCACCAGCAGCCCCGCGGCGATGATCACCAGCCGGTAGACCGGGTAGCTGAAGCCCGGCCACAGCTCCACCGGGCCGGCCACCGGCGCCGGCAGGTTCAGCATCAGCGGCTGCGGGCCCCACAGCATGCGCACCGCCTCGTTGCACATCAGCAGGATGGCGAAGGTGCCCAGCACCTGCGACAGGTGGTCGCGCTGGTACAGGCGCCGCAGCACCGTCAGTTCCAGCGCCACGCCAAACAGCGCCGTGCCCACGATGCCGGCGCCCAGCCCCAGCAGGAAGGAGCCGCTGGCCTGCGTGGCCGCCGCGGTGAGGTAGGCCCCCACCATGTACAGCGAGCCGTGGGCCAGGTTGATCATGTCCATGATGCCGAACACCAGCGTCAGCCCTGCGGCCAGCAGGAACAGCATCAGCCCGAACTGCAGGCCGTTGAGGGCCTGCTCCGCCAACAGCGTCGCGCTCACGACATCTTGCAGGCGGCGGCGTAGGCGTCGGTGTGGCCTTTGAACACCGTGCCCAGCGTGCGGTTGGTGATGCGGCCCTGCGCGTCCTGCGTCACCACGCGCAGGTAGTAGTCCTGGATCGGGAACTGGTTGGCGTTGAACTTGAAGCTGCCGCGCACCGAGTTGAATTTGGCGGCCTTCAGCGCCTGCCGCACGGCGGCCTTGTCGCCCAGCTGGCCCTTGGTGTCACGCACCGCGGCGTCCATCAGCATGGCCGCGTCATAGCCCTGCGAGGCATACAGCGTGGGCAGCCGCCCATAGGCCTTCTGGAAATCGGCCACGAAGCGCTTGTTGGCCGCGTTGTCCAGGTCGTGCGCCCATTGCGAGGTGTTGAACATGCCCAGCATCGGCGCGCCCACCGCGCCGATCACGTCCTCGTCGGCCGAGAAGCCGGGGCCGAACAGCGTGGCGTCCTTGGACATGCCCGAAGCCACGTATTGCTTGACAAAGTTGATGCCCATGCCGCCCGGCAGGAAGATGTACATCGCATCGGGCTTGGCCGCACGCACCTGGGCCAGTTCGGCCGCATAGTCCAGCTGGCCCAGCTTGGTGTAGATCTCCTGCACCACCTCGCCCTTGTAGAAGCGCTTGAAGCCGGTCAGCGCGTCCTTGCCCGCCGGGTAGTTGGGCGCCAGCAGCGCCACGCGCTTGAAGCCCTTGTCCTGCACCGTCTTGCCCACCGCCTCGTGCTGGTTGTCGTTCTGGTAGCTGACGCTGAAGAAGTACGGGTTGCACTGCTCGCCCGCGTACTGCGAGGGGCCGGCGTTGGCGCTCAGGTAGAAGGTCTTGGCCGCGAAGGTGGGCGCACCCACCGCCAGCATCACGTTGGAAAACACGATGCCGGTCATGAAGTCGACCTTGTCGCGCTTGATCATCCGGTCGGCCAGCTGGCGCGCCACGTCGGGGCTTTGCTGGTCGTCGGCCACGATCACTTCCGCAGGCCGGCCACCGAGCTGGTTGCCGGTGTGCTTGAGCGCCAGGTTGAAGCCGTCGCGGATGTCGATGCCCAGCGCGGCGCCGGGGCCCGACAAGGTGCTGATGAAGCCCACCTTCACCGCATCGGCGGCATGGGCGGCAGGCAGCGCGGCCACAGTGGCAAGGGCTGCGAAGGCGGCCGCCAGCGAGGGCAGGGCGGCAAGGGCAAGGCGCATCGGGTTCTCCTGGAAGGTGGCACAACCACCGGCCAGGCGCCCGGACGCCTCATGGACAGGGTGCGGGGGCGCCAGCCGGAACGGGCCGGAGCTTACCCGCGGCACTCACACCGGCTGCGGCGGTGCTTCCTGCGGGGCGGCCTGTGGCGCATCGTCGAGGCGGATGGCGCCTTCGGCGACGAAGCGCTTGTACTCGGTCAGCGGCATGGCCGTCAGGCCGCGCGATTCGCCTTCGTCCCAGCTCAGGGTGGCGTCGCGCTCGGTCAGCTCCACCTCCACCGGGCCGGGGCGAATCTGGATCTGGGGGCCGTCGCCTTCGCGATAGAAGACCTCGCCAACGATCTGTGCGTGCTGCGTCATGGGGGGCTCCTTCGTGGTTGAGATACAGATGTGTCGACTTGGATGCTCGCAAGCGCTTGTGCGTTCCGCCACCAGACGGGCCCGAACACCGATGTGGCGCTTGTCCTACAGCGGCGCGGCGTCAAACAGCACGTGCGAAGGGGGCTTGTTCCTTCGATGGGTCTGCCCAGCCCTGCGCACAATAGCGACCAGAACGAGGCGAACAACCGACCGCACCATTGGGCGGAATCCCGGAACCCGTGACCGGCGCCAAGACCCCGTCGATGCAGCTTGAACGCTGCGTCGTCCGGTAGCGAGAAGGGCCACCCTGCGGTGGCCCTTTGCTTATTTACAGCCCCAAACTTGCTTCAACAGGCCAGTGATTCGCTGAAACGCCAATCCGGCGCCAGCTGCACGCTGATGGCTTGCAGGTCGACCTCCAGCACCTCGCCGTGGGGCAGCTGCAGCTCGATGCGCTCGGCCGGCTGGTCGCGGCACGGCAGACGCAGTTCCCCGTGCCAGCTTCCCCGCAGGCGCACCCGGCCATCGCGGATGCGGCCGAAGAGGGCGGGCGGGGGCGCCGCGTCAGGGGGCAGCACCCACTGCAGCGCCACGCCACGCGCATAGCCGGCCACGCCCTCGGGCGACACCATGGCGGCGGCCGAGAGCGTCAGCAGCCACCGGCCGTCGGGCTGTGCCTGCACCGCGGCCAATTCGCTGTCGGCCAGCTGCAAGCGCCAGCCGGTGGCCGGGTCGGGCGTGGCCGGTGCGTCCTCCACCGGCACCGGCAGCACCTTCAGGTACAGCACTTCGCGCGGCGACAGCCCCAGCGGCGCGGCTTCTTCCGGCGTGGCCGGGCGCATGCCCAGCCTCTGCATCAGGCCGATCGACCGCTGGTTGCCCGGCTCGGCCGAAGCCAGCAGCAGGCCGATGCGATGCACCGACTGCAGGTGCTCGATCATCAGCGCGGCGGCCTGCCGCGCCAGGCCGCGGCCCCAGTGCCGGCTGCCGAACACCCAGGCCACCCAGCTCACGCCCGGGGCGATGACCGTGGCCTGCACATAACCCACCGGCTCACCCGGCTGGCCGGCCTGCAGCGGCCGCACCACCCAGTTGAACCACTGCTCGCTGCCATCGGCCGAGCGGCCGCGCGCCATGCGCGCGAAAGACTCGCGCAAGTGCTCCAGCGAGGGCGGTGGCCCGTAGTCCAGGTGCTCGTAGAGCGCCGGGTCGGCGAGCACCGGCAGCATGGACTCGGCATGTTCAGGGGTCAGCGGCTCCAGCCGCAGCGCATCGGACATCAACAGGTGCATGGGCCGATCATGCGTCAGCCGGCGTCCATCCCCTTCACCAAGTCCACCACCGCGCTGACGATGGCCTGCGCCTCGGCCACCGTCAGCACCAACGGCGGCAGCAGGCGGATCACCGTGCCATGGGTGACGTTGATCAGCAGCCGGTGGCGCTGCAGCGCACGCAGCGCCAGTTCGCGAGCGGGCCGGTCGAGTTCGATGCCGATCATCAGGCCCAGGCCGCGCACCGCGCGCACGCGCGGATCGCCGGCCAGGGCGGCCTGCAGGCCGGCCAGCAAGGCCTGGCCGCGCTGGGCGGCGCGGGCCACCAGGTCTTCGCGCGCCATCACATCGAGCACGGTGCAGGCGGCGCGGCAGGCCAGCGGGTTGCCGCCGAAGGTGCTGCCATGGCTGCCGGGCGTGAACAGTTCGGCCGCCGCGCCGTCGGCCAGGCAGGCGCCGATGGGCACGCCGCCGGCCAGGCCCTTGGCCAGCGTCATCACGTCGGGCTGCACGTCTTCGTGCTGGCCCGCGAACCAGCGGCCGGTGCGCCCCAGGCCGGTCTGCACCTCGTCCAGCATCAGCAGCCAACCATGCTGGCTGCACAGCGTGCGAAGGCCGCGCAGGTAGCCGGGCGGCGCCAGGTGGACGCCGCCTTCGCCCTGCACCGGCTCTACCAGCAGCGCGACGATGCGGTCGCCATGGGCCGCCTGGGCCGCGGCCACCGCCGCCAGGTCGCCGAAGGGCAGCCGCAGGAAGCCTTCCACATGCGGGCCGAAGCCGGCGCGCACCGCGGGGCTGGCGCTGGCCGAGAGCGTGGCCAGCGTGCGGCCGTGGAAGCCGCCGTCCATCACCAGCACCAGCGGCTGGGCCACACCACGGCGCTGCGCATGCAGCCGCGCCAGCTTGAGCGCGGCTTCGTTGGCCTCCGCGCCCGAGTTGCAGAAGAACGCGCGCCGCAGGCCCGACAGCGCAGTCAGCCGCTCGGCCAGCTGCTGCGCCCACGGGCTGTGGCACAGGTTGGAGACATGCAGGAGCCGGCCCGCCTGGTCGGCGATGGCGGCCACCAGGGCCGGGTGGGCATGGCCCAGCAGGCTCACGCCCACGCCGGCGATCGCATCCAGGTACGCACGGCCCTGCGCGTCCCACAGCGTGGCGCCACGGCCGGCCACGAACTCGACGTCGGAGGGGGCGTAGGTGTCCATCAGCGCCGCGGGCGCCACGCGCCAGGCGGGCAGGGCGGGGGTGGCGGGCAGGGTGGCAGGCGGGTCCAGCAAGGCGTCGGCGTTCATGGGGGCTCCTGAAAGGGTGGTGGGCGCCGCAAGGCCATGGCAGTATGTTTAGTGCGCCAGGCTGGATAAACATGCCGGCGCTGCAATCACTATCCACCCAGAGTTGAAGATGGACCTTCACCAAGCCATGCAGGTGTTCGTCGCGGTGGTCGATGCCGGCAGCCTCACCGCCGCCGGCCAGCGGCTGGAGATGTCCACCACCATGGTGGGCAACCACCTGCGGGCGCTGGAACAGCGGCTGGGCCTGCCGCTGCTGAACCGCACCACGCGCCGGCAAAGCCTCACGCCCTTCGGCGCGCAGTACCACGCGCGCTGCGTCGACATACTGGGCCAGATCGACGCCGCCGAGCGCCTGGCCGAAGACGCACAGGCCAGCGCCGGCGGCACGCTGCGCATCACCGCCACGCCGGCCTTCGGGGCCGAAGCGCTGATGCCGCAGCTGCCCGACTACTTGGCGCTGCACCCGGCGGTGAAGGTGGACGTGGTGCTCACCGACCGCCTGGTGGACCTGGTGGACGAAGGCTTCGACGCCGCGCTGAGACTAGGCACGCTGGACACGCCGCGGCTGGTGGCCCGCCGGCTGCGCGACTACGGGCTGAGCCTGTGCGCCTCACCCGACTACCTGGCGCGCCGGGGTGAGCCGCGGCAGCCGCAGGACCTGGCCGCGCATGACTGCCTGGTGTTCACCTACCCCGCCGGCACCGAATGGCGCTGGACCGAGCAGCAATGGCGCTTTGCCGCGCCCGACGGCGGCGAGGTGGCGGTGCCGGTGCGCGGCCCGGTATCGGTCAACCATGCGCAGGCCCTGCGGCGCGCGGCGCTGGCCGGCCTGGGCCTGGCCATGCTGCCCGAGGTGATGGTGGCCGACGACGTCGCCCAGGGCCGGCTGCAACCGCTGCTGCAGCCCTATGCGCTGCCGCGCCGGCCGATGCACCTGCTGTACGCGCCCGAGCGCCAGCGGTCGCCGAAGCTGCAGGGGTTCATTGCGTTTGCGTTGAAGGCGTTTGGGGGTGGGGTGGGGGTGGGGGGTTGATGGCGGCCGCATTGGGCAGCGATACCAGTGCGATCTGCTGTCTGAAACTCGTACCAGACGGTGCAGGGGAAGCGATAGCACGCGGTAGTGAAGACCGTCCTCATTGGACGGCCACATGTCGGCTTGCTCATGCAGTCCATCGATGGCTGCAACAACCTGGATGCGGAAGGCGTCAGCCGCCATGGGGCTGCGGTCGAGGTACCAGACGAACGCTTCACGAAACTCGCTCCAGGGCGCCGCTGCCATCTCGCCGCGGCGCAAGGCATTTCTGCGCCTGGGCAGCTCGGCGCGCGCCGGGCTTGGCCGATTGACCTCGACCGGCAAGTTCGCCTCCAATGCGCTCGTCCAGGGAGTGGTCGATGGTGTCGAGCCGGCGGAAAAAGTGGGTGTGGGTGGTCTTGCTGCTGGGCGCGTGCGGGGTCGTCTGGCTGCTGGCGCGGCAGCCTGTGCCTCACCCGCCGCTGGAGGTGCGCAGCCCCGGCCCGGTGGACACGGGACTCTGGCCGCCCGCCGCACAGACGCCCGTGTTCGAGCCGATCGCCGCTGCCTCCGAGCCCATGCCGGCGGTGCCGCCCGCCGCCGCACCCGTCGACCCCGGCTTGCGCCAGCGCAGCGAGTGGCTGTCGCGCCTGCGGCTGTCGACCAACCTGCGCGCGCTGTTGAACGAGGCGCAGGCGCGGCCGGAGTTGGGCGGCCTGGTGCTGGCGCAGCGCATCGGTACCTTCTGCAGCGAGGTGGAAGCCTCGAAACAGCCCGGCACGGCACGCATGGACATGGACGTCAACCACCCGCTGTATGCGCGACACCAGTCCACCACCGCCAGGTTGGATGCCTGGTGCAGCAGCCTCGTGGGCGACGAGAACAACGGGTCGTTCGCCCTGACCAACTACATGCGACCCGGCCAGCCCGACCCGATCCTCAATGCGCTCAACGACCTGGTGTTCAAGCGCGGTGACCGCGCCCAGGCACTGGCGGCGGCCTTGCAGCGGTTCGACCCCGTCATGGCCCATGTGCTGTTGCCGATGACGGTGCCCGGTGGCGAGCAACCGCCCGTCGTGTGGTTCAACGGCCGTCGATTCGACACCGAAGCGGACCCGATGGCCGAGACCTCGGCCCTGCCGTTGAGCCACGTCGGGCCTTTGGCTGAATGCGCTTTTGGCGCGCCGTGTACGGCGGCGGATGACAGCATGCTGGCCCTGCAATGCCTGCAAGACCCGATGTACTGCGCCGCCAGCAACCGGCACGAGCTGGTGCAGCTGATGATCTACGACGATCTGGGCCGCGATCCGCAGCTGACGCATGCGCAGAAGGTGGAGATGTCGGCCCAGCTGCTGGCCCGCGCGCAATCGATGGCCGACGAGGTCGTGCGGCAGATTCAGGCGAAAAACATCGCGGCCTTCATGCCGCGCTGAGCCTGAGCATCGCGCCCTGGCTGCCCGCTAAGCGCGCGCCTGCGTCTGGCTCGGCATTTCGCCGAAGCGGGCCTTGTAGTAGCTGGCAAAGCGCCCCGCGTGCGCAAAGCCGAAGCGCAGCGCCGTGTCGGTCACGGTGGCTTGCGGATGCAGCCGCAGGTAGCGGCGGGCGGCCTGCAGCCGGCGTTCACGCACCCAGGCCATCGGCGACAGGTCGTGCACCTGTGCGCACAGCTGGTGCAGCGTGCGCACGCTCATGTTGCCGGCGCGCGCCAGGTCTTCCAGGCTGATGGGCGCGCCAATGTGGCTGTCGATGTAGTGCATCACTGCGTCGATGCGCTGGGCCTGGCGGCTGCCGCCTGCCACCGTGCCGTGGTCCACCGGCACCGGGGCTTCCGTGGGTTGGCCGCTGCCTTGGGCGGTGCGCGCCTGCGCCGCCACGAACATGGCCACGCTGCGCTCGAAGTGGGTGAGCCAGGCCGCGCGCATCGGCGTGTCGGAGGTCAGCGACATCGCACCCAGCAGTGCCTCGGTGTGCAGGTCCCACAGCGCGGTGTGCTCGCGCGGCAGCACATGCCCGGGCCCGATGTCCACCGGCTGCTCGGCCTGCATGCCGGTGACTTCTCGCAGCAGGTTGTGCGGTACGCGGACGATGAGCTGCGCGGTGCCCGGCTGCCAGTGCAGCCGCACGCCGCGTCGCGCCGGCAGCACCGCCGAGCGGCCTTCGGCGATGTAGAGCCGTTGGTCGTCGGTCTCGATCTCCAGCCCGCCCACCAGCGAGGTATGCACCAGGCAGAAGTCGTCGAACGGGTGCGGCGTGACCTCCACCTCGGCACCGTACTTGAGCATGTAGACATGCAGGTGCTCGGTGCGGCCCTTGTGCATCACCGCGTCGGGGGCGCCGCGGCGCCAGCGCAGCGAGTGGTCGGCCAGCTCGCGCGCCACATGGTCGTGCACGGCCACACGCTCGTCCGACCGGAACAAGCAATGCGCCGTGAGCGGCGCGAGGGCTTTGCTTGAGAGGGTCAGTGCCATTTCTGGTGCGTGGTGGGTGGGGGGTGCGTGGGTTTCGCAAGAAGTGGACCGACTGTGCGCGAAGACTGCCAAAGCTGGATAGGTATGGCATTCCCGGGTCTGGACACTGACAGCGTCAAGTCACGCAACAGGTGAAGCCCATGGCGGACACGCCCATCCAGGAACGCGCGCCCAGCGAGCGTTCCATCTCCTTCCCGCAGGCGGACGGGTCGTCCGTGCCTTATGCGGTGTTCAGTTCACAGGCGGTGTACGACCGCGAGCAGGAGCGCCTCTACCGCGGCCCTTACTGGAGCTTCGTGGCCCTGGCCGCCGAGCTGCCCAACGTGCACGACTTCAAGAGCACCTTCGTCGGCGACACGCCGGTGGTGGTCACGCGCACGGCCAGCGGCTTTGCCTGCTGGGTGAACCGCTGCGCCCACCGCGGCGCGATGGTGTGCCGTGAAAAGCACGGCAACGCGGCCAGCCACACCTGCGTGTACCACCAGTGGGCCTACAACTGCGAAGGCGACCTGCAGGGCCTGCCGTTCCGCCGTGGCATCCGCACCGACAACGGCACGCTGGCCGGCATGACCAAGGCCTTCAAGCCCGAGGACCACGGCCTGCAGAAGCTGCGCGCGGTGAACTACAAGGGCCTGATCTTCGCCACCTTCAGCGACGAGGCGCCGCCGATCGAAGACTATCTGGGCCCGGAGATGAAGCCCTGGGTGGACCGCATCTTCCACAAGCCCACGGTGTACCTGGGCTGCACGCGGCAGTACAGCAAGAGCAACTGGAAGCTGTACTTCGAGAACGTGAAGGACCCCTACCACGCCAGCTTGCTGCACCTGTTCCACACCACCTTCAACATCTTCCGCGTGGGCATGCAGGCGCGCTCACTGCCCGATGCGCAGCACGGCCTGCACAGCCTCATCACCGTGACCAAGCCGCCGGTGGAGGCGGACACCGCGGCGGCCTACAAGCAGCAGGACATCCGCTCGATGCAGGAAGGCTTCAGCCTGGAAGACGGCTACCTGCTGGGGCAGATCAAGGAGTTCGACGAGGACTGCACCAACCACATCCAGCCGATCTTTCCGCAACTGGTGATCCAGCAGATCCACAACACGCTGGTGGCCCGCCAGCTGCTGCCCAAGGGGCCCAGCAACTTCGAGCTGGTGTTCCATTTCTTCGGCTACGAGGACGACACGCCCGAGCTGCGCGAGATGCGGCTGCTGCAGGCCAACCTGGTGGGGCCGGCCGGCTACATCAGCATGGAAGACACCGAGGCCACCGAACTGGTGCAGCGTGGCACCGTGCGTGATGGCGACAAGGTCTCGTTCATGGGCATGGGGCTGGACGCACCCGACGAGACGCGCACCAACATCACCGAAAGCCTGATCCGCCGCTTCTGGGCCGGCTACCAGAAGGCCATGGGGTACTGAAGATGGACCAGCAACTCATCCTGTGGCTGGAGATCAATGCCCTCCAGCAGCGTTATGTGCACCTGCTCGACAGCGGCCAGCTCGACCAGTGGCCCGAGCTGTTCACCGAAGACGCCGAGTACAAGATCATCAGCAAGGAGAACGACGACCGCGGCCTGCCGGCGCCCATCGTCTTCTGCCGCAACCGCGCGATGATGCGCGACCGCGTGGTGGCCACCCGGCACGCCAACATCTACGAGGCGCACACCTACCGCCATGCGGTCAGCGGCCTGACGATCGAGAGGATCGACGGCGACGTGGTGGAGACCACCTCCAGCTACATCGTCGTCAACACCGGCCTGGCCGGTGATTCGGTGGTGTACCAGGCCGGCTGCTACCGCGACACCGTGGTCAAGGTGGACGGGCAATGGCGCTACCGGCGCAAGCATGCGGTGTACGACACCTCGCGCGTCTACACCCTGCTGGCCACGCCCATCTGAAGGAGCCCACCATGAGCCAATGGCAAGACGTGGGCGACACCGCCGCCTTCCAGGAAGACGAGCCGCGCGCGGTGACGGTGGCCGGTGAACCGGTGGCCGTGGTGCGTCAGGGCGACGAGTTCTTCGCGGTGCACGACATCTGCACCCACGAGGTGGCCCGGCTGTCCGAGGGCTTCGTGGAAGACGGCTGCATCGAATGCCCGCTGCACCAGGGCCTGTTCGACCTGCGCACCGGGCAAGCCCGCAAGGCGCCGTGCGTGACGCCGGTGCGCGTGTACAAGACCCGCGTGCAGGGCGGGCGGCTGGAAGTGCAGGCGCCATGAAGCGCATCGTCATCCTGGGTGGCGGGCAGGCGGGCGGTTGGGCCGCCCACACGCTGCGCAGCGAAGGCTTCGACGGCACGCTGACGGTGGTGGGTGAAGAGCCGCACCCGCCTTATGAGCGGCCGCCGTTGTCCAAGGCGGTGCTGGCCGGCCGGGCACAGCCCGAAAGCACGCACCTGTTTCCGCCCGACGTGTGGGCCGGCCTGAACCTGGATTGGCGCGCCGGTGCCCGCGCGCTGCGCATAGACCGCGACGCGCGCACGGTGCAGCTGGCCGATGGCACGGCGCTGCCCTACGACCGGTTGCTGCTGGCCACCGGCGGGCGCCCGCGCCGGCTGCCGGTGCCGGGCATGGATCTGCCGCAGGTGCACACGCTGCGCACGCTGGACGATGCCCGGCGCCTGGGCGCTGCGCTGCAGCCGGGCGGCCGGCTGCTGGTCATCGGTGGCGGCTGGATCGGCCTGGAAGTGGCGGCCACCGCGCATGCGCAAGGCCTGTCGGTCACCGTGGTGGAGGCCCGGCCGCGGCTGTGTGAACGCAGCGTGCCGGCCGAAGCCTCGGCCCTGCTGCGGGCGCTGCATGCCCGCCATGGCGTGCGTGTGCTGCTGGGCAGCCAGGTCGAGGCCATCAACGAAGCCCCAACTGAAACCGTCACCGGCGTCACCGTGCGTCTGCAGGACGGCAGCCTGCTGGCCGGCGACACGGTGGTGGTGGGCGTGGGCCTGGTGCCCAACGACGAACTGGCCCGCGAGGCCGGCCTGGCCTGCGCCGATGGCGTGTGCGTGGATGCCGAGGGCCGCAGCAGCGATGCCGACATCTACGCCGCCGGCGACGTGGCCCGCGCGCCCAACCCCTGGGCCGGCGATGCGGTGCGGCTGGAGTCTTGGCAGAACGCGCAGCACCAGGGCATTGCCGTGGCCCGCGCGATGCTGGGCAAGCCGGCCGAAGCGCCGCCCTTGCCCTGGTTCTGGTCCGACCAGTTCGGCGTCAACCTGCAGGTCTACGGCGTCTACCGACCGGGCTGCCACGCCGTGATGCGCGGCCGGCCCGACGAAGACCGCTTCCTGCTGTTCCATCTGCACGAAGGCCGTGTGATCGCGGCGCTGGGTGCCAATGCCGCGCGCGACATGCGGCTGGCGCGCCGCCTCATCGAATCCGGCCAGCCGGTGGACCCGGCCGCGCTGGCCGACCCCGACCGCCCCCTCAACCGCCTCTGATTCCCCTTCCCCACGGAGTTGCCCACCATGCGTCCTCATGCTCTTCTTCGCGTCGCCGCTGCCGCGCTGGCCTTCGGCGTGGCCGGTGTCTCCGCCCAGACCCTCAAGGTGGGCGCCGCGCTCGATCTGTCGGGGCCTTTCGCCGGCCCCGGCGCCGAGGTGCGCGACGGCCTCAACCTGGGCCTCAAGCTTCTGGGCGGCAAGCTCGGCGGCCAGCCGGCCGAGTTGCTGGTGGCCGACACCGCAGGCAACCCGCAGCAGGCGCGCCAGGTGGTCGAGCGCTTCCTGCAACAGGACAAGGTGAACCTGTTCACCGGCCCGGTGGCCAGCAACGTGGCGCTGGCCGTGGCGCCGCTGCTGGCCGCGGCCAAGGTGCCCTACCTCACGCCCAATGCCGGCCCCAGCCAGCTGGCTGGCGCGCAGTGCAGCCCGTACTTCTTCGGCGTCAGCTACCAGAACGATGCGATGCACGAGGCCGCCGGCCAGTACGCCGCCAGCAAGGGCTACAAGAAGGTGATCGCGCTGGCACCCAACTACCCGGCCGGCAAAGACGCGGTCAACGGCTTCAAGCGCCTGTACAAGCAGCCGCTGGCCGACGAGATCTACACCAAGCTGGGCCAGCTCGACTTCGCGGCCGAGCTGGCGCAGCTGCGTGCGGCCAAGCCCGATGCCATCTACATCTTCCAGCCCGGCGGCATGGGCATCAACTTCATCAAGCAGTTCGCGGGTGCCGGCCTGGCCAAGGACGTGGTGCTGATCTCCAGCCCCTTCACCGCCGACGAGGACATCATCCCCGCGGTGGGTGAATCGATGGTGGGGCTGTACAACGCCAGCTCCTGGGCCCACGACCTGGACAACCCGGCCAACAAAACCTTCGTGGCCGAGTTCCGCAAGGCCTACGGCCGCACGCCTTCGCTGTACGCCGCCTTCGCCTACGACGTGGTGTATGCGATGGACACGGCGGTGCGGCTGGCTGGCGCCAAGGCCACCGACAAGGACGCGCTGCGCCAGGCGTTGGCGCGCGGCGGCTTCCCGTCGGTGCGTGGGGCGGTCAAGTACGGCCCCAACCAGTTCATCACCCAGGACTACTACCTGCGTCTGGTGGTCAAGGGCGCCGACGGCAAGGTGACCAACCAGCTGCAGCCGGGCAAGCTGCTGAGCGGCCACCAGGACGCCTACGCGCCCGAGTGCAAGCTGTCGTGAGGCCATGGACGCCATCTTCTTCATCGAGCAGCTGGCCAACGGGCTGGGCTACGGCCTGATGCTGTTCCTGCTGGCGGCCGGCCTCACGCTGGTGTTCGGCATCATGGACACGCTCAACCTGGCGCACGGCTCGCTCTTCATGGCCGGCGCCTACGTCAGCGCCACGGTGCACGCGGCCAGCGGCAGCTTCGTCGCCGCGCTGCTGATCGGCATCGCCGTCACCGTGCTCATCGCGCTGGCGCTGGAGGCCTTGCTGGTGCGGCACCTCTACGGCCGCGACCACCTGTCGCAGGTGCTGGCCACCTTCGGCGTCATCCTGTGCGCCGACGACCTGGTCAAGCGCGTGTGGGGGCCGGCGCCCATCATGGCGCCCACGCCCGCCGCGCTGGCCGAACCGGTGCAGCTGCTGCCCGGCCTGCCGTACCCGGCCTTCCGGCTGCTGATTCTGGTGGCCGGCCTGCTGGCCGCGCTGGGGCTGTACGTGCTGGTCAACCGCACGCGGGTGGGCATGCTGGTGCGGGCCGGTGCGTCCAACCGCGCGATGGCCGAATGGATGGGCGTGCGCGTGGGCCGCATCTTTACGCTGGTGTTCTGCCTGGGCGCTGCGCTGGCGGCGCTGGCCGGCGCCTTGATGGGCCCGATCAGCGCGGTGGAGGTGGGCATGGGCGAGGCCATCCTGATTCCGGCGCTGGTGGTCATCGTCATCGGTGGCATCGGCTCGGTGCGCGGCGCCTTCGTGGCGGCGCTGCTGGTGGGCCTGGTGGACACCGCCGGCCGTGCCTTCCTGCCGCCGCTGCTGCGCGCTTCGCTGCCGCCCACGCTGGCGGCCGACCTCGGGCCCGCCATCGCCAGCATGGCCGTCTACCTGCTGATGGCGGTGGTGCTGGTGGCCAAACCTTCCGGGCTGTTTCCGGCACGCGCCTGAGCCTGCGCCTGAGCTTACGCATGAGCACCATGAAACATCCTCTTCTTCCCTGGCTGGTGCTGGCGCTGCTGGCCAGCCTGCCCTTCGTGCTGCCGGTACTCGGGCTGGGCTACTACGTCGGCTTCGTGCGGCGCCTGATGATCGTCGCGCTGGCGGCCATGAGCCTGAGCTTCCTCATCGGTGGCGGCGGCATGGTGGTGCTGGGCCATGCGGCCTTCGTCGGCGTGGGCGCCTACACCGTGGTGGCGCTGGCCGATGGCGGCGTGGCCTCGGCCTGGGTCATGCTGCCGGCGGCCATCGTCGTCGCGGGCCTGGTGGCCACGCTCATCGGTGCGGTCTCGCTGCGCACCAAGGGCGTGTACTTCATCATGATCACGCTGGCCTTTGCGCAGATGCTGTACTACGCCGTGGTCTCGCTGCGCCGCTACGGCGGCGACGACGGCTACACCCTGCCCATGCCCGCCACGCTGGGCCAGGGCCTGACCACCGCCAGCGGCGATGCGCTGTATGCGCTGGTGCTGGCGGCGGCCGCGGCGGTGTATGCGCTGATGGCGCGGCTGCCGCAGGCCCGCTTCGGCGCGGCGCTGGCCGGCATCCGCGACAACGAGACCCGCATGCAGGCGCTGGGCTACCCGGTGTACCGGCTCAAGCTGGTGGCCTTTGCGGGCGCCGGCGCCATCGCCGGCCTGTCGGGTGCGCTGCTGGCGCTGCAGGACGGCTTCGTCAGCCCCAGCATGCTGCACTGGACGCAGTCGGCCCTGCTCATCGTCATGGTGGTGGTGGGCGGCGTGGGCCACCGCTGGGGCGCACCGGTGGGCGTGGCCCTGTGGCTCACGCTGCAGGAGCTGATGCGCCAGGTCACCGACTACTGGCACTGGCCGCTGGGCCTGCTGCTGGTGGCGGTGGTGTTTTTGGCGCCGCGCGGCCTGGCGGCCCTGCGGCTGGGGCGGAGGGTGGCGGCATGAGCCTCTTTGTGGCTGAAGGGCTGGTCAAGCGCTTCGACGCGCTGCTGGCCACCGACCATGTGAGCTTCAGCGTCGAGCCCGGCCAGCTGCATGCGCTGATCGGCCCCAACGGCGCCGGCAAGTCCACGCTGGTCAACCAGATCTCGGGCCTGCTGCAGCCCGATGCCGGCCGCCTGCTGCTGGACGGGCAAGACATCACCCGGCTGCCGCCGCATGCGCGGGTGGCGGCCGGGCTGTCGCGCTGCTTCCAGGTGACCAGCGTGTTCAAGGGCCAGACGGTGCTGGACAACCTGCTGCTGGCGGTGCAGGCGCATGCCGGCAGCAGCTTCCACTTCCTGCGCAGGCGCGCGGCCGAGGCGGCCTTGCAAGACCAGGCGCTGGCCCTGGCCGCGCGCACCGGCCTGGCCGAGGTGCTGGCCGTGCCCGCTGGTGAGCTGCCGCACGGCGCCCAGCGCAAGCTGGACGTGGCGCTGGCCATTGCCGCCCGACCCAAGCTGCTGCTGCTGGACGAACCCATGGCCGGCATGGGCCCGGCCGAATCGGCCGAGATGGTGACGCTGATCGGCGCGCTGCGCCGCGAGATGGCCATCCTGCTGATCGAGCACGACATGGACGCGGTGTTCAAGCTGGCCGACCGCATCACCGTGCTGGTGTACGGCAAGGTGCTGGTCAGCGGCAGCGCCGACGAGATCCGCGGCCACCCGCAGGTGCAGGCCGTGTACCTGGGCACCGAAACCACGGAGGCGACCCATGCCTGAAGCACTTCTCAGCTGCCGCGGCCTGCAGGCCGGCTATGGCGCCAGCCAGGTGCTGTTCGACGTCGGCTTCGACATCGCGCCCGGCCAGGTGGTGACCCTGCTGGGCCGCAACGGCATGGGCAAGAGCACCACCATCAAGACGCTGATCGGCGCGCTGCGGCTGCGTGCCGGTGAGCTGCGCTTCGGCGGCCACACGCTGGGCGGCCTGGCCGCCGATGCGGTGGCGCGGCTGGGCATCGCCATCGTGCCCGAGGGGCGGCAGTGCTTTCCCAACCTCACGGTGCATGAACACCTGGTGGCCTTTGCCGCCCACCGTAACGGCCAGCGCGACGCCTGGACGGCCGAGCGCATCTACCAGGTGTTTCCGCGCCTGAAGGAGCGGGCGCGCAACCTGGGCAATCAGCTGTCGGGCGGTGAGCAGCAGATGCTGGCCATCGGCCGTGCGCTGTCCACCAACCCGCGGCTGCTCATCCTGGACGAGGCCACCGAAGGCCTGGCCCCGGTGATCCGCGAAGACATCTGGCGCTGCCTGCGCCAGCTCAAGGAAGCCGGGCAGACCACGCTGGTGGTGGACAAGTACATCGACCGCCTGGTGGCCCTGGCCGACCACCATGTGATCCTGGAACGCGGGCGCGTGGTGTGGCAGGGCAACTCGCCCGCGCTGTCGGCCGACCGGGGGCTGTGGCAGCGGTACCTGGGGGTGTAGCGACGGTGGGCCGGTGCCTCACCGCGCCGACACCAGCGCCACGCCGGCCGTGGTCACCACGATGCCCAGCGCGCTGAGCGGCGTGGGCACCACGCCGAACATCGCCCATTCCAGCAGCACCGCCACGATGGGCGTGAGAAACAGCAGGCTGGTCACGCGGGTGGCATGGCCGCGGCGCATCAGCAGGTGCAGGACATTGGTGGCCAGGATGGACGAGAACAGCACCAGGAACACCACCGCGGCCAGCAGCGGCCCGGCCCACTGCACCCGAAAGCCTTCCACACCCCAGGCCAGCGGCGCCAGCACGGCCAGCGACAGCGCGAACTGGATCAGCGAGGCGCTGCGCAGGTCGGCCGTGGGGCAGTAGCGGCGCTGGTACAGCGTGCCGGCGGTGATGGCGGTCAGCGAGATCGCCACCGCCAGCAGCGCCTTGGCGTTGACGGCCTGCACGTCCACCTTGTGCCACACCACCAGGGCCACGCCCAGCAGCCCGACCGCCACGCCCAGCCACTGCCGCGCGTTGAGGCGCTGGTGAAGAAAGCGGTGCGCAATCAAAGCCGTGAACAGCGGCTGCGTGGCCAGCAGCAGGGCGGTGATGCCGGCCGACAGGCCCAGCGTCTGCGCATGGTGGCTGCCGCCCAGGTTGATGGCATGCATCAGCAGCCCGGCCACGCCGATGTGCGCCCACTCGCGCCGCGTGGCCGGCCAGCGCGGCCGCGACCACAGCAGCCAGGGCAGCAGGCACAACACGCCCAGGCTGAAGCGCAGCGTGAGAAAGGTGAAGGGCGCGGCGTACTGCAGCCCCGTCTTGCTGGCCAGGTAGCCCGAGCCCCACACCAGCACGAAGAACCAGGCCAGCGCGGTGTCGGTGCGCGGCGCGGGCGGCGTCTGGGGCAGGGCGGGGGTGGTGGTCATGCAGTGCCCATGGTGCCTCACCCAGCCGCGCCTGGCCCGCAACGGCGCAACGTCCACCGGCTGCACCGGCTATCCGCGCCTGGCAGCTTCTTGCCACCGGCGCGCCTGCCCACGCCGCAGACGGCTGGCCGGCCCGCACACTGGGCACTCCTGGCCCCCTGGGCCGCCACCCCTGTTGCGATTGTCATGTCCACGCGCCATTCCTATGCGCCGGCCCAGGGCCACCGCCTGCGCCACGATCCGCTGGCCGCCATCCTGGGTCCGCGGCCCATCGGCTGGATTTCCACGCTCAGCGAAACAGGCGTGGCCAACCTGGCGCCCTACAGCTTCTTCAACGTCTTCAACTACCGGCCGCCCATCGTGGCCTTCTCCAGCGTCGGCCACAAGGACACGGTGCGCCATGCGCAGCGCAGCGGCCAGTTCGTGTGCAACCTGGCCACCCGCGCGCTGGCCGAGGCGGTCAACCACTCCAGCATCGAGGCGCCGCCCGGCACCAGCGAGTTCACGCTGTGCGGCCTGACGCCGCGCGCCAGCACGCTGGTGCAGGCCCCGGCGGTGGCCGAGAGCCCGGTGAACCTGGAATGCGAGGTGCTGCAGGTGCAGCGCCTGCACGACCGCCAGGGCCGCCCGCTGGACACCTGGATGGTGCTGGGCGAAGTGGTGATGGTGCACATCGACCCGCCACTGCTGTGCGGCCCCGACGGCACCTACGACACCGCCGCTGCCGCCCCCATCCTGCGCGGCGGCGGCCCGGCCGACTACTTCGAGGTCACGGCGGCAGCGCGGTTTGAGATGCGGCGGCCGGCGCCTCAACCGCAGTCAGGCGCCACTTGATGCGCGGCGGCTGCGCCGGGCGATGTACGCCTTGAGCACGCCGTCCATGCGGGATTGCCAGCCTTCACCTGTGGCCTTGAAGTACGCCAGGACTTCGGGGCTGTAGCGGATGGATACCAACTGCTTCCTGGCTTCGAGCGGAGGCCTGCCGCGCAGGGCGCGTGCCGGCACCATGGCCTTCAGCTGAGCGGGGGTCAGAGGGGGCGCGTCAGGGTCAGCCTTGGCGGCTGCGGTGATGGCGCGGTCCTCTTCCGCGGTCGGCATCACGACATTGGGGCGCTTACGTTGCTTGGACATGGTGCTTCACCTCGCGGCGATGGGCGCGGCGCAGGCTCCTGTGTAGCGACTGCCGATCCACATGTCAAAGCTGCCCGTCCGGCACCAGCGCCTGCAGCAGCCCCACCAGCTGCTGCCAGCGGGCATCGCCGAACTGCTGGCGTTGCTGGTGCTGGTGGGCCTGCGCCTGCTGGATCAGGCGGCGCACCGTGGTGTGGCCGGCGGGGGTGATGCGCAGCAGGGTCTGGCGGCGGTCTTGCGGGTCGGGCTCGCGCTGCACCAGGGTCTGTTGCGCCAGGCGGTCGATCAGCCGCGTCAGCGTGGGCTGCTTGGTGGCCGCGCGGCGGGCCAGCAGGCCCAGCGGCACCGGGCCGCCATCGGCCAGCGTGGCCAGCACCCGCCACTCCAGCACCGACAGGCCCGCCGCACGCACCTGCTCGGCGAAGTCGCCCACCAGGTGGGCGGCGGCCTGCGTCAGCAGCGCCGGCAGGTACTGGGCGACGAAGCCGCCCTCTGCGGGCGGCGCCGCGGGCAGCTCGTCAATAGCGCCCACTGAGCAAGGCCCCGCCACCCGGGATGTGCGTGGGCAGGTTCAGCTGCTTCAGCATCTGCCAGGTGGTGGCCACCGCGGCCGACAGCGTGGGAATGCCCGATGCGTCCTGCACCTTCTGGATGGAGGGCAGCGAAGGCATCTGCACGCAGGCCGACAGCACGATGCCGTCGATGCCGCTGCGGTCCAGCCGCTGGTAGATCTCCAGCAGGTTGGCCGGGTTCTGCGCCGCCACCGCCAGGTTGTCGGGGATCTCCAGCGCCACGTAGTCCTTCACCTCCACGCCTTCGTGCTCGATGTAGTCCACCACCAGCTTGGTCAGCGGCTTCATGTAGGGGCAGATCACGCTCACCCGCTTCATGCCCATCGCATGCAGGCCTTCGATCAGCGCGCCGGCGCTGGTGACCACCGGGGCGGCGTTGCCATTGGTCTCGGTGGCCAGCTGCAGCCGCGCCTGCGACTGGCGGTGGTAGCCCAGGCCCATGCTCATGATGGCCACCAGGCAGGCATAGCCCAGCACATCGACCTTGGCGTCCGACAGCTCCAGCGCGCAGCGGTCGCTGTCGCGGTCCATGGCTTCCAGCTCTTCCTTCACCACCTTCTTCATCCGCATGCGGCTGGAGTGGAAGGTGAAGCGCTCGGGCGCCACCAGTTCGCGCGCCCGCAGCAGCGCCGGAATCTCGGTTTCCATCGTCGTGTTGGACGAAGGCACGATCTGCCCCACGCGGATGGGGCGGGCAACGAAGTCGAAGCTCATGCGGAGGCCTCCGGGCTCACGGTCAGGTCCAGGCCCTGCAGCGCATCGGCGCTGGCGGGGTCGATGAAGCGCGCCGCCGCCAGCGGCTGGCGGTTGACGCGCAGGTCGAAGATGTCGAAGCGGTTGTAGTGGCCGGTGATGTCGTGCATCTGCCGCGGCTGCAGGCATTTGCCGAGGTCGATCTCGGCATAGGCGATGCCTTCGACGTCGATCAGCGGCTGGCCGATGACGCGGCCGTCGGGCCCGATGAAGCCCGAGAACGCGCTGTTGGGCCGGGCCAGCAGCTCACGCGCCTCGGGGTGGGTGGCGGCCATGGCATCCACGATCTCGCCCGACACGGTGGAGCAGGACACCACCGTGAACAGCTTGCCCTCGAAGCTGTGGGCCGCCGCCCGCAGGCGGATGGCCTCGGCCATGTCGTAGTCCTTGGGCGCCACCGGCAGCGCGATGTAGCTGGCCACGTGCACCAGCTCACCCTGCGCCAGCAGCGAGAAGCGCGCCAGCGTGTTGGTGTTTTCGCCGCAGGCCAGCGAGCCCAGCTTGCCGATGGGCGTGTCGTGCACCCGCAGCGCCGAGGCATCGCCCGGCGCCCAGGTGAGCTTCTCGGCCCAGGTGGGCACCAGCTTGCGGTGGCGGCCCAGCAGGCGGCCGTCTTCGCCGATGGTGACCAGCGTGTTGTAGATGGTGCCGATGCTCTGCGGATGCCGCTCGTTGACGCCGATCACCACATGGATGCGGTGGCGCGCCGCGGCCTGCGCGATCTTGCGGATCTCGGGGCCCGGGATCTCGATGGCCGAGCGGGCCAGCTTGTCGAACCAGGGGCTGCCGTCGATCGGGTTCATCACCCAGCTCCAGTACGGGTAGCCCGAGACGAACACTTCCGGAAAGGCCACCAGCCGCGCGCCGTTGGCGGCGGCCTCGGCGATCAGCCGGCAGGCCTTGTCCACCGTGGCGTCGGTGTCCAGGAAGACGGGCGCGGCCTGCACGGCCGCGGCCTTGAAGGTGGGTAGCTGCAGCATGCCGCGCCCCGACCTCAGACCGCCACCACCGGGTGGCGCAGGCGGCCGATGCCCTGCACCTGGCCCTCGATCACGTCGCCCGGCCACACCCATTCCTGCGGGCTGCGGCCGGCGCCCACGCCATCGGGCGTGCCGGTGGCGATGATGTCGCCCGGCTCCAGCGTGATGCCGGCGCTCAGGTCGGCGATCAGCTCGTCCACCTTGAACAGCATGTGGCGGGTGTTGGAGCTTTGCTTGGTGATGCCGTTGACCGTCAGGCTCAGGTCCAGCACCTGTGGGTCGGGGATCTCGTCGGCGGTGACGATGCACGGGCCCATCGGTGCATAAGTGTCCTGGCCCTTGGAGTAGATCCACTGGCCGGCGCGGCGGCAGTCGCGCGCGCTCATGTCGATGATCACGGTGTAGCCGAACACGTGGTGCAGCGCCTGCTCCACCGCCACGCGCTTGGCGCGGGTGCCGATGACCACGCCCAGCTCGATTTCCCAGTCCAGCTGCTGCGTGATCTTGGCGTTGTGCTCGATGGCGTCGCCGGGGCCGATGACGGTGGTGGGCGGCTTGGAGAAGATCACCGGCTGCTTGGGCAGCTCCTTCGAGGTGTCCAGCGTGCGGGCCGATTCGGCCACGTGCTCCACGTAGTTCAGGCCGATGCCGAACAGGTTCTTGCGCGGCCGCGGAATCGGCGCCAGCAGCTTCACGTTGGCCAGCGGCCAGCTGGTGCCGTCCGGGAAGCGGCCTTCGAACGAGGCCAGCAGCTCGGTGGTGCTGCGCACGGCCTGCGGGCCCAGGTCGATGAAGTCCAGCATGTCGGCCGGCAGGCTCTGGCCGCGCTGGGCGGCCAGCAGGGCCAGGTCCACGACCTGGTGGTCGACGATGGCGCCCAGGCGGGCGGCGGCCAGGATGTCGGCGCGGTAGGTGACGAGTCGCATGGAAAAGGTCTCCGATGAGGTGAAGAAGCAGGCGAGGGCGTCAGCCCGTCACCGGTTGGTGGCCGTCGTTCTCGGCCAGCGCCTGTTCGCGGTACAGGCCCAGGGCGTTGATCGTGGGCAGGTCATGGAAGGCGAAGAGGCAGGCGTCTTCGCTGCCGCTGGCATTGGCGTGCTCGTGGAAGGCCCAGGACGGCACGCAGAAGATGTCGCGCTCCTGCCAGTCGAAGCGCTGGCCGTTGATCACCGACCAGCCTTTGCCCTTGGCCACCTGGTACAGGAAGCTGCCGGTGTGGCGGTGGGCCTTCGTGTGCTCGCCGGGGCGCAGCAGCTGCATCGAGGCGCCCACCGTCTGCATCACCGGCCCGCCGGTCAGCGGGTTCACGTAGTTCATCAGCACGCCGTCGAAGGGGCTGCCGTCGCTCACCGCGGCCTGGCGCACCAGCGCCTCGTAGGTGGCTGCCCATTCGTACTTGAAGAGCGGCGAGTAGGGCTTGGTCCAGCCGTGCTGCAGCGGCTGCAGGCCGGCGCCGGCCCAGGCCGCCACCAGGTCGTTCACCGGGCGCGTCACGGCCTGGTGCAGGTCGGGGTGCACCGCGTAGAAGTTGGCCTCCATCGCGTTGACCAGCGGAATGTCCAGCCCGTCCTGCCAGATGCAGGGCGTGCCGTCCTCGGCCACGCCGTGCTCATGCCAGGTGCCATTGGGCGTGATGACGAAGTCGCGGGCGGCCAGCGTCACCTGGTGGCCGTCGACGATGGTGTAGGCGCCGCTGCCTTCCATGATGAAGCGCAGCGCCGAAGCCGCATGCGCATGGGCCGAGGCGCGCTCGCCCGGCTTCATCACCTGCAGCCCGGCATACAGCCAGCCCACCGCGGCCGAGACGTCGCGGCGGCCCGGGTTGTCCAGGTACACCACGCGGCGGCCGGCCTTCTCGGGCGTCACCAGGTCGACCGAGCGCAGCACGTGCTCACGCAGGTCGCGGTAGCGCCACAGCACCGGCACCGAGGCCGACTGCGGCTGCCACGGCTCGATCTTGTTGGCCACGGTCCACAGCGCGCCGGTCTTCAGCCGTTCCAGCTCGGCGTAATAGGCCAGCAGCTCGGGTGAGTCGGCCACGTCGGCGCGGCCGGCCACCGATTCGCGGTATTGGTCGTAGTTCGCTTGGGTCATCGCAGGGCTCCTGCTCAGGCGGGGGTCGAGAAAGGCTTGGCCAGCACACGCTCGAACTGCGTGCGCGCCGGCTCGATGGCCGGGTGCCAGGCCACGCCGCCACGGCCCAGGCGCACCAGCTCGCGGTGCAGCCAGGCCGGGTCGCTCATGAAGGGGCGGCCGATGGCGCACAGGTCGGCGCGGCCGGAGGCGATCACGCTGTTGACCTGGTCGGCCTCGGTGATGGCGCCCACGGCGATGGTGGGCACCCGCGCCTCGTTGCGGATGCGGTCGGCCATCGGCGTCTGATAGAGGCGGCCATACACCGGCCGCTGCTCGGGCGTCACTTCGCCGGTGGACACGTCCACCAGGTCGGCGCCGGCCTGCTTGAACTGGCGCGCCATCTCGATGGCGTCGTCCACCGTGGTGCCGCCTTCGGCCCAGTCGGTGGCCGAGAGCCGCACCGACATCGGCCGATCGGCCGGCCAGGCGGCGCGCATGGCGGCCAACACCTCCAGCGGGTAGCGCAAGCGCTTGGCCAGCGAGCCGCCGTAGTCGTCCTCACGCTGGTTGGTCAGTGGCGACAGGAAGCTGGACAGCAGGTAGCCGTGGCCGGCCTGCAGCTCCAGCCAGTCCACGCCGGCCTCGGCCGCGCGGCGGGTGGCGGCGACGAAGGCCTCGCGCACCGCGTCCATCTGCGCGCGGTCCATGGCCGCGGGCACGGCAGAAACCCCGGGCTTGTAGGGCAGGGCCGAGGCCGACAGCAGCGGCCAGCCTTCGGCCAGCGGCTGGTCGGCCGGCTCCCAGCCCGGCTGCACCGCGCCGCGGCGGCCGGCATGGCCCAGCTGCAGGCCGAAGCGGGCCGGCGTGTGGCGGTGGATGAAGTCGGCGATCGCCGCGATGCCGGCCTGCTGCTCGGCATTCCACAGCCCGGTGTCGGCCCGGGTCATGCGGCCTTCGGGCGTCACCGCGGTCATCTCCATCATCACCAGGCCGGCGCCGCCCAGCGCCCGGCTGCCCAGGTACATGCGGTGGAAGTCGCCGGCCACGCCGTCGTCGGCCGCGGCTTGCAGCAGCGTGGGCGACACGACCACGCGGTTGCGCAGCGTCAGGCCGCGGGCGGTGTAGGGCGTGAGCATGGGCAGCGGCGCGGCTTGCGCCTCGGGCGCCTGCACCCCTGCCTGGCCGGCCAGCCAGCGCTCATAGCCGGCCACCCAGGCCGGGTCGCGCAGGCGCAGGTTCTCGTGCGAGATGCGCTGCGAGCGTGTGAGCAGCGAGTAGGTGAATTGCTCGGGCGCCAGGTCGGCGTAGCGGCGCACGTTCTCGAACCACTCGGTGGAGTTGCGCGCGGCGTTCTGGATCTTCAGCACCTCCACGCTGCGCACTTCCTGGTAGTGGGCCAGGCCGGCGCGCAGGTCGCCTTGCGCGCCTTTCAGGCAGCGGGCCAGCTCGATCGCGTCTTCCAGCGCCAGCTTGGTGCCCGAGCCGATGGAGAAGTGCGCGGTGTGGGCGGCGTCGCCCATCAGCACGACGGGGGTGTCGCCGTTCCAGTGCACCCAGCCGCCGCAGATCACCCGCGGGAAGCGGATCCAGATGGCCGAGCCGCGCAGGTGCGAGGCATTGCTGATCAGCGCCTCGCCGTCCAGCCAGGGCGCGAACAGGCGCTCGCAGAAGGCGATGCCTTCTTCCTGGCTCATCTGGTCGAGGCCGCTCTTGTGCCAGCAGTCGTCGGGCGTTTCCACGATGAAGGTGGACAGCCCGTTCTCGAAGCGGTAGGCATGGGCCGCGAACCAGCCATGCTCGGTTTCCACGAACAGGAAGTTGAAGGCGTCGAACACCTTGCGCGTGCCCAGCCACACGAAGCGGCAGTGCCGGGTGTCGATGTCGGGCTGGTAGGTGGCGGCGTAGCGGGCGCGGGTGGGGCTGTTGATGCCGTCGCTGGCGATCACCAGGTCGGCGCCGTACTGGCGCGCGATGGCCTGGTCGTCGCTGACGGTGGTTTCGAACACCAGCTGCACGCCCACGTCTTCGCAGCGCGCCGGCAGGATGTTGAGCAGCCGCTTGCGGCCGATGCCGATGAAGCCGTGGCCGGTGGTGCGGATGGCCCGGCCCTTGAAGTGCACCTCGATGTCTTCCCAGCGCGAGAACTCGTCGGCGATGCTGCGGGCCGAGACGGGGTCGGCCTCGTGCAGGTGGTCCACCGTGGCGTCGGAGAACACCACGCCCCAGCCGAAGGTGTCGTAGGGCCGGTTGCGTTCAACCACCACCACTTCGTGGCTCGGGTCCTGCAGCTTCATCAGCAGGCCGAAGTACAGGCCGGCGGGGCCGCCGCCAATGCAGACGATCTTCATGCGTGTGCTCCCAGCGCGTGGCGCAGTTCGGGGGGGATGGGAATGGCTTCGTGCGTGACCAGCGAGGTGGTCACCAGGGTCTGGCGGGCCTGCATGCGCAGCTGGCCATCGCTGCCGCGGCAGGCCAGCTCCAGCACCAGCGAGCGGCTGCCCACGTGGGCCACGTCCAGCGTCAGCGCCACGTCGTCGCCCATGCGGCTGATGGCCTTGAAGTCGGCCTCGATGCGCACCGAGGGCATGCCCTGCCGGCGGCCCAGGATGTAGCCGGCAAAGCCGCCATCGGGCAGCAGCTGGTCGACCCAGGCTTCCAGCAGGTCGTTGAACATCACGAAGTACTGCGGGTAGAAAACGATGCCGGCGGGATCGCACTCCGAGAAGCGGATGCGGTGCGCGCGGCGGAAATGCCGTGGCGTGGCGGTGGTCATGCGGTATCTCCGGGGCTCAGGCGTGCAGCGCCTGTTGTTGCAGCGCGGCCTGCAAGGCCTTGCCGTGTTCGTCGGCCAGCGCGGCATCGCGCAGCCGGGCCAGCTGCGCCGGGGCCAGCGTGGCGCCGTGGCGGTCCAGCACGCCCAGCAGCGTCTGGTAGTTGCGCAGGCCGCGCGCATGGGTGTCGCCATAGCCCTTGACCAGCCGCTGCAGCCGCGCCACTTCCAGTGCCAGCGCCGGGTGGCTGGCCGCCAGTGCCTGCACCCGCTGCACCCAGTGCTCGATGCGCTGGTTCTCCTGCACGTAGCGCAGCGTGCTGCGGCGGGCCACGCGCCAGCGCGACAGCAGCCACAGCAGCGCAAAGCCGCGCAGGCTGGAGGTGCGGATCACGCGCCCTTCCCGCGTGAAGCGGGCCACCAGCCGGTGCAGCGCATGCGGCCGGGCCAGCCAGCGGCCCAGGGCCGCCGGCAGGGTTTCGCACACCTCTTCGATGCGCGGGTGCATGAACTCGTTGATGTGCAGCTGCTGGTCGGCCTTGGCCCGCACCTCGCCCTGCACGCGCTGGAAACGGCTGTCGCGGGTCTTCAGGTCGGCCACGCGGATGGTGTCTTCGTACGACATCCACAGCGCCAGGTGGCGGGCGGTCTCGCGCACCAGGGTGTCCTCGTCGGCGCCGGCCTGGCGCACCAGCGCGGCCAGGCGGTCGAGGTACAGCGCGGCGTAGGCCGTGTCCTGGTAGTCGATGAGCCGGCGCACGCCTTCACGCACCACGTGCTGGCAGGCCGGGCGGTGTTCACGCTCCACGCGCTGCAGCAGCGCGGCTACGGCGGCGGTCTGGGGGGCCGGCGTGGGCACGGTGGCCGCGGGCTCGGCGGCCGGTGCGTCCTGGCCCAGCGCCGCCTGGCAGCCGCGGCCAAAGGCCTTGAGGCTGGGCTTGACGCCCACGCCGCCGCGTTCGATGGTGGCTTCGAAGTCGGCGCGCGAGAAGGGCAGGGCGCCCACGCCGCACAGCGCACCGAACAGCACGGCGCTGATCACGCTGCCGCTTTCTTCGGCGGTGCGCGCCATGTCGAAGCTCACCAGCTTCTGCGCCGCTTCGCGCGCATGCTGCACCAGCACCTCGTCATTCACCCGGCCGTCGCCCATCGCGGCCTTCTCGGCGATGGCGTACACGCGGTGGGTGGAGGTGATGAGGGTGGTGCGCTGCGGTGTCACCAGGCCACGCTGCACAGCGCGGCCGGCTTCCATCAGCTCGGAGCACAGCACCACGTCCACGTCGCCGGGCATGGGCATCAGCGCCAGCACCGGCTGGCGCGTGGTGGGCTGCGGCGCGGGTGGCAGCAGCTCCACGTAGTAGATGGTGGCGCCGGTGCGCTGGGCGACGCCGGGCACCGAGGTGGTCTGGGCATGCCAGCCCTGGTGTTCGCCCAGGTCGACGATCCAGTCGGCCAGCACGCCGCCGCCTTCGCCGCCCATGGCCAGGATGGCGATCTTGATGGGTTGTTGCACGCTCATGGTGGGGCTCTTCAAAAGGCCAATTCAAAAGGCCAGTTGGGCGCGGCGCTGCGCATCGCGGCGCTGCAGCCAGCCGATGACGGCCTGGCGCACGCGCTGGCGCAGGCGGTCGCCGCGGGTGGGGTTGGTGACGATCTCGGCCCGGTAGAAAGAAGGGCACAGCACCGCCGCATGCGACACCTCGCCGCACAGGCCGCAGCCCACGCAGCTGTCCTGCACCGCGGCCACCGGGTCGGTGCGCAGCGGGTCGGGGTTGGGCTTGATGGTCAGCGAGGGGCAGCCCGACAGCCGGATGCACGAGTGGTCGCCGGTGCAGGTGTCGGGGTCGACGCCGAAGCGCTCACGCACCACGCGCTGGCCGGCGGCCACCGCCTTGCGCACCTGGGGCTTCTCGCGGCGCTGCTTGTTCAGCATGCATTCGCTCTGCGCCACCAGCACCTTGGGGCCCTTCTCTTTCGTGGTCAGGGCTTCGCGCAGCGTGGCGGTCATCGCCTTCAGGTCGTAGGTGCGCTTGAGCGTGCGCACCCAGCGCACGCCCACGCCGCGCACCGCCTGCTCGATGGCGTGGCCGGTGCTGCGGGTGGCGTTCAGCGCCTTGGACGACAGGATGTCCTGGCCGCCGGTGGCCGAGGTGTAGCTGTTGTCGACGACGATGGTGAGGTTGTCGCTGCGGTTGAACACCGCATTGGCGATGCCGCTGGTCAGGCCGTTGTGCCAGAAGCCGCCGTCGCCCATCACCGAGATGGCGCGCCGCCCGCCCGGTACGTTGAAGGCCGCCGCGCTGGCCGCACCCAGGCCGTAGCCCATGGTGGTGGCGCCGATGTTGAAGGGCGGCAGGATGGAGAACAGGTGGCAGCCGATGTCGGCCGTGACGTGGTGCGGCCCCAGCTCACGCTCCACCAGCTTCATCGCGGTGAAGATGGGCCGCTCCGGGCAGCCGGTGCAAAAACCCGGCGGCCGCGCGTGCACGTTGGCGGCCAGCTCGGCGCTGGTGGCGGCGGGCGCGGCCACCAGCGGAATCATCTTGCGCGCCTTGGGCTCGGGCGCCAGCTTGCCGTACTGCTGCAAAAAGGCGGTCAGCCCCTTCAGCAGCGTCGCGGTGTTGTATTCACCGGCCAGTGGCAGCAGGTCCTTGCCGTGCAGCGTGGTGGTGCTGCCCAGCCGGCGCAGGATGTCGGCCACGTTCTGCTCAACGAAGTTGGGCTGGCCTTCTTCCAGCACCAGGATGGCCCGCTTGCCCTGGCAGAAGCGCTCGAACTCCGCGTCCACCAGCGGGTAGGCCACGTTCATCACGTACAGCGGCAGCTGGCTTTCGCCGTACACGTCGGCCAGGCCCAGGTGGTTGAGCGCGCGGATCAGCGTGTTGTAGGTGCCGCCCTGCACCACCACGCCCACGTCGTCGGCGTCTTCCGCGAAAAACTCGTTGAGCTGGCGCTCCTGGATGAAGCGCACCGCCGCCGGCCAGCGCTGCTCCACCTTCTCTTTCTCGTGCAGGAAGCTGGCGGGCGGCAGCACGATGCGGTTGACGTCGCGCTGCGGCTCGGCCAGCGCCTGCTGCAGCGTGAAGGCCGACTTGCGGTTGTCGCTGGCCACGAACTGGCCGTGCACGTGGCAGGCGCGGATGCGCAGCTGCAGCATCACCGGCGTGCTGCTGGCTTCCGACAGGTCGAAGCCGTCTTTGACCGCCTGCACGATGCAGGGCAGGTTGGGCCGCGGGTCCAGCAGCCACATCTGCGACTTCATCGCAAAGGCGTGCGAGCGCTCCTGCATGATGGAAGAGCCCTCGCCGTAGTCCTCGCCCACGATGATGAGCGCGCCGCCCAGCACGCCGCCCGAGGCCAGGTTGGCCAGCGCGTCCGAGGCCACGTTGGTGCCCACCGTGGCCTTGAAGGTCACGGCGCCGCGCAGCGGATAGTTGACCGACGCGGCCAGCGTGGCGGCGGCGGTGGCCTCGCTGGCGCTGTTCTCGAACCGGATGCCGTGGTCGGTCAGGATGTCCTGGGCGTCGGCCAGCACGTCCATCAGGTGCGAAATCGGCGCGCCCTGGTAGCCCGCCACGTAGGCCACGCCCGATTCCAGCAGGGCCTTGGTCACGGCCAGGATGCCCTCGCCGCTGAACACCTCGCCTGCGCCCAGGCGCAGCTTCTTGACCTCTTCGACGAATGAGCGCTCGGCCATCGCCATCACCTCCAGTGGGTCGGCACACCCGTCGTGCCGTCACAGCCACTGTCGCCGCCGATCGTTTAGAGGTCAATCAATGAAGAGTCATGGAACCAAGATCGCTGCAGGATGTGGACAGGCATTGCAGAAGGTGGACAGCGGCACGCGCGCAAGCGCGCCGACGGCGCCATTTGTCTGCAGAAAACTGTTTCAGTTGTGCATGTTTTTGGGCGCCCGCGGGCGGTGCGCATGCACCGCGGCGGCGCAGCCCGTCAGGGAAATCACGGGCGCAGTCCGTACTTTTTAGTTCTAAAGTGCTTTAGCGCTTTGGCACTGCTTTTGCGTCATTGCCGTCGGCGCCGGTGGCCTTGCACCGGCATGTTGCTACCGCCTGTCGCCAGGATGTCCCATGCTGATGCCCGCATCCCACCCCCAGCCCGCCGGCCTGCCCCGCGCCATGCTCGGCATGCCTTCGCGCCAGCTGTTCGCCTCCCGCGACCTGCAGGAAACCTGCTCGCAGATCTCACGCGTGATGAAGCGGCATGCGCTGCAGGTGGTGGGGCCGCGCCAGCGGCTCGATGCCCGCATGCACCACCTCACCTTCGGTGACGTGAGCCTGAGCCGCCTCAGCCACGGTGCCGAAGTGCGCATCGAGCCCGGCGAGCTGTCCGACTTCTTCCTGGTGATGATGCCGCTGCACGGCCATGCGCAGGTGCGCTGCGGCAACGAGGCGGTGGACTCCACGCCCGACGTGGCCTCCGTCATCAGCGCGCACCTGGGCACCACCATGCACTGGAGCGCCGATTGCGACCAGCTGATGGTGCGCATCTCGCGGCCGTTCCTGGAACGCATGCTCACCGCCCAGCTGGGCCGTGAACCGGACGCACCGCTGCAGTTTGCGCTGGGCTTTCGCTGGCGCGACCATGCCGCCTGGCACTGCCTGGTGCGCTACCTGGTCGACTGGGCCGACCAGTCGGTGCAGCCCACCGACCACAAGATCATCGTCGGCCAGCTGGAGCAGCTGGTCGCTTCTTCGCTGCTGTGCAGCCAGCCGCACAACTTCAGCGCCGCGCCGGCGGCCCGCCGGTCGGTGGTGCTGCCGCGCCACGTCAAGCGGGTGCAGGAGTACCTGCAGGCCCATGCGCACGAAAGCATCCGCGCTGAAACACTGGCCGACGTGGCGGGCGTCAGCCTGCGCAGCCTGTATGCCGGTTTTCAAGACTTCTGCGGCGTGAGCCCGATGCAGTACCTGCGCAACATCCGCCTCGAACGGGTGCGCGCCGAGCTGCTGGCCGGCACCGTCACCGGCGGCGTGGCCTCGGTGGCGCTGCGCTGGGGCTTCAGCCACCTCGGCCGCTTCAGCGCCGAGTACAAGGCGCACTTCGGCGAATCGCCGAGCCAGACGTTGCGCAGAACCTGAGCCACTGGCCAGGCCCGACAAGCCCTCCTCGCGGAGGGCTTTGTCCATTCATCAGAACGGCACCGTCACCTTCGCCCACAGCGCCTGGCCTTCAGGGCGGTGGCGCACGCCGAATTCGTTCTGCCACTTCACCGTGAACAGCAGGCCCTTGCCGTCGGCATAGCGCAGCGAGGGGCCGATGGCGTTGGCCGCGGCCTTGCCAGTGCCGGCGTTGGGGCCGCGGTCGTCGGTGATCTGGCGGTACACGTGGCCGCCCACGCCCACCACCCAGCCATTGCCCAGGCCCCAGCCCAGCGCATAGTCGGCATGCAGCGCCTGGCCCGAGCGGGTGTCGGTGTCGCCGTTGCGGCGGTTGATGTCCCACATCAGCTTGGCATCGGCATTCAGGCCGCTGGCGGGCATGTAGCTCACCGCTGCCAGCGGCTGGAAGGTGACGATGTTGCGGCCCAGGCTGGCCGGGTTGGTGGTGCTGTAGCTGCCGGTGGGCAGGTAGACGTCCAGGCCTACCGCGCTGTGCAGTTCGGCCGAATGGTGAAAGCCCAGCGCAGTGCCCAGCACCACGTCGCCCAGGCCGCTCTTGCTGAAGTGCTGGCCGCCGGCCTTCACGTCCACGTCCAGCAGCGGGGCCAGCGCCTCGAAGGCCAGCTGGCCGCCCAGCACCTTTTGCTGCGTCACCCACACCAGGCGCGGAATGACGCCGCGCACCTTGACGCTGAAGTCGGGCGGGCTGACGCTGCGGCCACCGGGGCCGAGCACGCGGTCGTAGTTGGCGCCGCCGCCGTACACCAGCAGGTGCACGCCGGGCGGCGGCAGCGCGCCGCTGGCAAAGTTCTCCAGCCCGTCGGGGTACACGCCCAGGCCATTGCCCTCGGTGGCCCAGGTCGCCGGGCTGGTGGCCAGCAGCCCCAGCAGGGCGGCCGCGGCGGCCAGCGGCCGGATCTTGTGGTTGCGGTTCACGGCATCTCTCCTCGGCCCACCCCGGGGCCTGCTTGCGCGGCGGTTGCACGGATCGGGTGGGCCCGACCGCCGCGTCTGCAAAAAACCAGGGCCCACCGATGGCGAAACAGGTGTTTGTGGTGTGGGCGCCCGGCTCAGCGCGGCGCCAGTGCCTGGGCCACCAGGTAGCCCGAGCCGGCCCCCAGGCCGGGGCCCGGGTGGGTGGAAGCGCCGATCTGGAACAGCCCGGCGCAAGAGGTCACGTGGTTGCGTGCACCCGCCGTGGCCGCGAAGGGCCGCAGCCAGAAGAACTGGTCGGGCGAGCACACGCCGGCATAGGGGTCGCCGCCCACCAGGTTGCAGTTCAGCGCCTGCAGGTCGGCCGGGCCGTAGGCCTTGCGGCCGACGATCTGCCCGGCCAGGCCGGGCAGCACCTGGGCCAGCCGCGCCTGCACGCGGTCGGCCATGGCCTCGCGCACCGCGGGGGTCCATTGGCCGTCGGCCGGCACCTCGATCTGACCGGCGGCGTCGCCCTTCAGCCGCGTGGGCAGCTCCTGCATCTGCACCCACAGGATGGCAGCGCCCGCGGGCGCGCGCGTCGGGTCCACCGCGGTGGGCTGGCCGATGGCCAGCGTGGGCCGCGCCGGCAGCAGGCCGTTGTTGGCCTCCACCACCGAGGCGCACACCTGCTCCAGGCTCTCGGTCAGGTGCACCAGCGGCACCTTCGCCATCTCGGGGTCGGCCCAGTTCGGCGGCGCATCGAGCGCAAAGTGGATCTGCATGCCGCCGCGGCCGAAGCGGTAGGCGGCGGCCCGGTCCTGCAGCGGCGCCGGCGCATCGCGCCACAGCCGGCCGTACAGCTGCGGCGGCGTGACGTTGCACACCACCGCGCGGCGGGCGGCCAGGCGCTGGCTGCCCACGCGCACGCCCACGGCGCGGGCGCGGCGGCCGCTGCCTTCCACCAGCACTTCGTCCACATGGGTGCCGACGCGGCATTGGCCGCCGTGGCGCTCGATCACCTGGCGCAGCGCACGCACGATGCCTTCGCTGCCGCCTTGCACCACCGGCATGCCGCCGGCCACCACCGCCGCGAAGGTGAGCTTGCCGATGAGGGCGGAGCAGGCTTCGTCCGGCCCCAGGCCGGAGTGCAGCACCCAGGGCGCCAGCAGCGCGCGGGTCACGTCGTCCTGCAGGTGGCGGTCGGCCCAACGGCGGAAGCTCTCCAGCGAATCGCCGGCAAAGCCCACCAGGCCTTCCAGCCCGCGCTGGCGCCAGGCACCCCACAGCAGCTTGAGCAGGCCGCGGCCATAAGGCTGCTGGCCCAGCAGGCCGAAGGTCAGTGCCGCATCGGCGCCGAAGAGGCGCTCGGCCATCTGGCCCAGCGCCGTGCCATCGCCAGGGCGCAGCGCATTGATGCGGCGCACCGCATCGGCCATGTCCTGCCGCAGCGCCAGGCTGCGGCCATCGGGCAACACCACGCCGGTGCTGTAGTCGCCCTGCGCAAAGCGCAGGCCGGCGGCGGCCAGTTCCTCCTTCAGCTCGGCATAGGCCGGGCTGCCGACGAACAGCGGATACCACTGCGACAGCACGTCGTGCCTGTAGCCCGCAAACAGCTCCTCGGTGCGTATGCAGCCGCCCAGGCGCTCATTGCGTTCCAGCACCAGCACCCGCTGGCCGCGGCGGGCCAGCAGCGCGGCGCCCACCAGGGCATTGATGCCGCTGCCCACGAAGATGACATCGGCGTTGTCCGCGGCCATGGTGCGCCCCTCGTTCACTGCGTCAGGGCCAGCACACGCAGCGGGCTGCCCGAGCCCTGCCGGATCTTCAGCGGCGCGGCCACGATCAGCGCGCCCTGTGGCGGCAGCTGGTCGAGGTTGCGCAGGCATTGCAGCCCGTACTTGTTGGCGCCGTGCATCAGTGTGTGGCAGGGGTAGGGCACCGGCCAGGCGTAGGACTGGCCGGCGTCGGTGTTGATGGTTTCCACGCCGAAGCCCAGCACGTTGCGCTCGCGGATCAGCCACTCCACCGCCTCCTGCGTGGGGCCGGGGGTGTGGGCGCCGTCTTCCTTCAGGTTGAGGAAGGCGGCGGGGTCGGTGATGCGCAGCGACCAGTCGGTGCGCAGCAGCACCCAGGCACCGGCCGGGATGCGGCCATGCTGCTGCTCCCAGGTCTGCACGAAGTCCACGGTCAGCAGCCAGTCGGCATTGCGGGCCACTTCGGCGCTGGCGTCCAGCACCACCGCGGGCGCGATGAAGCGGGCCGGGTCGATGGTGTCCACCGTGTTGGCCGGGTGGTCCTTGCCCGTCACCCAGTGCACCGGCGCGTCGAAGTGGGTGCCGGTGTGCTCGCCGCAGGAGAAGTTGTTCCAGTACCAGCCGGGGCCGGCTTCGTCGTAGTGCGAGATGCGTTCCTGCTTGAAGCCCCACACCTGGCCGAACTGCGGCGGCAGCACCAGCGCCGGAAAGTCGGGCGACAGCGTGTGGGTGAGGTCGACCACGCGCAGCGCGCCGGTCTGCAGGTGGTCAAGGAGTTGGGCGGTGGCGGTCATGCGGGGCCTCTTGCGTGGAGTAACGGGGGTATCAGCCGGCCATGTGCAGCGCGCCGAAGCGGCCGCCATGGAACACCAGCGGTTCGCCCTCGCGGGCGTCCAGGCGCACCACCTGGCCGATGAACAGCTCGTGGTCGCCTTCGGTCACGTACTTGCTGGTGCGGCACACCAGCGTGGCCAGCGCGCCTTCGATCACCGGCACGCCTTCGGCCGCTTCCAGCACTGCCACCTGGTCGAACTTGTCGGTCACGGCCGGGTTGGCGAAGCGGCTGGCCAGGCCTTGCTGGCCCTGCGCCAGCACGCTGATGGCGAAGTGCGGCGCGGCCTGGAAGGCCGCCAGGTTGGGCGAACGGTCCACCAGGCTCCACAGCACCAGCGCGGGCGACAGCGACAGCGAAGCGAAAGAGTTGATGGTCAGCCCCACCGGCCGGCCATCGGCGGTGCGGGTGGTGACGATGGCCACCCCGGTGGGGTAGCGGCCCAGGGCCTGGCGCAAGGCCTTGCCCTCGAACTCGGTCTGGCCCCAGGGAGCCTGCAGAACGGCGCTCATCTCGGTCGTCCCTTCGTGCATCAAGCCGGGGCCAGCTCGGCCATCTTGCTGCCCACGAACGCTTCGCAGGCATCCGCCTCGGCCCACCACGGGAAGAAGTCGGGCGGGTTGTCGAAGCCGTTGACGATGGCCTTGGCGATCGGCGGGCACTGGCCGGCCGCACCCAGCAGGTTGAGGATGTGCGGCGGCGGCGGCGTGAGCATCGAGTTGGTCCAGGTGACCACCGACTGGGCATAGCGCCAGAAGGTCTCGAAGGTCTCGTTCATCCACGCTTCGGTGTAGGGCTGGTCGCCCCGCGCCACGATGGCGTCGAAGTACACCTTGAAGGCCTTGGTGGCGTTGTTCGAGCCCTGGCCGGTGATGGGGTCGTTCACGGCCACGGCATCGCCCAGGCCCAGCACCCGCTTGCCCGAGGGCAGGCGCAGCACCGGCTTGCGGATGGTGGGCGCAAAGCTGCCGGCCAGCACGCCGTTGGCGTCGGTCAGCTCGGCATGGCGGGCGCGCTCGGCTTCCCAGGGCAGGTAGGTGTCCAGCAGCCGGCGGCTGGTGGCCAGGTGCTCCTGCGGGCTGGTGATGCCTTTCCAGCAGTCCATCGGGCCGCCGGGCACGCCTTCGAACACCATGATGTGGCACGGCCCGGTGTGGGTATAGGCCGGGAACACGAAGTACTCGCCCACGCCCGGAATCAGGTTGAAGGCCACGCGGCTGAATTCGGGCGTTTCCTTCAGGCCGTGCACGTAGGTCAGGGCCAGCGCGCGCTGCGGCTTGTCGAACACCGAGCGGGCATGGTCACGCTCGAACAGCTTCACCACCTCGCCCTTGCCGGCGGCCAGCACCACCAGGTCGTGCGACTCGGCCAGCGCTTCCAGCTCGGCCACGCCGGCGTCCTGCAGCAGCAGCTCGCCGCCGCGCTGGGTGAACAGCTCCATCCACACCGGCATCTTCACGCGCTGGTCCACCGACTGGGCCACGTGGTCCAGCCGGTGCGCCCAGTCGATCAGCTTGGCGCCGGGCTGCTCGGGGTGCGGCACCGTCAGGCCGATGCCTTCGACCGGCGGGCATACGGCTTCCCACTGGTTCAGGCCGAGGTCACGCTCGATCTGCAGCGAGGTGTTGAACATGCACTGGCTGGACATGACCTTGCCTTCGCGGATCTGGTCCGGCGTGCGGTTGGACACCAGGGTGACCCGGTAGCCCTGGTTCAGCAGCGAGAGAGCGAGCGGCAGGCCGGCCTGGCCCCCGCCGACGATGGCGATGCGACGCATGGGATTTCCTTTCAATGTGAAGAGACGAGGGTTGGCGTCCTCAGGACATCAGGCGGGGAATGGCGGGCAGGTTCTGTTCCGGGCCCATGGCGGAGTAGCCGCCGTCCACGGCGTAGTCGGCGCCGGTGACGAAGCTGGCCTGCGGCGACAGCAGGAAGGCCACCACCTCGGCCACCTCGGCCGGGTTGCCCAGGCGGCCCAGCAGGTGGTACGAGGCGGCCACCGCATCGGCCTTGGCGCGGTCGCCGCCCGACATCTGGCTGATCGGGTTCGACCAGGTCCAGCCCGGCGACACCGAGTTCACGCGGATGCCGTCGGGCGCGAAGTCCATCGCCATGCTGCGGGTGGCCTGCAGCATCGCGGCCTTGGACACCGGGTACAGCCAGCGGCCCGTCTGCGCCACGCTGGACGAGATGCTGGTGAAGTTGACGATGGCGCCGCCACCGGCCTGGCGCAGGTGCGGCCGCAGCGCGCGGGCCATCATCACCGCGCTCACCAGGTTCACGTTCAGGGCCTGCAGCCAGTCGGCACGCGGCGAATGGGCGCCGTCGTCCAGGTAGGAGCAGGCCAGGTTCACCAGCGCATGCACGCCGCCGAAGGTCTGCACCACGGCGGCCACGCCGGCCTCGATCTGCGCGTCATCGGTCAGGTCCAGCGTGCGGAACTGCACACGCTCGGGGTGGCGGGCCGCCACGCGCGCGCCACCGGCGCTGTCCACGTCGAACACCACCACCTGGGCACCGGCCGCCACCAGGCGGTCGACCACCGCCTCGCCGATCAGGGTGGCGCCCCCGGTGACGATGGCCACCTTTCCGTTCATTGCCTGCATGACATGAGTCCTTTCCGTCGCGCTGCGCCGGCCAGGCTGGCCCGCGTTGGAAAGGATCTTGGTCTGCGCCCCCCTGGCGGCTGTAGCCGGCGGCTGCATCGCTTATCCGCAAACTGCGGACAACGCGCCGGCAATTAGTGACCGCTCTCCATCAAGTTGCGCGCATGCCCGGCGATAACCGGCTGGTGTGCAACCTCAGATGTGATCGGCCATGTGGAAGATCAGCAAGCAGAGCTTCGGCTTCGTTCTCACCTTCGCCAGCCCGATGTCGGCCCAGGACATGCAGGACTGGGTGGCAGAGTCCAAACGCGTGTTGTCCGAACCTTTGCCCGGCGAGTGGGGTGTGGTGGTGGACATGCGTGAGCTGTCGGCCCTGACCGCCGAAGCGCAGAAGCTGATGCAGACCGGCCAGGCGCTGTACAAGCAGGCCGGCATGAAGCGCTCGGCCGTGGCCGTGCGCGATGCCGTCACCGCGATGCAGTTCCGCCGCCTGGCGCGCAACAGCGGCATCGACCAGTGGGAGCGCTACATCAATGTGCAGCAGGTGGCGCAGTGGCAAAGCGCGGCCAAGCGCTGGGTGGTGGAAGGAACCGAACCACCGCAGTAAAGGAGTGCAGCCCCCAAGCTCACTGCGTTCGCGCCCCCCCGAGGGGGAGCCCAGCGCCTTGGGGCGGCCCGGCGGCGCTGGAGTGGAGCCCCCAAGCTCACTGCGTTCGCGTCCCCCCAAGGGGGAGCCCAGCGCCTTGGGGCGGCCCGGCGGCGCTGGGGTCTAGTCCAGCCGCCCGGCCTCGGTATCGCCCGCCGCCGGCGTGGCGGTGGTCATCACCTGCTGGCGCAACTGGCCCAGCAGGTCGGCCATCAGCTTGCGGTCCTGCACGCGCAGGCTGGCGAACATCGAGACCACCCAGGCCTCGTGCACGGTGGCGATCTGCTCGAAGGTGCTGATGCCCAGCGGCGTCAGCCGCACCCGCACCGAGCGGCGGTCTTCCAGGTCGGGCAGGCGTTCCACCCAGCCCTCCTTCACCAACTCGTTGGTCAGGCCGGTGACGTTGCCGCCGGTCACCATCAGGTATTCGCCCAGCAGGCGCATGCCCAGCCCGTCGGCATGCCGGTACAGCTGCGCCATGTAGTCGAAGCGCGCCAGCGAGATGCCGAACTGCTGCCGCAGCCGGCGCCGCAGCTCGGCCTGGATCTGGTTGGTGCAGGCCATCATGCGCAGCCACAGCTTCAGCGACTGATGGTCATCGTCGGTCGCCCGCGCCTCCAGGCCCAGGCTGGCGGGCGGGGGCGGTGCGGTGGGGTGGGGGTCCCGGCTCATCTGAAGATCATGTTACCCCTCCCACCCTGGCGGGCCGGCCGTGCAGCTTCTGCATGAAACCCCTGAAACTGGTTTCATAATCCACCCATGAACGCCCCCCAGCCGCCCGACGACACCGCGCCGACCGAGGTGGCGCGCAGCACCATCGCCGACGTGGCGCGGGTGGCCGGCGTGTCCAAGGCCACGGTGTCGCGCTTTCTCAACCACCGCGACAAGCTGCTGTCGGCCGAGATCGCGGCGCGGGTGGAAGCGGCCATCGCCAGCCTGGGCTACAGCCCCAGCCCGATGGCGCAGGCGCTCAAGCGCGGGCGCTCGCGGCTCATCGGGCTGGTGGTGGCCGACATCACCAACCCCTTCTCGGTGGCGGTGCTGCGCGGCGCCGAGAAAGCCTGCCAGCAGGCCGGCTACCTGGTGATGCTGTTCAACCTGGGCAACCAGAGCGAACGTGAGCGTGAAGGCATCGAGGCGCTGGCCTCCTACCAGGTGGAAGGCTTCATCCTCAACACCCTGGGCGCCGACCCCACGGCCGCCGGCGAGGTGGCCCGCCACGGCAAGCCCGCGGTGCTGGTGGACCGCCGGCCGCCGGGCATGAAGGCCGACTTCGTCTCGCTGGACAACGCCGACGCGGTGCGCCAGGCCGCCGGCCACCTGCTGGCCAACGGCTGGCGCGAGATGCTCTACGTCACCGAGCCCATCAAGGGCGTCAGCTCACGCGTGGAGCGCGAGGCCGCCTTTCGCGCCTTCATCGCCGAGCAGGGCCGCGCCGCCGGCGGCCAGACGCTGGAGGCGGGCGAGGGCGACGACGCCGCGCTGGTGCAGGCCCTGAAGGACTGGCGCAAGCGCGCCGGCCGCAAGCCGGTGGCGGTGATCGCCAGCAACGCGGTGGTGACGCTGCGCGTGGCCAGCGCCGTGGCGCAGCTGGGCTGGCAGTTCGGCACCGACCTGGGCTTCGTCGGCTTCGACGACACCGATTGGGCGCCGCTGATCGGCCCCGGCCTGTCCACCATCGCCCAACCCACCGACGACTTGGGCCACGTGGCTGCCAGCTGCCTGCTGGAGCGGCTGCAGGGCCGGCAACTGCCGGCCAGGCAGATCCTGCTGCCGGGCAAGCTGGTGGTCAGGGGCTCGTCACAGCGCGCAGCCTGAACGGCATCCATCGATCGGGCCACTAGAATGCGAGTGATTCTCATTCGCTCGCATGGCCGTCCCCCCGTCCGCCCTTCACCACCAGGTTCACACGCTGTATGCCGAGCACCATGGCTGGCTGCACGGCTGGATGCGGCGCCGCCTGGGTTGCGGCCACCGTGCCGCCGACCTGGCGCATGACACCTTCATGCGCCTGCTGTCGCGCGAGGAGCCGCTGGCGCTGCAGGAGCCGCGCGCCTTCTTGACGACGGTGGCCCAGCGGGTGCTGGGCAACCACTGGCGGCGCGAGCAGATCGAGCGCGCCTACCTGGAAGCGCTGGCCTCGCACCCGGAGATCGTCGCGCCCTCACCCGAAGAGCGGGCCATCCTGCTGGAAACGCTGCTGGAAATCGACCGTCTGCTCGACGGCCTGCCCGCCGTCGTGCGCCGCGCCTTCCTGATGGCGCAGCTGGACGGCCGGCCGCTGGCCGAGATCGGCGCCGAGCTGGGGCTGTCGCTGGCCACCGTCAAGCGCCACCTGCAGCGCGCGGGCACACGCTGCTTCTTCGCGCTGCGCTGATGGACGCGGCCCAGCCCCCCATTCCGCCGGCGGTGGCCCGCCGCGCCGTGGCCTGGTGGGTGGACCTGCAGGCCGATGCGGCCGACGAAGCCCTGCGCCAACGCTGGCAGCGCTGGCTGGCGCGCGACGACCTGCACCGCCTGGCCTGGGCGCGGCTGGAAGCCGTGGGCGCGCGCCTGAACCAGCGTGTGCATGTGGACCTGGCCGAAGTGCCCGGCGCCGCCGCGCTGGTGCAGGGCACGCTGGCCGGTGCAGCGGGTGCACGGCGGCGTGCGATCAGGGGGTCGCTGGGCGGCGCACTGCTGGCCGCGCTGGGCGGCGGCGCGGCCTGGGCGCTGCACGACGACCCGGCGCTGCGGGCCCGGCTGGCCGACCTGGGCACCGGCGTCGGTGAACGCCGCCGCCGGGTACTGGCCGATGGCACGCGGCTGGCGCTCAACAGCGGCAGTGCCGTCGATGTGCGCTTCGGCCCGGCCGAGCGCCGCCTGGTGCTGCGCCGCGGCGAGGTGCTGCTGGACACCGGCCCCGACCCCCAGGGCCGACCCTTCGTGCTGCAGACGGCCGCCGGCGACCTGCGCCCGCAAGGCACCCGCTGGCGGGTGCGCGAACGCGGCGCCCAGGTGGAAGTGGCCGTGCATGCCGGCGCGGTGGATGTGCACCCCCGAGCGGGCACCGTGCAGCGCCTGCAGGCCGGCCAGCAGGCACGCTTCGACGCCCACGGCATGGGCCCGGCCCAGCCCGCCGACACCGACTTGGCCGCCTGGGCCGACGACATGCTGGTGGCCAGCGGCATGCGGCTGGACGCGTTCCTGGCCGAAGTGGGCCGCCACCGCCGTGGCCGGCTCGATTGCACGCCGCAGGCGGCGGCGCTGCGCGTGTCGGGCAGCTATCCGCTGGCCGACCCCGACCGCCTGCTGGCCATGCTGCCGGTGGTGCTGCCGGTGCGCGCGGTCTGGCGCACCCGCTGGTGGCTCACGCTCGAGATGAAAAGCTGAGCCGTTTGCCGCTCTCGCGTGACAAGCAGGAAGAACCCCCTGTTGTCCGAGAGGAGCCCCATGCATTCCACCCTTCACCGCCCGCTGCCCCGTTGGGCCCGTTGGGCTCGCTACACCGTCTCTGCGGCGCTGGCCTGCACGCTGCCGCTGTCGCCGGTGCTGCTGGCCGCGCTGGCGCCCGCGGCCCAGGCTGCCAGCATCACCTACGACATTCCGGCCGGCCCGCTGGAGCCGGCGCTCAACCGCTTCGGCCGTGAGGCCGGCATCCTGCTGTCGTTTTCCAGCGAGCTGGTGGCCGGCCTGCGCAGCCCCGGCTTGCGCGGCCAGCACGAGGTGGGCGCGGCACTGGAGCGCCTGCTGCAGGGCACCGGCCTGCAGGCCCAGCCGCAGCCGCAGGGCGGCTGGGCGCTGGTGCGCGCTGGCCAGGCAGCGGCTGCCGCCCCGGCCGCCCCAGCCGCTGTCTCGGTCCTGCCGGCGGTCACCGCGCGTGCCGCCGCCGAAACGGCCACCGGCCCGGTGGCCGGCTACGTCGCACGCCGCAGCGCCACCGCCAGCAAGACCGACACCGCGCTGCTCGACACGCCGCAGTCCGTCTCGGTGGTCAGTGCCGAGCGCATCGAGGCACTTGGCGCCACCCGGCTGCAGGAGGTGCTGGCCTACACCCCCGGCGTCGACGGCACCATCTACGGCGACGACTCGCGCTACGACTGGATCGCCGTGCGTGGCTTCGAGACCTTGTCACCCGGCTACTACCTCGATGGCCTGCAGCTGCGCAACAACGCCTGGTGGGCCGTGTGGCAGACCGAGAACTACGGCGTCGAGCGGGTCGAGATCCAGCGCGGCCCGGCCTCGGTGCTGTGGGGCCAGAACGGGCCCGGCGGCATGGTCAACCTGGTGAGCAAGCGGCCCGCGCCCGGGCTGCTGCAGGAGCTGCGCGTCACGCTGGGCAGCCATGCCCGGCGCGAGGTGGCCGCCGACCTGTCCGGCGCCTTCGGCGAAGGCGAAGCCGCGCAGTGGCGGCTGGTGGGCCTGGCGCGCGATGCCGAGCTGCCCGCCGGCGGCATGGCCAACGACCGCCAGTACCTGGCGCCTTCGCTCACGCTCAAGCTGGGGTCCGACACCCGGTTGACGCTGCTGTCGCAGCTGCTGCGCACGCGGGCCGGCGTGTACGTGCGGGTGCTGCCCGAAGCGGGCACCCTGGTGCCCACGGCGGCGGGCACGCGCCTGCCCGCCACCCTGCTGGCGGGTGAACCGGGCTTCAACCGCTTCGACCAGGACCAGACCATGCTGGGCTATGAGCTGGAACACCGGCTGAACGACCGCTGGACCTTCTCGCAAGGCCTGCGCTGGGCGCGGCTGGACGCCGACATGCGTCAGGTCTACCAGACCGGCTACCTCGATGCGGCCCCCGCCAACCCGCAAGACCCGGCCGCCTGGCGTTTGCTCGGCCGCTCGGTCACCACCAGCCGCGAGAAGATCCATTCGCTGGTGGTGGACAGCCGCCTGCAGGGCGACCTGGTGTTCGGCGCCTGGCGCCACACGCTGCTGGCCGGCGTCGACCTGCAGCGCAGCCGGGTCGATCAGGTGAGCGTGTTCGGCGGCACGGTGTCGCCGCTGGACGTGGTGGCGCCTGTGTATGGCGGCGCGGTGGTGCCGGGTGATCCCGCCGTCAACTCGCACACCGTGCTGGAACAGACCGGCCTGTACCTGCAAGACCAGATCCGCCACGGCGCCTGGGTGATGACGCTGGGCGCGCGCCACGACCGCGCCGGGGTGGACACCGACGATCACCTGGCCGACGCCAGCACCCGCCAGCGCGACCACCACACCGGCGTGCGGGCGGGCATCGTCTACCGGGCGGCCGATGGCTGGGCGCAGTATGCCAGCTACGCCAGCTCGTTCGTGCCCTCCACCACGCTGAACCCGGCCACCGGCCGGCCCTTCGAGCCGGAGACCGGGCGCCAGCTGGAAGCCGGCCTGCGCTATGAGCCGGCGGGCCAGCGCGCGGTGTACAGCGCCGCCGTGTTTGAGCTGCAGCGCCGCAACTACGTCACTTACGACGCCTTGTTCGTGCCCTCGGCCCAGGGCGAGGTGACGGTGCGCGGCCTGGAGCTGGAAGCGGTGGCCGAGCCGCGCGCCGGCATGAACCTCACCGCCGCCTATGCCTTCACGCCCAAGGCCGACGTCACGCGCAGCGCCAAGCCCGAAGAGATCGGGAAGCAGGCCACTGCGGTGCCGCGCCACCGGCTCTCGCTGTGGGTGGACCAGCGCCTGGGCGCCGGTCTCAAGCTGGGGCTGGGCGCCCGCGTCGTCGGCTCGCACCACGGCATCGGCGAAACCGCGGTGCGCGACGTGCCTGGCTACACCTTGTTCGATGCACTGCTGGGCTGGGAGATGCGCGCCTGGAGCGTGGCGCTCAACGTCAGCAACCTCACCGACAAGGACGTGATCGTCAACTGCAGCAGCGGCAACTGCTACTACGGCAGCCAGCGGCGCGTGTCATTGAGCGCGGCCTACCGGTTCTGAGCGGTCGATTCACTCACTGCAGCCCGTCGACCTCTTCTCGCACCCGCGCCAGGGCCTTGCGCAGTTCGTCGAGCGCCACCGAGCCCAATGCCAGCCGCAAGGCATGCGGCACCGGCGCGGCCGCGGCAAACGGCTCGGCGGTGGACACCGAAATGCCGTCCTTCAACAACGCGGCCGCCACGCGGTCGGCCCGCGCGCCTTCAGGCAGCGGCAGCCACACGAAGTACGAAGACGGATGCGACTGCACCCGCAGCCCGCGGAGCGCCTGCGCCGCCAGCTGCTGGCGCATCGCGGCATCGGCGCGCTTGTCGGCTTCCAGCCGCGCCACCGTGCCATCGGCCAGCCAGCCCAGCGCGATGGCCGTCATCACGCCCGGCGTGTTCCAGGTGGTGGCGCGTATGGCCCGCTGCAGCCGCGGCACCCAGGCTGCCGGCGCCGCCACAAAGCCCACGCGCAGGCCGGTGGCCAGGCTCTTGGAAAAGCCGGACACGTACACCGTGGCTTCGGGCAGCCAGGTGGCCAGCGGCGGCGGCGCTTCGGGCGCCAGAAACGCGTAGGCCGCATCCTCGATCACCAGCAGGCCGTGGCGGCGCGCCAGCGCGGCCAGCTGGCGGCGGCGGGTGGCGCTCATCACCCAGCCCAGCGGGTTGTGCATCGTGGGCATGGTGTACAGCGCCCGCACCTGCCGCCGTCGGCACAGCGCCTCCAGCGCGTCCAGGTCCGGCCCGGGGCCGGCCGCCGGCACCGCCAGCAGTTCCAGGTGCTGCTGCTCGGCCAGCACCTTGAAGCCCGGGTAGGTCAGCGCATCGGCGGCCACCACGTCGCCCGGCTGCAGCAAGGCCATCACCGCCGTGGCCAGGCCATGCTGCGCGCCATCGCAGATCAACACCTGATCGCCCGCCACCTGCAGCCCGCGGTCCTGCAGGTGGCGGGCGATGGCGGCCCGCTCATGCGGCCGGCCGCCGTGGGGCTGGTAGCGCAGCAGCGCGTCCAGGTCGCCACCGGCTGCCAGCTGGCGCAAGGCCTGGCGCAGCAGCTCGGCCTGGCCGGGCACCGCGGGGTAGTTGAAGCTCAGGTCCACCACGCCATCGGCCGCCGCCTGCTGGTCGATGCCCAGGCCGCGCGGCAAGGCCACCTCGCGCACGAAGGTGCCGCGGCCGGTTTCGCCGCTCACCAGGCCCATCGCTTCCAGCTCCGCGTACGCGCGGGTGGCCGTCACCAGCGCCAGGCCCTCGGCCGCGGCCAGCGCCCGGTGCGTGGGCAGGCGCGTGCCGGGTGGCAGCCGGCCCTGGCGGATGTCGGCGGCCAGGCGGTCCACCAGCGGCTTGTAGCGGGGCAGGGGCATGGCGGCGGCGTGTATCCATGACAATCGTTTGATCGTATCGGATGGTGGCCCTAGCATCGGCCGCATGCACACCGCCATCCTCACCTTTGAAGGCTTCAACGAGCTGGACTCGCTCATCGCGCTGGGCATCCTGCGCCGCATCCAGCGCCCCGGCTGGCGGGTGACGCTGGCCACGCCCACGCCGCGTGTGCGGTCGATGAACGGCGTGGTGCTGGAAGGGCAAAGCACGCTGGAAGAGGCGAGCCAGGCCGATGCGGTGATCGTGGGCAGCGGCCTGCTCACGCGCCAGGTGGTGGCCGATGCGGCGCTGATGGCGCGCCTGCAGCTGGACCCCACGCGGCAATTGGTCGGCGCCCAATGCTCCGGCACCCTGGTGCTGGCCAGGCTGGGCCTGCTGCAAGGCGTGGCGGCCTGCACCGACCTGACCACCAAGCCCTGGGTGCAGGAAGCCGGCGTGGGCGTGCTCGACCAGCCCTTCTTCGCCCGCGGCAACGTGGCCACTGCCGGCGGCTGCCTGGCCGCGCAGTACCTGGCCACCTGGGTCATCGCCCGCAGCGAAGGCGTGGAGGCGGCGGCCCAGGCCATGCACTACGTGGCCCCGGTGGGCGAGAAGGACGACTACGTGGCCCGTGCGCTGGGCAATGTGGCGCCGTACCTGCCTGCGATGGATGAGCCGGTTGGCGCCTGAAGCTGGACGCCTTGACCGCGAAAGCCGACCCGCTCGCTGCGCGCCTTGGGCGGGCAGCGAGGTTGGGGGCAACTTAGTGACGGCGACCGCGCCCGGATGACAAGCGCAGGCCCAGGCCCAGTGCGCCCAGGCCGGCCAGCAGCATGCCGTAGGTGGAGGGCTCCGGCACGGCAGAAACGTAGGAGCTGATGAACTCCACGCGCACGCCCGTCGGGTTGGTGTACGGGCTGTTGTAGTTCGTGACCTCAAAACGCAAGGAATTGACGCCGTCGACGAAACCGGAATTGACCGAGAACACTTCCCAGTTGGAGGCGCCTTGGGTGAGTTCGACGCCGTTCAAATACGCCTTCCCGAAGTCGTCGGCAAACCATTTGAGAGACATCTGCGCCGTGCTGGCGTTCTTGCCGCTCAGGTCAAACTGCAGGGTCCAGTTGTAGATGCCATCCAGCCCCGTGTTCCGGTCGAAACTGGTGCCTTGCAGTGCGGTCGGCGTGAGCCAGCTGGAGGCCTCGGTGTTCAGCGGCCAGTACGTGTTGCTCGTGAGCGGATAGGAGCCGTTGCTGGTGACCACCCCGTAGGTGCCGGAGGACGTGGTGGTGCCGAATGCGCTGCCTTGAACTCTGGAGAACGCGTAGTTGTAGTCGACACTGCCGGCAGATAGGCCGTATCCGGTGCTGACCAGTCCTGAAATGGTGTCTGCTTGTGCTTGCAATGCCAGTGTGCAGGTGGCGGCGACTACTGCTAGTTTGGCGGCTTTTGCGATCATGTTAGCTGTGAAGGTGTAGCGGGGGTCTGAAGCAATTTGGCAATTGGCAGAAGCGTCGGCAGCCGACATCAGGTACGGCAAATCGTCAGCGAAGAGGCTGATGGCTCAATTGTCCGGGGGCGGGTCTGTGAGCTGTTGACTTGTGGTGGGATATGGATCCTTTGCAATGAAGCTGCAGCACGGCGGTGCCGTGCGGCTTGAGCCTAGCGTTGGCACTCGTGCCGGTCAAAGGCCTTCTGCTTCAAGCAATCGATGGACCACAGGTCGGACATTTGTCGTGAATGTTGACCGCGAAAAACATCACGCAATTGTCGCGTTTCGCACAGAGCCAATGCTGCAGGTTGAATGAGGCGCTGGCGATGCACCAAGTCGTCGAATTGGCGCCATCCGTGCAAGGTGACCATCTTGTCGCGCACCAACGCGCAGCGCGGCCATTGGGCCGCGCTTTGTTCCGTCAATCAAAAATGTGGCCGCTTTTAGGAGCCCAAATGCGCCGTCACGGAGTTCGACAAGCTCGTCATTTGGAAGTCGGCCTGACCCTTCTTCAGCGATAAGCCTGGTACGTCGCCGTCTCGAAGTTGACGTAGCCCATGAACGAGCCCGGGTCGCCGAAGGGCAGGATCTGCGTGGCCCAGAAGCCGCCGATGCCGCTTTCGCGGTCGACCCAATAGAACAGGTTGGCCAGGCCTGCCCAGCCTTGGGCGCCGGCCGGGCGGCCGGTGGGGGCGGGTGCTTCGTTGATCATGAAGGGCAGTGACCAGGCCTTGGGCAGGCCGGGGAAAAACTCCGCGTCGTTCGACAGCGTCTTGATCACGCCGGGCAGCATCGTCACCTTCAGCTTGGGGTCCAGGTGGCGCTGGCAGGCCATGGCCACCGTCTCGGGCTTGAGCACGCGGCCGTGCGGGCCGGCCCCGTCGTTCAGCCACATGCGGATGAACTTCATGTACTCACCCACCGTGCCATAGAGGCCGTGACCGCCGCAGTGCACTTCGGGCTTGGCGGGCAGCTCGAAGTCCATCGCTTCCAGCCGGCCGTCGGGGTGGCGCGCATGCATGCCGGCCACGCGGGCGCGCAGGCGGTCGTCGATCTCGAAGGTCATGTCCTCGATGCCCAGCGGCGCAAAGATGCGCTGGCGGAACACCTCGCCCAAGCGCTGGCCGGTGATGCCTTCCACCACCTGGCCCACCCAGTCGATGTTGCTGCCGTATTCCCAGCGCTCACCGGGGTCGAACAGCAGCGGCGTTTGCAGCGCGGCGCGGGTGGCGGTGATCACGCTGGGCTGCTTGCCCGCATCGGCCAGGCGCTTGTAGTTTTCGTTGAAGAAGTCGTAGCCAAAGCCGCCGGTGTGCGTCAGCAGCTGGCGGGTGGTCACCTGCGTCTTGGGCGGGCGCGTGCGGGCGTTGCCCTGCTCGTCAACGCTTTCCAGCACCTGCAGCTGGCCGATGGCCGGCGCATACCGCGCGGCCGGTGCGTCCAGGTCCAGCTGGCCGCTTTCCACCAGCTGCAGCGCGGCGGTGGCGGTGATGGCCTTGGTGGTGGAAAAGATGGCAAACACCGTGTCGGTGCTCATCGGCGCCGGTGCGCCCAGGCGGCGCACGCCGGCCGCGCCCTCATACACATTGCCATTGCGGTCGGTGACCATTGCCACCACGCCGGGCACCTGGGGGCTGTCTTCCACCGTGCTCTTCAAGATGGAGTCCAGCGTGGCCTGCAACTGCTTGCTCATGGGTTTGTCTCCTGTGCTGTGGTCAGTGCATCTCGAATCCGGGGTAGCCATCACGCGCCACCTCGTCGCAGCGGCGCTTGTAGTCGCCCACGCCGCCGGTGTAAGACAGTACGCGCCGTGGCTTACCGGGTACGTTGGAACCCACATACCACGACGTGGTCTTGCTGATCAGCGTGGCATTGGCCGTTTCGTCGTGGTGGCGCACCCAGGCGGCTTCCGCGGCGGCGGTGGGCTCCACCACGCGCTTGCCGTGGCGGCGCATGTGGCCCACCAGGCCGGTGATCCATTCGGTCTGCTGCTGCAGGCAGGTGGTCATGTTGCACAGCGCAGCCGAAGGCGCCAGCGGCACCGCGGTGGTCAGCAGGTTGGGGTAGCCGTGCTTGGCCAGGCCCATGGTCGTGCGGATGTCGGTGAACCAGTCGTCGCGCAGCGACCGGCCGCCGCGGCCGCGGATGTCGATGCGCGTCAACGCGCCGGTGCCCGCATCAAAGCCCGTGGCCAGCACGATCACGTCCAGCTCATGCACCGTGCCATCGGCCAGCTGAATGCCCTGCGGCACGATGCGCGCTATCGGGTTGGCCTTGACGCTCACCGCTTCCACGTTCGGGCGGTGGTACACCTCCAGGTAGTTGGTTTCCAGCGGCACGCGATGCGTGCCGAAGCCGTAGTCCTGCGGAATCAGCAGCTCGCACAGGCGGGGGTCCTTCAGGCGCTGGCGCATCTTCTCGCGCACAAACTCCGAGATCTCTTCGCTGATCTGCTCGTCGAAGAACATCTCGGCGTACGAGGCCAGCCACAGCTTGAGCGAGCCATCGGCATGCACCTCTTCCAGCCAGGCGCGGCGCTGCTCGGGCGTGTCGGTGGCCCACTGGCGGGTGAAGTCGTACTCAAAGCCGGTGAAGCTGTGGGGCAGTGTGTCGCGCAGCTCCTCGAAGCGCGCCTTGTAGGCCGCGGCCTCGCGCTCGCCATAGCTGGGGTTCTTCATCGGCAGCACATACTGCGGCGTGCGGATGAACACCTTCAGCTGCTTCACCTGGTCGGCAATGGTCTGGATCACCTGGATGCCGGTGGCGCCGATGCCCACCACGCCCACGCGCTGCTCGCGCAGGTCCAGCGGCTGGTGCGGCCAGCGCCCGGTGTGGAAGATGCGGCCGGCAAAACTCTCCTGCCCCTCGAACACCTTCTCCATCGGCGCCGACAGCATGCCGGCGCAGGTGATCAGGTACTGGGTGTCGATCTGCTCGCCGGTGTCGGTGCTCACCCGCCAGCGGCCGCGGCTGTCGTCCCACTCCGCGCGGGTGATGCGGGTGTTGAACTGGATGTCGGGCCGCAGCGCCAGCCGGTCGGTCACGTAGTGCATCCAGCGCTCGATCTCGGGCTGGCCGGGAAACTTCGAACTCCAGGTCCAATCGGTGTACAGGCTTTTGTCAAACAGGTACTGGTAGATGTAGGCCTCTGAGTCGAACTTGGCGCCGGGGTAGCGGTTCCAGTACCAGGTGCCGCCCACGTCGCTCGCGGCGTCGTACACACGCACCTTCAAATCCAGCTGCCGCAGCTGGTGCAGCTGGTACAGGCCGGCCACGCCGGCGCCGATGATCAGCGCGTCGAGCGTGCGGGTGGTGCTGCCGTTCGATGGAATGGGTTCCGTCATCTTCCTCTCCATGCGGTGGATCAATCCGCCCCGAACGCCAGCGTTCAGGCGGGAGCCGCAGGTTAGGAAGGGCCAGCCGCGCGGGCTTGAACAATCGCTGCGCGCGCGTTGAAGATTCGGCCCGGCCCGGGCAAACCCCGGGTAGGTCGGTCTGTGCGTCGGTCTGCCTGTCAGTGCCCGCGCCGCAGCTCGCCGGGCGTGCGGCCCAGCCGGGCCTTGAGCGTGCGCGTCATGTGCGCCTGGTCGGCAAAGCCGGTGGCCGCGGCCACCGCCTTCAGCGGCAGGTTGCCGTGGTGCAGCAGCTGGCGCGCACGCTCCACCCGGCGGTCGATCACGTAGCGGTGGGCCGTGGTGCCCCAGCTGCTGCGCAGCAGGCGGCCCAGCGCGCACACGCCCACGCCGGCCACGCGGGCCAGCTGCTCCAGCGAGATGGGCTCGCACAGGTGCGCATCCACATACTCCTGCAGCCGGCGCGCCTGCACCGGGTGCAGCCGCTCATCGCGCGGCGCCTGCTTGAACCGAAAGGCCGCGTAGTGCCGCAGCAGGTGAATGCCCAGCTGGGTAGACAGCGCCTCGGCATACAGCGAGCAGCCCACGCTGGCGGTGGTGGCCTCTTGGCGCAGCAGGTGCGTCATCTGCGTGACGATGGGGTCGGCGCCGCTCAGCACGTCGTGCAGGCGCACCTCGTCCACCGGCCGGCCTTCCATCTCGCTGGCCAGGCGGCACAGCAGGTCGTTGGTCAGGTACACGTGCGACACCACGATGTCCTCGGTCCAGTGCCAGTGCGAGTCGGCCGATTCGGTCATCAACGAGAACAGCCCGGCCGCGCAGCTGGTGCGCGTCCACCGACCATCGAACTGCCGCCGCATGGGCGTGAAGCCGTCTTCGTACTGCACGATCAAGAAGCAGTCCAGCGGCGGAATCTCCACGTCCTGCCCGCGGTAGCGGTAGGTGCGCTGGCTGACGCCCTGCCAGTGCAGGTCGTCGCTGGCGCACAGGATCTCGCCCGGCACCCACACGGGCAAGTCGGCATAGCCGATGCGCTCAGGCCGCCGCGCCGGCGGCGCGGGAATCGAGGGAAGTGCTCGCACGGCGGGCTCCCAGGAAGTCAGGGAGGGATTGCAGCGAGTGGGGTGGGGGGAGTCAAGGGGGAGTACCCGGCGGGGGAGGGGCGCAGGAGATGGTTGTTTCAGGCAGTGGGCCGGTGCTCAGGCACGGCCGACAAGCCGGTGGCAACCCTATGGGCGGCGACCACGAGGAACCCGCGAAAGGCGCGGTCGGTGATTCGAATATTGCCCTTGCCGATGTGGGCAGCGACAAAGTCCACGGCTTGCCGCCTTGGTAAGCAGTCGCCCAGCTTGCGGTGTACCTCTACCAGCAGATCGCCGGGTGGGACATGCTGGTCCAGCAAATCAGCCAGCACATTTGTTCGTAACCCATGCTCATCCGCAGCCACGATCCAGGAGCGGCTGGCTGCCTGCACCTCGGGGAAATGCTTGACCATCAACTCAGGAACACGGCTGGGGTTGATTCGTCTGATTCTGTCCGGTGCGACTGTGTTTGACCGCTTCACATTGACTGGTTGCTTTAACGCATGCGGAGTCACTTACTTGCAGCGGGCGGCCTCACGGTAGTAGCCGCCAAGCAGACGCATGGATCGGCGGTTCGGTGGCGACCTGGGCGGCAGCCATCCTAGGAACAGCTGACCTTGGGGTCGCCTGCTGATCGCGCCGCAACGGCAACTCTCTCGCGACGTGCGACGGATTGAAGCCGACCCTGCTGCAAACATCGCTTAGTGCTTCACTCGATCTTCAAAAAAGCTAAATCTGTGGCAATGGATCTGCATCTGTAACTGCGCCAACCCGCGCGGCTTCGATATTGGCTACCATTAAAGCGTTATTTGGGAACGAGCGAACGAGTCTGCCCATTCGCCAGCACTCTCGATGCTGCGGAAGATCTTTTGCAGCGGCATTTCGATCATTGGGTTGTTTCCTGCTGGCAGCAGACGTCGCGGATCGGTTTGGAGACCGAAGCACAGCTTCCTATGGGCATACGCGTACCCGAGCTCAAAGGCTGCGCCTTCGTCGATCGCACGTCCATCTAGCACGATGATCAGAGCACAGGCGGCATCAAGGGCTCGCAAGTCGCGGTCGAATATCGACTTGTAGGCTGCATTCTCCTCCACCCCGCACGCCAGCAGATCCACGAGCTTGCCTCCGTCTCTTTGCGGCAGATAGACATCCAAGCTTGCCTCAATTCGCGTCGTCAGAGCGAGGTTGAAGTTGAGTTCAGCTTCTGAAAAGAGGGGGGCCGCGAGGTAAACAAGCGGCCGGTTGTGATCAAACCGCTCCACCGCCTGCTCCGATGTAGCTCTTCAGCTTCGTAGTCAAATCCGCTGGCACATATTCGTGACGGTGGATTACCTCGGCGACTCGCTTGGTTAGCTCCGCGATACCCATAAACTGCGTGTCGATCGTGATGGTGCCCGGCATGGATTCATACAGCTCCTTCATGTCGATCTGCATTTCTTCCAACTTCTTCGCAGTATATTCTTCCCTACCGGTGGCACGTACCCGGGCAGACAGCTCTTTGGGGTCACCGAGCAAGAGTATGACGACGCCTTCTTCGACGCCGTAGCCGCCGTGTCCGTCATCAGGGCAGAGGCGATCCGCTAGGAATTTTGCCTTGGAGGGCCGCTCGCTCTTAGGCGTGAAGACTAGTGGATCGAGCGGTGGGCGGTCAACAACACTGATCACAGCATTCTCCTCGTGCCTCAGCGTGTCGTTCTTTTGCTCAAATTGACCAGCGATCCAATCGTCTGTGAAGGACCGCTGATCGTCCGTAAGCTTGTCCCAGGGGATACTTAGTACCTCTGGTCGAGGTTCGAGCCACTCATCCAAAACATTCAGATTGCGAAGATGACTGGTGGTCGTACTCTTGCCAACCCCAATGGAGCCGGTCATATAGAAAGTGTACTTCAGGGGGGTGGCGCTACGTTTCGCCAAGTCCTTAAGCTTGCCGTCCGGAACTTCACTTTCATTAATTAGCTTTAGCAGCAGCCTAATTTCCGAGGACGTCAGAAAAAGGGTTATAAGATTGTAAACCTTGAAATTTGTCTCGGAAATGAGATGTCGTTCAACATCAGAAAGCGTTTCCTTATTGGGGATCCAGTGGCAATAGTAATGGAAGTTGCCGGGATTTGTCTCGGCGCCACGCATCAAGACATTTCTGAGTTCGGCTTCTAGCGAGCACCCGACTAGCAGGCAGGTTTTTCTGGCGAAGTGAGCCAAAAGAAACGACGAGTCGTGACCGCGCGCTCCAACGTACTGCTTCGAATACGAAGCCTCTGAAAAAACAAATCGGTCGACCGTCTTTTCCATAAGGCCTGCCGGAACATATCCGTGCAGATGATAAATCACGCAGTCTTGCCGCCGAAATTGTGGCCAAGGGTCAGTGACAACCTCGAAGCCGCGGTTCCCCTTATCTTTTTCTCGTTTCCTTTCGGCGAGCGCTCGCTCGAGATAGTCGTCGAAGTTGAAATTGATAGTTAGTGCACTATTTTGGACGAGCGGGATAAGCGCTTCCATATAGGGGTGTTTGGGTAGCTCGGCAGCTATATCGATCGGCGGCGTTTTGTATAAATATTTCTGGCAAATTTTGAGCCACGCTGCCGTAGCAGTGTTCTGCTGCTCGGCGGGAGATAGATCGGCGTGCTTCCCAGAAAACGCCGCCCGAAACTTTTGGTAGAGGATTTCGGTCTGGTAGGGCGCTGCCATACCCTTGAACGCTGCGCCATTCGCTACGTCATTTCCGTCTACGTCGGGATCAGAAGCAATGTCATTGATCAATTTGCCCCACTGAGGGGCGCCGAAATCAATGCTTATTCCTGCTCCAAGGATCGTGCCGAAGCGCTGCTTGCGAACTTGCGAACGCAAATGCACGATTGCACGGGGGTACTGCCTCAGCAGATCGCAAAAAGCCTTATCGTCTTCTTTTTCCCTGGACATACTATCCCCTATAGCAAGTCAATTTGGCCGCTCGCGTTCTCGCGGTCTTTGATGCGCAAGCGCCATCCGCTCGGCGCCAACGACTGCTCTGTTTTGGCACGTCGTCCCTCGGCAACTTCAATGTGTTGTTCGAATACGTCTAGCGATCTTGGATCAAATGTTTCGTAGACGTGATTAACGTTCCAGAGCCCTGAGCTTGTGACAGCTCCGCGAGTGCTCCATCGGCCTAGCCAATTCCCACTTGGCAGATCCAGCGGCCCTGTTGGGCCTGCTAGGAGCGCGATGAAATTCCTTTCTAGGTAGCCGCGATCACTATCGGCCGACGAAGGGTCAGGCACCTCTAGCCATGCGACTTGCATACCTCCAATATACTCGGAGACTGCGAGCTCAATCTCTTCTTCTGCCGAGCGAACTTCGGCCGATGCAGACTGCCCCTTGCCCCATGTCGGGAAGATCGGTTCGAGCTCCCCAAGTCGTATGAGGGATTCACCCACGTGAAGGCGAAAGATCGATCCGCGGTGATTACCGAGGCCGTCGCCTCCGCCACGGTGAGTGCGAAGGCGGTTCCAAAGGGTGGCCTTTGATCCCTGACTGACCGAATGAGTGCCTATTCGAACAACGCGGTGCTGGAATGGTGCAGTCATGCGCATCTCTCCATCTTCGAAGAAGAAGTAAATGCCACGTTTTTGTCGAACAGACGCGGTTGTCTGCTGAGAAAGTCTCCGGCTCAAGCCGGTAGTTAAAGCGGCAACTCGTTCCAGAAGCCTGTAGAAGCGATCAATGTGCGACAGGCGCGCGTGTTCGCTTTCGACTTTCTGCAGCCAAGCCACTTGGCTACCAATCCCAAGTGCCGACATCGGTGCTGCGGTTTCATGGCCTTCTGACTCAAATGCGGGAGCAAGATATGAACGATACGCAGATCCGGCTAGAAATATGACACGACTGCCGACGGGGACGCGCGCACGAAAGGCTTTGAGGACACCGGCAGCCCATGTCCGTCGCTGCGCTTCACTTTGACTTAGGAGCGACTCGTCGTAAGGGGCGATTACGTCCTTGGGGGACAGCAGACCGTGCTTTGCGGAAAGGATAAACCATTGATCGGCACGCTTTTCGGCGTAGCTGCGTGCAGCCGAAAATAGCGGTGACCGATAGATAAATTCGGCTGTCGCCGGCTGATCACTCTTCCTGCTGGTACAGGCGACTAAACAAACCGTATTCGAGTGGGTCTTCTCCACGGATGCCTCACCTTAGGTCCTGCCACGCGAACTCGTGGAGCTTGCACGCATCGCACGCGCCGCATGGTACGAATCCGGCCGCCGAAATCTTCGGGCGATAGCAGCTCCAGGTGTCATGGCGCTGCAAGCCCAGACGCTGGGCGAGCTTGGCAATCTGAGGTTTCGACTTCGCTTGCAGCGGCGCCAAGAGCTTTGGACCCTTGGGAATGGCATAAGAGAGCATGTCTCTGAAACTTGCGATGAACTCGGGGCGGCAGTCGGGATAGCCGGAAAAATCAACGGAATTGATTCCCGTCCAGACTTCGTCGGCGCCAATTCCAGCAGCTTCGGCCGAGGCCAACATGAGGAAAATCCCATTCCGGCCAGGAAGGAAGGCACTCGAAACACCCTTCTTGATTTCCGCCACCGAGCGATTTTTCGGAATCTCGCGTGCGGGCTTGCTCCAAGCGACAGACACAATCTTCCGCTCAATGCCGAAGCGAGCGCACTGGGCCGCGGCATAGTCCAGCTCGACGTGGTGATGCTGGTTGTAGCTGACGCCCAGGCTAACGACTTCGTGGCCACGAGACTGGGCAAGTAGCATGCAGACGGTGGAGTCCAACCCACCGCTATGCAGCACAACAACCTTTCGCTTTTCTTTTCCCACTTCGCGCTCCGTTTCCGCAGATTTCCACAGGGCTGCTGTCTCACGCCTAAAGGCTCGCAGTGCGCGCCGCGAGCCCAGCTCCAAACGGGCCTAGCCTGCTGTCATCGTACAGCGCCCGCGCGCAGAGCGTCACCGAGCGAAGCCGCAGCCTAAGTGGTCGTGCCTGGCAGTTGTTCTGAGAACAGCGGACGCAGAGGTGTTACCCCTAATGTCAGGTTTCCGAGTCCGAAGCCTTTCGGCCATCGTGCTTGGCTGACCGCACCCAGTCCCATTCAGATGCCTGTTGACGACAAGGAGGTTCACACTGCCAGACCGGACGTCAACGAGCATTCACAGGAGGGGGCGCCAAAGCTCATTCGAAAACTTCCCCGCCGAGTCGACCGCCGTCTTCACCCGCCTCAGCCCCTCCACCTCCGGATACCCCCTCCCAAACTGCCCCACCGTCGCATGCAGCTGATACGGCTGGTAGTACCGCCCGCCGTGTTCCAGCGTCACATCGATCAGCGCCCGCGTCCACTGGCCCACCCGCTCCCGCGCGCTGGCCCAGGTGCGCTGCTTGTAGTACAGGACGAAGGAGAACACCGGCTCCTTGGCCCAGGGCAGCACCGATACCCGGTCCGCCGGTGAATGCCGGATCGAGACGTTCAGCGCTTCCACTTCGTTCTGGCGCAGCACCTTGGCCATGGCCTTCGCAAAGCTCAGGAACGCCGGCTCGGGGATGAAGTACTCCTGCAGCACATAGGTCGACACGGCCCGGGTGCGGGGTTCCAGTTCGGCCACGTCCAGGCTGGCTTCGTGGTTCAGCCATTTCACGACCTTCGGTCGCATCAACGCCGGGTGAGTCACCTTCTCGCGCAGCAGCGCGCCGCCCGGTAGTTCGGTCATCACGAAGATGGCGTTTTGCTCCAGCGCGTAGCTGGCGCCCCGGGGCACCAGCCGGCGCGGCTCGGTCAATGGCGTGTCGTCGGCCACGCGGTGCCAGGTCACGCTCACGGGCGCGTTGAAGTGGGGCGGCAGCAGGTCGGCGTTGTGCAGCACGGCGGTCGGGTCGGGCTTCACCGTCTGCAGGAAGAAGTCTGCATAGCCTTCCAGCGGCACCTGCTGTACCCGGCGCTCGATGCGCACATTGGGCACCACGTCCAGTTCCACTTCGGTGATCACGCCCACCGCGCCGTAGCCGCCGATGGCCGCCGCAAGTAGGTCCGGCCTTTGCTCGGGATTCACTTCCAGCACCGCGCCATCGGCCGTCACCGGTTGCAGCGCCCGCACTGAATGCCCCACCGGCCCCAGGCCGACGTAGCGGCCGTGGCAGTTCACCGAGACAGAGCCGCCGATCGTGAAGTTGCTGTAGCTCTGCATGATCTTCACGGCCAGGCCCAGCGGGTCGAGCACGTCTTGCAGGTCGCGCCAGCGCATGCCGGCTTGCACGCGCACGGCGCGGTCAGCAGGCCTCACCCACACCAGCTGGTTCATCGCCCGCATGTCGATGTGCAGGCCGCCCTTCACGCCGATCTGCCCGCCCATGCTGTAGCGGCCACCGCCCACGGCCACCTGGCCGGGCCAGCGGGTGATGGCCGCCGCCACATCGGCCGCGCTGTGAACCACGTCGATGCGCGCGACCTCGACGGGGTAAAGCCGGGTGACGTTTTCCACCAGCAGTGGCGCGGGCGTTGCCGCCGAGCCAGTGCCCGTGGCCAGTGCGCCTGCAGCGCCGAGTGATCCCACCATGAGGCGGCGTCTGTCGATCGATGGCGGCGGGGGCATGCGGCCGAGTATCTAGTGCCCAGCCTTGCTGGTGTTCAGTCGCGTGACGCGAGCCGCCATCACGGCGTGCCGCCCTCGCTGTTCAAGCGCTTGTGTTCTTCGATGGCCTCGCGGTCGCGCTGCAGTTCCAGCCGCAGTTCTTCTTCGCTGGGCAGGATCAGGCGGTACTTGCTGGCGAACAGTTGCTCGCTGCCATGAAGCACCGAGTAGCGCGCCACCGATTGGTCCTTGCTGCCGCACAGCAAGATGCCGACGGTCGGGTTGTCGCCCTCTCCCCGGCGCAGTTCGTCGTACATGCGCACGTACATGTCCATCTGCCCCACGTCCTGGTGCGTGAGCGGCCCGGTTTGCAGGTCTATCAGCACGAAGCACTTGAGCAGGTAGTTGTAGAACACCAGGTCGATGTAGAAGTCCTGGGTCTCGGTGCTGATGCGCTGCTGCCGGGCCACGAAGGCGAAGCCCTTGCCCAGCTCCATCAGGAACTGCTGCAGCTTGTCCATCAGCGCCGCTTCCAGCGTGGCTTCGAGCAAACGGCCGGCACCGGGCAAGCCGAGAAACTCCAGCATCACCGGGTCGCGCACAAAGGCGCGTGGAGAGTCTTCCAGCGCCTTGAGGTTCGCGTGTGCCTCCTCGCTGACGGCGGCCCTGTCCTGGCTCAGCAGCAGGCGTTCGTAGTACAGGCTGCCGATCTGCCGCTCCAGGGCCCGGGTGCTCCAGTTTTGGCTCGCGGCTTCGTGCACGTACCACTGCCGCGCTTCGGTACTGTCCACTCGCAACAGCAGGCGGTAGTGGGTCCAGCTCAATTCGCGACGCAGTGCGTCGCGAATTGGAAAGGCCTGGTAGAACGCCCGCATGTGGCGCAGGTTGGTGGCATCAAAGCCCCGTCCGAACTCTGCCGACAGCGCCTGGCCCAACTGGGGCAGCAAGCGCTGTCCATAGGCCGCCCGCTGCGAGCCGCCTTGCTCGAACTCCACGATGTGCCGACCGATGTGCCAGTAGGTCTGCACCTGCGCCACATCCACAGCCCGCAACACCTGCTGCCGCGCATCGGCGATGAGTTCGCGCAGGGTGCCCAGCAAGGGCGCTAGGCCGGCGGCCGGGGTCGCCTGTTTACCGCTCGTTGGCTTACGGCTCCTGGAGGTCATGACGGGAAGTGGCTGTCTGGGAGAGTCGTTGGCGGGCGTCGACGCGGTCATGGCGGTCGACGGTGACGGCGGATTGTGGCCGTTGGCTTGTCGCCCAAGGTGCAGCACAAGATGCCCATCCCCCGGGAAATCCCCAATCCCACCCTGAAACCGGTTTCCTACACTGAACCCATCAAGAAACCGGTTTCACGGCGCGCCGCTCCAGAGGCCGCCCGAAGCCGCCAGACGCCCCCAAGCCGTACCCCACCGTGAACTACACCCTCCAATTCGCCGACGTGCTGGCCGCCTGGCCGCTGTTGCTCAAGGGCACGTGGATCACCGTGCAGCTGTCGCTCACCGCCACGGTGTTGGGGCTGGTGGTGGCCATCGTGTGTGCCTGGGGCAAGACCTCGGGGCCGCGGCCGCTGCGCTGGGTCATCCAGGCCTACATCGAGCTGATCCGCAACACGCCGTTCCTGGTGCAGCTGTTCTTCTTCTTCTTTGCGCTGCCGGCCATCGGGCTGCGCTGGTCGCCGTACACCGCCGCGCTCACGGCCATGGTGGTGAACCTGGGGGCCTATGCCACCGAGATCATCCGCGCCGGCATCGAGTCCATTCCCAAGGGGCAGATCGAGGCCGGCCTGGCGCTGAACATGAAGCGCCACCAGATCTTCCGGCTCATCGTGCTCAAGCCTGCGCTGCGCGCCATCTTTCCGGCGCTTACCAGCCAGTTCATTTTGCTGATGCTCAGCAGCGCGGTGGTGTCGGTGATCTCGGCCGACGACCTCACCTCGGTGGCGGCCAACCTGCAGTCGCAAACCTTCCGCAGCTTCGAGATCTACATCGTGGTGGCGCTCATCTACCTGGCGCTGGCCATGGCCTTCTCGGCCCTGTTCCGCCTGATGCAGCGCCGTTTCCTCTCCTACCCGGACCGCCGCTGATGCGTACCTTCGGCCTCAACGACCTGTGGTTCATCGCTGCCGCGGCGCAGTGGACCATCGCCCTGTCGCTCATCGCCTTCATCGGCGGTGCCGCGGTGGGCCTGCTGCTGGCGCTGGCCCGCACCTCCGACAAGCCTTTGCCCATGGCGGTGGCGGGCGCCTTCATCCAGGTGTTCCAGGGCACGCCGCTGCTGCTGCAGCTGTTCCTCATCTTCTTCGGGCTGCCGGTGCTGGGGCTGGAAGTCAGCCCCTGGGTGGCGGCCGGCACGGCGCTGGTGCTCAACACCGGCGCCTTCCTGGGCGAGATCTGGCGCGGCTGCATCCAGGCCGTGCCCCGCGGCCAGTGGGAAGCGGCCGAGGCGCTGGGCCTGCACTACGTGGCCCGCATGCGCCGCGTGGTGCTGCCGCAGGCCTTCAAGATCGCGCTGCCGCCCACCGTGGGTTACATGGTGCAGGTGATCAAGGGCACCTCGCTGGCGGCCATCATCGGCTTCACCGAGATCACCCGCGCCGGCCAGATCATCAACAACGCCACCTTCCAGCCGCTGATCGTGTTCAGCGTGGTGGGCGCCATCTACTTCCTGCTGTGCTGGCCGCTGTCGCTGTGGGCCGGCCACATCGAGCGCCGCCAGGCGCTGGCGCTGCAGCGCTGAGCCCCCGCTTCTTCTTTCTCGCTTCCATCACCGGAGACACCGATGTCCACCACGTCCCGCCGCCCCTTCATCGCCGCTGCCGCCGCCCTGGCCTGCAGCACCCTGCTGGCCGCCTGGGCGCCCCTGGCGCAGGCGCAAACGGTGGACGAGATCAGGAAGAAGGGCACGCTCACCGTGGGCATGCTGGTGGACTTTCCGCCGTACGGCACGGTGGACACCAGCAACAACCCCGACGGGTATGACGCCGACGTGGCCAAGCTGCTGGCCAAGGACCTGGGCGTCAAGCTCAACCTGGTGCCCGTCACCGGCCCCAACCGCATCCCCTTCCTGCTCACCAACAAGGTGGACGTGCTCATCGCCTCATTGGCGGTGACGCCCGAGCGGGCCAAGCAGGTGCAGTTCTCGCGCCCGTACTCGGCAGCCACCATCGTGCTGTTTGCGCCCAAGAAGGCCAACATCAAGGCCCCGGCTGACCTGAAGGGCGTGCGCGTGGCCGTGGCCCGTGCCAGCACGCAAGACACGGCGCTCACCGCCATCGCCCCGGAAGGCACCGAGATCCGCCGCTTCGACGACGACGCCTCGGCCATGCAGGCGCTGCTGTCGGGCCAGGTCGATGCCATCGGCTGCTCCACCACCGTGGCCGCGCAAATCGCCAAGCGCGCCGGTGCCGACACCTTCGAGCAGAAGCTGGTGCTGCGCCAGCAGCTGATGGCCGTGGCCATGCGCCCGGGCCAGGCCGACCTGCTGAAGACCATGGACGGCCTGATCGAGAAGAACACCGCCAACGGTGAGCTGAACAAGCTCTACACCAAGTGGCTGGGCGCGCCGCTGCCGCAACTGCCGGCCGCCAACTGAAGCCCCTGACCCACCCGAGCGCCGCACGATGAACACCGCCGCCGAACCCATCATCCGCATCGAGAACGTCAACAAGTGGTACGGGCAGTTCCAGGTGCTCACCGGCATCGACCTGCAGGTGCGGGCGGGTGAACGCATCGTCATCTGCGGCCCTTCGGGCTCGGGCAAGTCCACGCTCATCCGCTGCATCAACCGGCTGGAAACGGTGCAGCAGGGCCGCATCGTGGTCGATGGCATCGACCTGACGGCCAACGCCCGCAACGTGGACGCGGTGCGGCGCGAGGTGGGCATGGTGTTCCAGCAGTTCAACCTGTTTCCGCACCTCACGGTGCTGCAGAACTGCACGCTGGCGCCGATGAGCACCCGCGGCGTGCCGCAGGCCCAGGCCGAGGCCACCGCGATGAAGTACCTGGAGCGGGTGCGCATCCCCGAGCAGGCGCACAAGTACCCGGCGCAGCTGTCGGGCGGCCAGCAGCAGCGCGTGGCCATTGCCCGCGCGCTGTGCATGACGCCCAAGATCATGCTGTTCGACGAGCCCACCTCCGCACTCGACCCCGAGATGGTGAAGGAGGTGCTGGACACCATGATCGGCCTGGCCGAAGACGGCATGACCATGCTGTGCGTGACGCACGAGATGGGCTTTGCCCGCAGCGTGGCCGACCGCGTGATCTTCATGGCCGAAGGCCGCATCCTGGAGCAGGCGCCGCCGCAGCAGTTCTTCAGCGCGCCGCAGCACGCCAAGACCCAGGCCTTCCTGGGGCAGATCCTGAGCAGCGCGCACGCATGAGTGCAGCCCAGATCCTGATCTCGCTGTCGTCCTTCGGCGCCGCCGAGGTGCGGCGGCACGGCCAGCTGTACTTCAGCCGCCTGGCCGCCGAAGCCGGCGCCGATGGCGTGGAAGTGCGCGGCGAGCTGTTGACCGATGCGGCGCAGGAGCTGCCCGCGCTGGCCGACGTGACGCTGCAGCTGGGCCTGGCCACGGTGTATTCCAGCCCTGAAGGCCTCTTCGCGGCCGATGGCAAGCTGGACCAGGCCGCCTTGCAACGCGCGCTTGCGGCCACCCGGCAGCTGGGCGCGCCACGGCTCAAGATGTCCATCGGCGGTTATGGCGCGCAGTCGCGTGAAGCCTCGGCCGCCGAGCTGCCCGCGCTACGCGCGGCACTGCAGGCCGCCCCGGGCATCGAGCTGGTGATCGAGAACGACCAGACCGTGCCTGCCGGCACCGTGCGGGCGCTGCAGCCCTTCTTCGAGGCCGCGGCCGATGCCGCGCTGCCGCTGCCGCTGGTGTTCGACCTGGGCAACTGGCACTGGCTGGGCGAATGCCCGCTGCAGGCGGCGCTGGCGCTGGGCAGCCGCGTGGGCTATGTGCATTGCAAGGGCGTGCAGCGGCTGCCGGCCAAATGGGTGGCGGTGCCGCTGGCCGACTCATCCGCCGCCTGGCGCACGGTGCTGGGCACGCTGCCCACCGGCGTGCCCTGGGCCATCGAATACCCGCTGGTGGGCGACGATCTGCTGGACGTCACCCGCACGCAGATCAGCACGCTGCGCAGCGTGGCCAGGAGCCTGGCATGAGCGAGCCGCTGGACGTCGTCACCTTCGGTGAGGCGATGCAGATGTTCGTCGCCGCCGAACCCGGCCCGCTGGAAGACGTGGCCAGCTTCCACAAGCGCACCGCGGGGGCCGAGACCAATGTGGCCATCGGCCTGGCGCGGCTGGGCCTGCGCGTGGGCTGGGTCAGCCGGCTGGGCACCGAGTCGATGGGCCGCTACCTGCTCAAGGCCATGCAGGCCGAAGGCATCGATTGCTCGCACGTGGTGTGCGACCCCACGCAGCGCACCGCCTTCCAGTTCAAGGGCCGCGTCACCGATGGCAGCGACCCGCCGGTGGAATACCACCGCAAGGGCTCTGCCGCCAGCCAGATCACGCCGGCCGACATCGACGTGCCCTGGCTCACTGCGGCCCGCCACCTGCATGCCACCGGCGTGTTCGCGGCGCTTGCGCCCAACACGCTGGCCACCGCACACGAGGTGATGCGCCTGATGCGCGCCGCCGGCCGCAGCATCTCCTTCGACCCCAACCTGCGGCCCACGCTGTGGCCGTCGACCCAGGCGATGCGCGAAGCCATCAATGCCCTGGCCGCCCGGGCCGACTGGGTGCTGCCCGGCCTGGAAGAAGGCCGGCTGCTGACCGGGGCCGACACGCCCGAAGGCATTGCCGCCTTCTACCGCGCGCAGGGCGCGCAGGTGGTGGTGGTGAAGCTGGGCCCCGACGGCGCCTACTTCAGCAGCGAAGCGGCCAGCGGCCATGTGCCGGGCTTTGCGGTGGCCGAGGTGGTGGACACCGTGGGTGCCGGTGACGGCTTTGCAGTGGGCGTGATCAGCGCGCTGCTGGCCGGCCGCACGCTGCCCGAGGCGGTGCGCCGCGGCGCCTGGATCGGCGCGCGCGCGGTGCAGGTGCTGGGCGATACCGAAGGCCTGCCCACCCAGGCCCAGCTGCAGGAGAGTGGCCTGTGATCACGCCCCGCCAGCAGGTGCTGGTGTTCCGCGAACTGCCGCCCGACCAGCTGGCGCGGCTGCAGGCCGCGCATGAGGTGACCGTGGCCAACCCCCGCGTGGCCGAGCAGCGCGACGCCTTTTTCGAGGCGCTGCCGCGGGCGCAGGGCCTGATCGGCTCCAGCTACCGCATCGACGCGCCGCTGCTGGCGCAGGCGCCCGCGCTGCGGGTGATTTCCAGCATCTCGGTGGGCATCGACAACTACGAGCTGCCGGCGCTGCGCGAACGTGGCGTGATGCTGTGCCACACGCCCGGCGTGCTGACCGAGACCACCGCCGACACCTTGTTCGCGTTGATCATGGCCACCAGCCGCCGCCTGGTGGAGCTGGCCGCGCTGGTGCGCGAAGGCCGCTGGCACAAGAACATCGACGAATCGCTGTTCGGCTGGGACGTGCACGGCAAGACGCTGGGCATCGTGGGCTTCGGCCGCATCGGCCAGGCGCTGGCGCGGCGGGCGGCGCTGGGCTTTGGCATGCCGGTGCTGTTCCACAACCGCTCGGCCGTGAACGTGAACGAAGAACTGCCCGCCCTGGCCGGCCTGGCCCGCCAGGTGAGCCTGGACGAGCTGCTGGCCCAGGCCGACATCGTGGCGCTGACGGTGCCTTTGACCGACGAGACGCGCGGCCTGATGAACGCCGAGCGCTTCGCGGCCATGAAGCCCGGCGCGATGCTGGTCAATGGCTCGCGCGGTGGCGTGGTGGACGAAGCCGCGCTGCTGGCCTCGCTCGACAGCGGGCGCCTGCGCGGCGCCGGCCTGGACGTGTTTGCCACCGAGCCGCTGCCGCTCGATTCACCGCTGCGCACCCACCCGCGCGTGACGCCGCTGCCGCACATCGGCTCGGCCACGCACGAGACGCGGCATGCCATGGCGGTGCTGGCCACCAGCAACCTGCTGCAGGCCCTGGCCGGGCAAACGCCCGCGGCCACGGTGCGCTGATCTGGGCCCGCAGCGGGCTGTAGGACAGCCCGCACGCCCCATCGCGCCCTCGCCCCGCAGCCGGCGCGCCGTGGTGGGGGCAGCATGGTTCTTCAAAGACAAGGAGAACCCCATGAGCCTCACCGAAGCCACCACCCGACCGCTGGCCACGCCGGATGAACGCCACCGCCCGCAGGGCGCCGGCGACGTGGGCGGCCAGGCCAGCACCACCGACGCCGGTGTGGCGCATGCCACCACCGCGCCCGATGACGCGCCCGGCGTGGGCCCGGCCGCCCGACCGCAGCCGGTGGACGGCGACTGGGCCCGGCGTGAAGACGCCGGCATCGACCCCGGCCAGGAGTACCCCGACAGCACCGGCGTGCGCCGCCCTGGCGTGCATGTGAACGACGACGACAACGTGCTGGAATCGCTGGGCAAGGCCATCACCGACCCGATGACCACCGCAGCAGACGACCCGCCCCGCGACCCGGCCGCGCGTTGACCGGGCTGAAGCCGCGCTCAGCGCAGCGTGGGCAGGCGAGCCGAGGCCGGCTCCGTCCGCTGCGCCGCCGCGGCCAGCCGGCCCTCATGCGCCAGCCAGCTGGTGAAAAGGGCGGGCGCCAGGGCCACCACCTGCAGCCCCATGCGGCTGACGCCCGAGGCGGTGGGTTCGTCGCACTGGCCCTCATACACCGCGGGCCGCCAGGCCTGCAGCGCCAGCACCCGCACGTGGCCGGGCACGATGTCCACCCGCTCATTGATCAGCAGCGGCACGCGCAGGCTGTGAATGCCATCGGTGGTGCGGAGTTGCAGCCGCACCGGCCGGCCGACCGGTATGCGCAGTTCGTTGGTGCCCACCACCGTGTGGCCGGTCACTGGGTCGGTGTAGCGCACCTCCCACCACCACACGTTGGCCGTCACCGTCACTTCCAGCGGCGGCGGGCCCGGCGCTTCCTCCAGCACGTGGCGGTCGAGCACGCTGTACATCAACAGCGCGGCCAGCACCACCAGCGGCACCGCCACCGCGCCCAGCAGGGCCCAGGTCAACAGGCGGCGGTGCAGGGCTGGCGGCTGGCTCATGCCGCCTCTCATCAAACGCCGTGCCTGCGTTGGTGCTGTCCCGCGTTCGCACGGGCATTGGTATCTCGATGTAGCCGACCGGCATGCTGATTGCCGAAGCCGCTGGCATGCAACTGGAGATGAACCCGCTCCCGCCCGACACGCGCGCCACGGGCCGCGCCGAAGACCTGCTCTTCGGCGAGGCCGGCGGTGCCTGGGAGCGCCTGCTGGACGATGACGCGCCGCTGCCTCGCACGGCGCATGTGCAAGTGAACGTGGAATGCGACCAGGGAGAACGCGATGAGGCAGGCCGAGGCGCCACCCCACCCGCCGGGTGGGCTGCAGGGCGCGCATGTGCTGCTGGTCGATGACTGTGCAGATGCGCTGATGCCGATGGCTGCGCTGCTGGAGATGTGTGGCGCGCAGGTAGACACGGCCGACAACGGCTTCACCGCGCTGGAGCGGCTGCGCCAGGCGCACTTCGACGTGCTGGTGTCCGACCTGCGCATGCCGGGCATGTCGGGCGTGGAGCTGGTGCGCGCGATGCGCGCCGACCGTGAGCTGGACCAGCCGCTGGCCATCGCCTACACCGGCTTCACCGCCATGGCCACGCGCGACGTGGTGGAGGCGGGCTTCGACGCGGTGTTGACCAAGCCGCTGGGCATCGACCAGCTGGAAGCCACCATCCAGCGGCTGCAGGCGCGGCCGCGGCCCACCAAGGCCTGACGGCGCGCCTGCCGCGCGCCTGGGTTGCGGCAATTCGGGCCAGGCTTCCGGCAATTCAGGTGCCGCTGCGGCGCTTGATGCAGGGCAACACAGAGGGAAGGGCGGGCGCTGGCGGCCCGGCACGAAAGGTGCGGAATGCAGGACTCCCGCCGGAGTACCTTGTCCCATGCCCGACCGCAGTCTTCGTGTCATCCAGCAGCAGCACCAGGCCTTGTCGCCGCGCCTGCAGCATGCCGTTCGGCTGTTGCAGATGTCGTCGCTCGACTTCGCGCAGACGCTGGCCGAGACGCTGGGTCGCAACCCCTTCCTGGAGCAGGAAGAAGGCGACGAGATGCCCTTGTCGCCGGGGCTCACCGCGCTGGTCAACCCGCTGGCGGAAGCCAGCGGCGCTGCAGGCGCCCGCGACGAAGGCAGCCTGCTGGAAGCCACCGGCGACGACGGCGGCCTGGACGATGCCGGCAGCAGCGAACCACCGCCGGATGCCGGCACCTGGAACGAAGCCCTGCCCAGCGCGCCCAAGGGCGATGGCGGCGAAGTGTCGGCCACCGAACTGGTGGCCAGCAGCACCGGCCTCAACACCCACCTGCACGGCCAGCTGAATCTGCTGCCGCTGGGTGAGCGCGACATGGCCCTGGCCAAGGCGCTGGTGGAAATGCTGGACGACGACGGCTACCTGCGCGCCGACCCCTTCGAGCTGACGGCCGACGATGCGCTGGACCCGCCGGCCACGGACGAGGAAGTGCGCATCGCCGTGCGCCGCGTGCAGTCGCTGGACCCGGCGGGCGTGGGCGCCCGCACGGTGCAGGAGTGCCTGCTGCTGCAGACCGGCGAGATCGAAGACCCGCACCAGCGGGCGCTGGCGCGCCGCATCATCGGCGAGCAGCTGCGCCTGCTGGGCACGCGTGACTGCGAGACGCTGGCCCACCGGCTGGGCTTTGCGCTGGCCGAGGTGGAAGCGGCCTGTGCCCGCATCCGCCGCTTCGACCCGCGGCCGGGCTGGCGCTTCGGGGCGCCGCCGGTGCACTACGTGACGCCCGACGTCATCGCCCGCCGCTACCGTGGCCGCTGGGTGGCGGTGCTCAACCCGGCGGTGGTGCCGCGGATGCGCCTGAACAGTACGGTGGTGGACCTGTTCCAGCGCCACCGCGGCGCGCCGTGCCCCGACCTGGCCAGCCACCTGCAGGAAGCGCGCTGGACCATGCGCAACGTGGAGCAGCGCTTTTCCACCATCGTGGCGGTGGCGCAGGCGGTGATCGACCGCCAGCACCACTTCCTGGACTACGGCGAGATGGCGATGAAGCCGCTGGGCCTGAAGGAGATTGCCGAGGCGGTGGGCGTGCACGAGTCCACCGTCTCGCGCGTCACCAGCAACAAGTACATCGCCACGCCGGCCGGCGTGTTCGAGCTAAAGCACTTCTTCTCGCGCGCGATGGTGATGCCCAGCGGCGCCTCGCTGTCGCCCACCGCCATCCGCGGCCTGGTGCGCGACATCATCGCGGACGAGAAGGCGACACATCCGCTGTCGGACACCGAGATCACCCAGCTGCTGTGGCAGCAGGGTCTGCGGGTGGCGCGGCGCACCGTCACCAAGTACCGGCAGGCCTTGCGCATCGAGCCGGCGGCCCGGCGCAAGGCCGCGGGCGCTTAGTCAGGGTCGGTGGCCACCGCCGATTCGCCCTCACGGGCGTATTCCTTCAGGCGGTTGTACAGCGTCTTCATGCTCACCCCCAGCGCGGCGGCAGTGCGCTCCTTGTGGTGGTTGAAGTGCTTGAAGGTGGCAAGGATCAGCTGCCGTTCCGCCTCGGCCATCGAGGTGCCCAGCGGCAGCGTCAGCGAGGGCACGGCCGGCGGCACGGTGCCCGCCGCTTCGGCCGTAGCCGCCGCCACGCTCATCGGCACGCCGCTGTCGCGCGGCAGCCAGTCGTCGCCGATGTCGTCGCCATCGGCCATCACGTACACCCGCTGCACCACGTTGCGCAGCTCGCGCACGTTGCCCGGCCAGCGGTAGGCCTGCAGCGCCTGCAGGGCCTGCGGCGTGAAGCGGCGCACCTGCCCTTCACGCTGGCACACGCCGGACAGGAAGTGCTCGGCCAGCAGCGGCACGTCCTCGCGCCGCTCGCGCAGCGGCGGAAGCTCGATCGGGAACACGTTCAGGCGGTAGAACAGGTCTTCGCGCAGCTTGTGGTCGGCCACCGCCAGCTCGGGCGCGCGGTTGGTGGCGGCGATCACGCGCACGTCGGCCTCGCGCAGCTGGGTGGAGCCCACGCGCATGAAGGTGCCGGTTTCCAGCACCCGCAGCAGCTTGACCTGCAGCTCGATCGGCATCTCGGTGATCTCGTCGAGGAACAGCGTGCCGCCGTGCGCCCGCTCGAAGAAGCCCTGGTGCTGCGTGTCGGCGCCGGTGAAGCTGCCTTTCTCGTGGCCGAAGATCTCGCTCTCGATCAGGTTGGGCGAGATGGCGCCGCAGTTCACGGCCAGGAAGGGCCGCGCGCGGCGGCGGCTCAGGTCGTGCACCGAGCGGGCCACCACTTCCTTGCCGGTGCCGCTTTCGCCGGTGACGAACACGCTGATGGACGTGACCGCCACCCGCGCGATCTGCCGGTACACCCGCTGCATGGCCGCGCTGCGGCCCCACAGGTGGCCGAAGTGGCCGCTGCGGGCCCATTCGGCTTCCATCTGGCCGATCTCGGCCTGCAGCGCATCGGGCCGCATCACGCGCGAGAGGATGCCCTGCAGCTGCCGCTTGCTCACCGGCTTGGTGATGTAGTCGGCCGCGCCGAGCCGCAGCGCTTGTATGGACGTCTCCAGGCTGGCGTGTCCGGTGATCAGCACCACCTCGGAATGCCGGATCAGCTCCGGCGTCTCGAAGAGGTCCATGCCGCTGCCATCGGGCAGCTGCAGGTCGAGCAAGACCACGTCGGGCCGCTGCATGGCCAGTTGGCGCCGCGCATCGCGCAAGGAACCGGCGGTGGCCACGCTGAACTGATGCTCGGCCACCAGCGCTGCCATCATGCGTGCCGCGTCCGCGTCGTCTTCAACGATCAGGGCGTGGCTCATCGGGAAACTCCTCCGGTACTGCTTGGAAGAAAGGGAAGAAGGGGCTGCCGCCGGTGCGGCGGGCCGGCTCCGGGGCATGCAGCATAAGCGGTTCGTTTACAAGCGGGGCATCAGTCCAGGCGCGTTGAAACAACTTGTCATGCCTGCCTGGGCGGGCATGCCGATTGCCCCCAACGCCGCCCTTTTTCAACCCTCTTGCCGGCCTTGTTGCCCATGACCTTCCGCTGGCCCGTGGCCTCGTTGCGTTCATACCTGGTGGCCATGATCCTGCTGGCCAGCGTGCCGATGGCCGTGTTCATGTCGCTGCAGATCCTGCGCGATGCACGGGCGCAGTCGGAGCGCCTGAACGATTCGCTGTTGCGCACCTCGGCCGTGATGGCCGAAAGCATCGACCGTGAGCTGGTGGCTTCGCTGGATGCGCTGCAACTGCTGGCCGAAGATGCGCCGCCCGGCGATCTGCAGGCGTTGGGTGAGCACCTGCAGCAAAGGCCGCGCACCCGGTCCAGCTGGCAGTCGCTGTTCATCGCCGATCCGCAGGGCCGGGTGCTGGTGCCGCTGGCCGGCCAGCCGTGGCCGCTGCCTGGCGAGCCGGCGCCCGATGCACTGGGGGCGCAGCATGTGTCCGATCTGGTGGAGTCGCAGGGGCGGCGGGCGGTGGTGGTGAGCGTGGCGCTGCAGGGCGGCCACCGCCTGGCGGCGTGGATCGACGTGGCGCACTGGCAGGCCATGCTGGGCCGGGTGGGTGAGCCGCTGGGCGGCTATGCCGCGCTGTTCGATGGCGGGCGCCGCATCATCGCCCGCACCCGGGCGCCCGAACGGGCCGTGGGTCAGCCGCTGCCGGCGTCCGCGGTGGCGGCGATGGGCCAGCGCGCTTCGGGCGTGCACCGCACCGTGCTGCTGGAGGGCGATGCCACGGTGGTGGGCTGGCATGCGGTGGGTGGTACCGCCTGGGGCGTGGCCGTGGGCGTGCTGTCCGATCCCATCGAGCAGCAGCACCGCCGGGCGCTGTTCACCGCCGTGGGCACCGCCGCGTTGTGCCTGCTGCTGGGCGTGGCCATGGCCCTGTGGATGGCACGCCGCGTCACCGGGCCGCTGCTGGCGCTGGGCGCTGCAGGCGACGGCCTGGCCGCCGATGGCCGGCCGCACCCGGCGCCGGTGCGCGAGATCGAGGCGCTGCGCGATGCGGTGATGACGGCGCGCCAGGAAGAGGCGGCGGCCCGGCTGCGGCTGCAGCGCCAGGCCGATGAGTTCGAGGCGCTGTTCCGCGGCAGCCCCATCGGCCTGGCCTTTGCGCAGGACGCGCAATGCCAGAAGGTGCTGCGCAACCGCGCGCTCGACGACATGATGCGCGGCCCGCCCGGCGCCGAGGGGGCGCCGGTGGACGTGCTGCAGGACGGCCGGCTGCTGATGGGCCCCGAGCTGCCGCTGGCGGTGGCTGCGCGCACCGGCTTGCCGGTGCCGGCGGCCGAGCTGGAACTGCGCGCCGGCCATGCGCCTGCGCGCTTCGTCATCATGCAGACGGTGCCGCTGCTGGACACGGATGGCCGCTCGCGCGGGGCCATCGGTGCGGTGCTGGACATCACCGACCGCAAGCGCGCCGAAGCCCGGCTGCTGGACATCGACCGCGAACGCACGGCGCTGGTGGAGCGGGAGCAGGCCGCCCGGCGCGAGGCGGAGCAGGCCAACCAGGCCAAGGACGAGTTCCTGGCCATGCTGGGCCATGAGCTGCGCAACCCGCTCAATGCCGTGGCCTCGGCGGTGGAGGTGCTCAAGCTGCTGGGCGGCGGCGGTGAGCGGGCCGACGACGCGCGCGACATCATCAGCCGCCAGACCCGCCACCTGGCGCACTTGATGGACGACCTGCTGGACATGGCGCGCGTGGCCTCGGGCAAGGTGGTGCTGGAGCGCCGGCCGCTGGACCTGGGCAAGCTGGTGGCCGCGTTGGTGGCCACCATGCGGCTGTCGGGCGACACCCGCGAGCACACGCTGAGCACCGAGCTGCAGGAAGTGTGGGTGGACGCCGACAGCATTCGCATCGAGCAGGTGGCCGGCAACCTGCTGACCAATGCGCTGAAGTACACGCCGCCCGGCGGCCATGTGCAGGTGCGGGTGGCGGCCGAGGGCCAGGAGGCGGTGCTGGAGGTGCGCGACAACGGCGTGGGCATTCCGCCGCAGCTGCTGACGCGGGCCTTCGACCTCTTCGTGCAGGGCGAGCGCTCGCTGGACCGCCGCGCGGGCGGGCTGGGTGTGGGGCTGACGCTGGTCAAGCGCCTGGTGGAACTGCACGGCGGCAGCGTGACGGCGGAGAGCGCGCCTGCGGGCAGCGGCGAGCCGGGCGGCCCGCGTGAGGGCAGCGTGTTCCGCGTGCGGCTGCCGCGCATTCCTTCGCCGCCGCCGCCGGATGCGCGGGGCCAGCCCAGCCAGCTGCGCGGCCGCACCGTGCTGCTGGTGGAAGACAACGACGACGCGCTGCAAGCTTTGAAAGCCGTGCTGGAGCTGGACGGTCACCGCGTGAGCACCGCCGCCGACGGTGAGCAGGGACTGGCCCTGCTGCTGCAGCAGCTGCCCGAAGTGGCGGTGGTGGACATCGGCCTGCCCAAGCTCACCGGCTTTGAGGTGGCCCGCCGCAGCCGCGCCGCGGGCTACGCCGGGCGGCTGATCGCGCTGTCGGGCTATGGCATGGTGACCAACACCCGGCAGGCCCTGCAATCAGGCTTCGACGCCCACCTCACGAAACCGGTCGACTTCGACCGACTGCGCGAGCTGTTCGACGACCGCTGAATCAACCCAGGTCGCTGGCGTCGGCCGGGTCGGCCAGCGATTGCAGCCGTTGCTGCTCATGCTGCCAGTGCCAGGCGTTCACACGCTCGATGGCACTGCGAAGTCCTTCGGTCATCCACTCGTTCGTGCCGCCGGAGACATGCTCCGACGCGCCATGCACGACAGCGGGATGGGTGGCAGGCGAGAGGGTGGGCTGGATGTTCATGCACCGCAACATGCAAGGGCGATGCCTAGTCAGGGTTTCCGCTTACCGCCTGTCACGCACCCGTGTCCGGCCGAAGGATGCCGGCACCCGCTGGAGCCCCTCCGGCGGTGCTCTGCCAGCTGCGCAGAGGCGGGTTACCTCGCCAGACCCGTCCGTTTTGCCGCAAACCCGGCTAGTTGCCCGCCAAGATGACAGGTGTGACGGCCGCCAGCCCTCACTTCAGTGCTGGTAGGCCGTTGTCCACCGCCGGATCTCACTGCGCAGCGTCAGCAGTGACACCGGCTGCGGCACGAAGCCGTCCACCTCGTCGCCATAGGCCAGGCAGGCGTATGCACCGTCCTGCACCGCCGCATGCAACACGATGCGGCATGGGGCGGCCAAGCCGGTGCGCTGCAGCTTGCGCAGCCGCTGCACCAGACCTTCGCCTTCGGCGCCGGGCAACGCGGGGTCCAGCAGCATCACCGCGGGCGCCAGCCGCAGGCAGATGTCCAGGGCCTGCACCGCGTCGCGCGCCGCATGCACTTCATAGCCCATGGCCTGCAGCAGCGATTGCGTCAGGCAGCGGGGCACGTCGTCGTGCTGGGCCACCAGCACGCGGCCGGCTTGCCGGGTCGGGCCGTCGCCGCCCTGGGGCGGGCGCGGCGGCGGCTGGCGCAGCAGGCGGTCCCAGGCCTGCCAGTCGGCCGCCGACATCGGGTGGCAGCACACCTGGTAGCCGGGCAGGGTGTCCGGGTGGCCCAGCCACAGCGAGCCGGTTTCCACCGCCGCCATGGCCAGCGTGCGCGGCGGCAGCGCGCGGCGGATCTGCTGCAGCAGCGAGGCCGGCGTGCCCGGCTCGGGAAACACCAGCAGCAGGTCGGGCAGGGGCTCGCGCTGCGGATTTCCGGCCAGCCGGCGCAGCACCTGCTGGCCATCCACCAGCGTGGCCACCGTCCAGCCCTGGCGCGAGGCCTCGCGCGCCAAGGAGGCCGCCATCACCGCATCGGGTTGCACCAGCCACAGGTGGCGGCTGCCCAAGGCGGGCTGCGGCGCCACCGGCCGCTGCCACGCCCGCTGCAGCCGGTAACTCGCATGTAGCTCGAAGCCTTGCGGCTGCCAGGCCAGTGCCAGCGGCGCGCGGGAGGCCGGGCACAGGCCGTGGCCCACCGCACAGGCGGCCCCGGGGCCGGTGCCCACGCGCAGCGCGGCCAGGTTCAGTCGCTCCAGCGCCTGCTCGAAGCTGCGGTGGCCGCGGCGCTCGGGCTGGGCGGTGATGCGCCAGTGCAGCCGGCAGCCTTGCCCCGGCTCAGGCTCGGCCACGGCCTGCGCGCCGAACTCGATCAGCCCGCCCGGGCCCAGCAGCTCGGCGCTGGCCCCCAGCAGCCGGTGCAGGCTGCAGTTCAGCGCCCGCACCTCCGACAATGGGCTTTCCAGCCCGCCGGGCGGGCCGGCCACGCGCCAGCCGCTGGTGCGGTCGTCCAGGCCGTAGCTGATGCGCTGGGCCTTGAACAGCGGCATCCACTCGCGCAGCGCGAGGGCCAACAGCCGCGACAGCAGGGTGTCGGTCATGCGGCCGGGGTGGGGAGGAACGGGCTTTGCCACCAGGGCTGGGCAGCCAAGCCGGTTGTGAACCCACGGAGCCTTGCACCATGCGCGCCTGTCCCGCCTACCTTCTTCCGCAAGCTGCGCGCGCCGTGCTGGCGCCCCGGCCGGCACTGCGGCCCGCCATGCCCTTGCGCGCACACATCGAGCCGCCCGAGCCGGTGATGCCCCCGCCGCCACCGCCTGACCTGCCCACCGGCGTGCCGCCGATCGGCGACCCGCTGCCCGGCCAGCAACCGGCGCCCACGCCCGGTCCTGCCCCGGGGCCGGCACCCGACATGCCCCCCGAGGTGACGCGGGCGGCCGCAGGGCGGGGGGAGGAAAAGGCTGCGGAGCATGGTCGTATGATGACTCAGCCCTTGGCAGGTCGCGTGCCGCGTTTCGAGCGGCCTTCCACCTACCGCCGCAGCCTGCTGCGGGCGATGTCGGGCCGCCAGGCGGAGCTGGACCATTGAGCGCAGAGCCTGCCCGACCCGGCCCTGCGCGGCTGCCGGCCGCCGCGCGTCGCCTGTTGCGCGAGGTGTTCGGCCTGAGCAAGCTGCGCCCCGGCCAAGGCGCCGTGGTGGCCCGGGTGTTGCGGGGCCAGCCCACGCTGGCGGTGATGCCCACCGGCGCCGGCAAATCCTTGTGCTACCAACTGCCCGCTTTGATGGACGAGCGGCGCACGTTGGTCGTCTCGCCGCTCATCGCGTTGATGAAGGACCAGTGCGACGCGCTGCGCGAGCGGCAGGTCGAGGCCGTGGCCTGGCACAGCGGGCTGTCGGCCGAAGAGCTGGCCGCTACCGAAGCCGCGGTGGCCGACGGCAGCGCCCGCATCGTGTTCACCACGCCGGAGCGTGCGGCCGAGCCCGGCTTTGCCGAGGTGGTGTCTACCGGGCGCGAGGTGGGCCTGCTGGTGGTGGATGAAGCCCATTGCGTGGCCCAGTGGGGCCATGCCTTTCGGCCCGCCTACCTGGAGCTGGCGCCGTTGCGCCGCGCGCTGGACGAACCGCCGGTGCTGGCGCTTACCGCCACTGCCACCACCGAGGTGGCCGACGAGGTGATGCAGCAGCTGGGCATACCCGCCGAGGGCCTGCTGCGTGCCGGCGTCTACCGGCCCAAGCTGCACTACCGCGTGGAGCCGCAGGCCGACGAGGACGACAAGCGCCAGCGCGCGCTGGCCCTGGTGCGCGGCACCGCGGGCGCCGCCATCGTGTATGCCGCCACCGTGCGCGAGGCCGAGACCGTGCACGCCTTGTTGCAACAAGCCGCGATCGAGGCGGGCGAGCCGCCCGAGGCCTACGGCCTGTACCACGGCCGCATGAATGCGGCCGATCGCCACCGCGTGCAGGACGCCTTCCTGGAAGGCGGCGTGCGGGTGATGGTGGCCACGCCGGCCTTCGGCCTGGGCATCGACAAGCCCGACATCCGCCTGGTGCTGCATCTGCAGCTGCCGCCGGGCCTGGACGCTTATTACCAGGAGACCGGCCGCGCCGGCCGCGACGGCGAAGACGCCGACTGCGTGCTGCTGTACCTGCGCGGTGACCGCAGCGTGCAGCAGTTTTTCATGGCCGGCCGCTACCCCGACCGCGAGGCCGTGGCCGCCGTGCTGCAGCAGCTGGCCGAGGCCGATGCGCCGCTGCCGCTGGAAGCGATGACCGAGGCCACCGACCTGCCGCCGGCCCGGGTGCGCGGCATCCTCAACCTGCTGGCCGGTGAACGGCTGGCCCGCCGCAATGCCCAGGGCGGCTGGCGCAGCGCCGGCCGCCGCCTGGCCGATGCCGCGCTGAACCGCGTGCTGCAGGCCTGCGAGCAGCGCCGCGAGCACGACAAGGCCGAGCTGGAAGCCATGGTGGCCTATGCCCAGAGCGGCACCTGCCGCTGGCAGCTGCTGCTGCGCCACTTCGAGCCCGCGGCCGAGCACCCCACCTGCGGCCATTGCGACAGCTGTCAGCGGCTGCAGGCCTTCGAGGCGCTGCGCGCGGCCGAAGCGGCGCAGGGCGTGCCCACGCCCTCGGCCGAGCCCATCCGCGTGATGGCCGCCGGCACGCCGGTGCGCGTGCGCCGCTACGGCCTGGGCGAAGTGGTCAGCGGTGACGGCAGCAGCCTGACCATCCGCTTCCCCGGTGGCGCCGAGCGCAGCTTCCATCCCGATTTCGTCAAGCCGGCCCGCGCCGCGCGCCGTGCCGCTGCCGCCTGATGCCACCCAACACCTGATACCTGCGATGAAACCCACCGTCAGCGACCACCTCCTGCAACGCCTGCACGCCTGGGGCGTGCGCCGCGTCTTCGGCTACCCCGGCGACGGCATCAACGGCCTGATCGGCGCCTTCGGCCGGCGCGAAGGCGACATCGAATTCGTGCAGGCCCGGCATGAAGAGCTGGCCGCCTTCATGGCCACCGCCCATGCCAAGTTCACCGGTGAGGTGGGGGTGTGCATGGCCACCTCGGGCCCGGGCGCCATCCACCTGCTCAACGGCCTGTACGACGCCAAGGCCGACCACCAGCCGGTGGTGGCCATCGTCGGCCAGCAGGCGCGCAGCGCCCTGGGCGGCGACTACCAGCAGGAGGTGGACCTGCCCGCGCTGTTCAAGGACGTGGCCGGCGCCTACGTGCAGACCGTGATGGTGGCCGAGCAGGCCCGCCACGTGATCGACCGCGCCGTGCGCATCGCGCGCGACCAGCGCACCGTCACCTGCGTCATCGTGCCCAACGACGTGCAGGAACTGCCCCAGGTGCTGGAGCCGCCGCGCGAGCATGGCACGGTGCACAGCGGCATCGGCCACACCGGCGTGGCGGCGGTGCCGCCGGCCACCGAGCTGGCCCGCGCCGCGGCGGTGCTCAATGCCGGGCGCAAGGTGGCCATCCTGGTGGGTGCCGGTGCGCTGCACGCGGCCGACGAGCTGCAGCTGGTGGCCGACCGCCTGGGCGCTGGCGTGGCCAAGGCCCTGCTGGGCAAGTGCGCCCTGCCCGACGACCTGCCTTACGTCACCGGCGCCATCGGCCTGCTGGGCACCGGCCCCAGCTGGGAAATGATGGAGGGCTGCGACACGCTGCTGATGATCGGATCGAGTTTTCCGTACAGCGAGTACCTGCCCAAGGAAGGCCAGGCCCGCGGCGTGCAGATCGACGTCGACCCGCGCCAGCTGGCGCTGCGCTACCCGATGGAGGTGAGCCTGGCCGGCGACAGCGCGCTGACGCTGCGAGCGCTGCTGCCGCTGCTCAAGCCGCGGGCCGACAGCGCCTGGCGCGACCAGATCGTCAAGAGCGTGGCCCGCTGGTGGGACGTGATGCAGGCCCGCGCGATGGCCCCGGCCCAGCCGATGAACCCGCAGCGCGTGTTCTGGGAGCTGTCGCCCCGGCTGCCGTCGGACGTGATCCTGGCCTGCGATTCGGGCACCAGCGCCGCCTGGTATGCGCGCGACCTGAAGGTGCGCCACGGCATGATGGGGTCGCTCTCGGGCGGGTTGGCCAGCATGGGCGCGGCGCTGCCTTACGCCATCGCCGCCAAGTTCGCGCACCCGGCGCGGCCGGTGGTGGCCCTGCTGGGCGACGGCGCCATGCAGATGATCGGCCTCAATGCCCTCATCACCCTGGCCCACCACTGGCGCCGCTGGACCGACCCGCGCGTGGTGGTGATGGTGCTGGACAACCGCGACCTGAACATGGTGACCTGGGAGCAGCGCGCCACCGCGGGCGACCCCAAGTTCGAGCCGTCACAGACGCTACCCGGCTTCAGCTATGCCGAGTACGCCCGCCTGCTGGGCCTCAACGGCCTGCGGGTGGACAACCCGGACGACATCGGCCTGGCCTGGGAACAGGCCCTGGCCGCCGACCGGCCCACGGTGCTGCAGATGGTGGTGGACCCCAACGTGCCGCCGCTGCCGCCCCACATCCCGGCCAAGCAGGTGGCCTCGTACCTGAGCGCACTGTTCCATGGCGACCCCGACGCCCGCCAGGTGATGGTGGCCACCCTGCGCCAGTGGTGGGCAGGCGTGGCGCCGGGGCGCCACGGTGTCACGCCGGCCGATGCCGCCGGGCGAGCGGAAGACCTGCGGGACGAGCCCAGCGGCCGGTGACGAGGCACGGCGGTTGCCGCCTGCCGGGATCCCCCATGCTCAACCAAGGAGATCCCATGAGCCAAGCCGACACTCAGGACGTGAACGCCATCTACCAGGAACTGGTCAAGGGCGTGGGTCGCGAGAAGGTGACCGAAGCCAATGCCCGCCAGCTGATCGACCTCGCCGAGCGCGACAAGCACACCGTGCTGGCCGAGGAGCTGCGCGAATGGGCCATGGGCTGCGGCGGTGCGGTGACCCAGGCGCCGGGCAGCGGCGCGGGCGGCCGGGAAGGCTGAAAACCCGGGGGTGTCGACGCCCCCAGAGGCGGCGCCGAGATGCAGAATGGCGGCCGACCGCCCTCACCTGACGCGCCCGCGCGCCCCGCCCATGCGACTGACCCCTCGCCGTTGCCTGCCGACTGCTGCCAGGCTGACTCTCGCGGGGCTGACCCCGACCGGACAACGCGACAGGGTTTGACCGGCCTGCCATGGGACACATCGGGGGCAGTTCCGACGATTGGGAGCTGATGTACGGCACCGCGGAGCAGCAGGCCGCTGCGGTGCAGGCGGCCGAAGCGGCCAGGCAGCGACGCGCTGCGGCCTCGATCGCGTTTGCGGCCTTTGCGCCGCAGGCATTGGCAACGGTCATCGCGCCGTCGTTCGATCCGAAGGACGCAGCCGGGCGCCAACTGTTGACAAAGACGCTCGACCTGGCCCTGGAGGTCCGCCAGGGTAGCGTGGCCCTGCTGGCCGAACTGCTGCTGGACGAGTGCCCCTTGCCGTCTGACGAGGTGGCCCGCTGGTTCGGTGACTACTACCCGTCGCAGCCACTGTGCGCCTCAGCGCTTTTGGCACTGCTTCACGAGCACTTGGTCCGCGCGCTCAACGACGACATGCCCACCGGGGCGCTGCTGGAATTGCTGAGGTTCCGCCACTCCGGCCACGGCGGGCGTGAGCGTCACTGGTAGCCGCCGGCTCTACCTGCGGCGCGCCGCAGCGGCGCCGGCATCAAGCCCCAGACACCACGCCCATGATCCTGCCCACCGCCCACCCGCACTGCGTGCTTCGTCCGTGGCGAGACGGCGACCAGCCATCTCTCGTGCACCATGCCAACAACCGCCGGGTGTGGCGCAATCTCACGCACACCTTCCCTCATCCCTACACCTTGGCCGACGCCCAGCAGTGGCTGACCTTGTCCGGCGCCGACCCGCACAGCCTGCACCTGGCCATCGAGCATGAGGGACAAGCGGTCGGCGGCGTGGGTGCCATTGCCGGGCACGGCATCTCGATGGGCACCGCGGACTTCGGCTACTGGCTCGGTGAGGCGTTGTGGGGCCGTGGGCTGGCCACTGCTGCCGCGGCCGCCTTCCAGCAGCACTTGATGCAGACCCGGCGCTTCGTGCGCTTGCAGGCGCCGGTCTTTGCGTGGAACCCGGCGTCGATGCGTGTGTTGGAGAAGCTTGGTTTTGCGCGTGAAGGCGTGCTGCGAAGCAGCGTCACCAAGGACGGGCAGGTGATCGACACCGTGATGTACGCCTACATCGTCGCGTGACCGCCGCGCCTTCGATGCACGCGGCGCAGCGCGTGCCCGGACTGGATGTGCTGCGGGGGCTGGCGATCGTCTGGGTGATGCTGTTCCATTCGTGGGTGGTCGGCGGCCTCGGTCCCGACTGGTCCTGGTTGTCGCGCTACGGCTGGATGGGTGTCGACCTGTTCTTCGTGCTCAGCGGTTACCTCATCGGCCTGCAGGTGTTGTTGCCGCTGGCACGGGGCGGGCCGTTGCCGCTGGGCGACTTTTACCTGCGCCGCGCCTTGCGCATCCTGCCCGCCTACCTGGCCACGCTGGCGCTGTACCAGTTGTGGCCCGACTTCCGCGAGGCGCCCGGCCTGGAGCCTTGGTGGAAGTTCCTGACCTTCAGCCTGAACCTGAACATCGACTATGACCATCGCTCCGCGTTTTCGCACGCCTGGTCGTTGTGCGTGGAAGAGCACTTCTACTGGCTGTTTCCGGCGCTGGCCCTGGGTCTGCGGCGCCGCTTCGCGGCGCGCGCCTGGCTATGGACCGGCGCGGCCGTGGTGCTGGGCGGCATCGTGCTGCGCAGCGGGGTGTGGTGGCGCGGCATGGCCGCCGACCCGGCGATGACGCACAACTGGTTCGTCGAAGACCTCTATTACCCCACCTGGAACCGGCTCGACGGCCTGCTGTGCGGCGTGGCGCTGGCGGCCTGGCGCGCCTTTCGGCCTCTGTCCTGGCAGGCCGCTCGGCGCCATGCGGCGGTCAGTGCGCTGGCCGGCCTGGGGGCGCTGGCGTGCGCGTTCTGGCTGTTTCGCGATCGCACGGGCCTGCTGGGCAACTCGGTGGGATGGCCGGTGCTGTCACTGGCCTGCGGGCTGCTGGTGTTTGCCGCGGCGCAACCCGACAGTGTGGTGGGCCGCTGCCGGCTGCCTCTGGCGGGCTTCCTGGCCGGCATCTCGTACAGCCTGTACCTGGTGCACAAGGCCGCCTACCACCTGGTGCAGCTCCACTGGGGCGACCGCCTGGCGGGCACCGGCCTGCTGGCCTTCGCGGCGTATGGCGGCGCGGCCCTGCTGGCCGGGGCGCTGATGCACCGGGCGGTGGAAGCGCCCTTCCTGCGGTTGCGGCACCGCCTGCGCCCCAAGCGTCCATGGCGAAATCCCTGCACCTGCAAGAGGTCCTCGACCTCGACCTGCTCACGTTGCAGGCCCACACCGAACAGGCGGGCGACCGTATGGATGCGGCGCGTTGGCGGGAGACCCTCGCGCAGTCGCTGGCCGTGTCCGAGGTGGCGGTGGTGCGCCGCGGCGGCGTGCTGGTCGGCTACGCGATGATGCAGCCGCGGGCGGAGCCGGGGCTGTGGTTCGTCACCGGCTTCAACACCCATCCGGCGCACCGCCATGGCGTCGTGGTGCGTGCGCTGCTGCAGCAGCTGCTGGCCATCGCGCATCGCCGCGGCATCGTCACGCTGCAAAGCCACGTGTACAAGACCAACCGGCTGTCGATGGCCTTCCATGCGCGGCTGGGCTTTGCCATCACGCGCGAGAACGACAAGGGCGTGGAGTTCACCGCATCGGTGGCCGACCTGGTGGCTGCTGCGGCGGGCAAGACGGGCGCCTCTTTGGCCGCCAGGCACCGATGACTTTCAAGTTCACCGGCCCAGGGTTTGTACGGTTGTACAACAAGCTTGCACAACCGTCCAATGCGCAGCATGAGCCGAACCCGCACCCGAGCTGCCGCTGCCGTCGTCGAAGACGCGCCGCCTGAACGCCCAGACCGCAAGCAGGCCATCCTGCTGGCCGCCGAAAAGCTGTTTGCCAGCCACGGCTACCACGCCGTCTCGCTGCGCCAGATTGCCGAGGAGGCCGGCGTGCCGCTGGCCCTGGTGGGCTACTACTACGGCCAGAAACACGAGCTGTTCCAGGCCATCTTCCAGCACTGGAGCAAGACGCTCGAAGAGCGCCTGGTCGGCCTGAACGAAGCCATGGCTGCGCCGCCGCGCCAGCGCCTGCAGCGGCTGGTGGTGGCCTTCACCACGCCGGTGCTCAAGCTGCGGGCCAGCCCTGAAGGCGAGTACTACGCGATGCTGGTGGCGCGCGAGCTGTACCACTCCCGCGAAGAGACCGAGCAGGTGCTGCGCGCCCACTTCGACCCGCTGGCCCATGCCTACATCGACGCGCTGGAGCAGCTGCTGCCCGGGGCCGATCGGGCCACCGCCGCCTGGGCCTACCAGTTCATGCTGGGCACGCTGCTGCACCACCTGAGCGACAACCGCGTCGAGCGCCTGTCGCGCGGCCAGGCGCGCGCCGGTGATCCGGCCGTGGCCGGTCTGCTGCAGAACTACATCGTGGGCGGCCTGCGGGCGGCCTTCGTGCCGCGTGCCGCGGCCACCAAGGCCGACTGAGCCGCCAGGGCCGACTGGCAAGAGCGGCCCCCCCCTGCTGCCGATCCGAGGAGACACCATGCAACGCAGAGCCGTGCTGTCCGCACTGGCCGCCACCGGCGCCCTGGGCGCACTGGGTGCGCGGGCCCAGGCACCCACCCGTGTGAACGTCGGTTTCACCGCCGTGGCCGACTTCGTCACCCTGTTCATCGCCCGGGAGGAAGGCTACTTCGCCGCCCGCGGGCTGGAGGTGGCCACCACCTTCATCCCGCTCAACCCGTCGATGCCGGCGGCCGTGCAGTCCGATTCGCTGCAGATCGGCGGCGCCACGCCTTCGGTGTTCCTGCAGGCGGTGGACGGCGGGCTCGACCACGTGGTGATCGGCGGCGGCGGCATGACCAGCAAGTCGGTCACCGGCGTGGCCTTCGTGGCGCGGGCGGGCAGCGGCATCCGCAGCGCCCAGGACTGCGTGGGCAAGCGCATCGGCGTGCCGGGCCTGGGCGCCTACCTGCACGTGGCCTTCCGTGCCTGGCTGCGGCAAAGCGGGGTGGACCACACCAAGGTCAACTTCGTGGAAGCGGCCTTTCCGCAGCATGCCGACCTGCTGCGCGGCGGCTCCTTCGATGGCGTGGTCACGGCCGACCCTTTCCTCTCGCGCATCGTGGCCAGCGGCGTGGGCTATGTGGCCAGCTACTACACCACCTTCCAGCCCGAGGGCATGCCCACCATCCTGTACACCGCGCGGCGCGACTGGGCCGAGCGCAACGCAGCGGCGGTCAAGGCCTTCCGCGAGTCGCTGGTGCAGGCCGCCACCTTCCTGCGCGAGCCGAAGAACGACGCCAAGGTGCGGGCGCACATGGGCAAGTACATCAAGCTGCCGCCCGAGGTGCTGGCCACGATGCAGATCAACCCGCCCAGCCCCGTGATCCAGGAGCGGCAGCTGCAGTACTGGGTGGACGCGATGCGCGAGCAGGCCATGCTCAAGACCACGCCCGACGTGGCGCGGCTGATCGTGCGTTGAAGGGGCGCGCCCATGAGCTTGTTGACCCTGGAGCGCGTGGCCATCACCCTGGGCCGGCGCGAGATCCTCAGCCCCACCACGCTGTCGCTGCGGCGCGGCGAGTTCGTCTGCGTGATCGGCCCTTCGGGCTGCGGCAAGACCACGCTGCTGCGCGCGGCGGCCGGCTTCGTGCAGCCGCAGGCCGGCGGCGTGAAGTTGGCCGGCCAGCCGGTGCAAGGCCCCAGCCGCGAGGCGGCCTTCGTGTTCCAGGACTATGGCCGTGCGCTTCTGCCCTGGCGCACCGTGGCCGGCAACGTGAGCCTGGCGCTGGAAGCGGCCGGCGTGCCTGCCGCGCAGCGGCGAGAGCGCATCCACCGCGTGTTGGCCACCGTGGGCCTGGCCGCGCATGCCGACAAGTTTCCGGCGCAGCTGTCGGGCGGCATGCAGCAGCGCGCGCAGATCGCCCGCTGCCTGGCGCAGGAGCCCACGCTGCTGATGATGGACGAGCCCTTCGGCGCGCTGGATGCGATGACCCGCGAGAGCCTGCAGGACGAGCTGGCCCGGCTGGTGCGTGAGCAGGGCCTGACGGTGATGTTCGTCACCCACGACCTGGAAGAGGCGATCTACCTGGGCGACCGCGTGGTGGCGCTGCGCGCCAATCCCACGGCCGACAAGCCCAGCCTGGCCGCGGTGATCGACGTCGACATACCGCGCCCGCGCAGCCAGCTGGCCACCAAGGAACACCCCGAGTTCCTGCGCCTGCGGCGCGAGCTGTACCAGTACCTGGGGCACCACTGATGCTGCGCCTGCTACGCCCCTTCGTGTTTCCGGCGCTGCTGCTGGCCGCGCTGGAATGGTGGGCCCGCACCGTCGGCCGCAGCAGTGATGCGCTGGCTCCGCCCACGGCCGCGCTGCGCGCGCTGGCCGGTGCGCTGGCCGATGGCTCGGTGGTCACGGCCACCGGCTTCACGCTGGGCAGTGCCGCCGCCGGGCTCGGCCTGGCCTGGCTGTTGGGCGTGCCGCTGGGCACCTTGCTGGGCCTGTCGCCGCGGTCCGCGCGCATGAGCTTCCTGAGCATCGAGCTGCTGCGGCCCGTGCCTTCGGTGGCGCTGATTCCGCTGGCCATGCTGCTGTGGGGTTTCGGCCTGCGCATGGAGATCGCGGTGGTGGCCTTTGCCTGCTTCTGGCCGGTGCTGGTGCTCACCCAGGCCGGCGTGCGGCAGGTGGAGCCTCGGCTGCTGGAGGTGGCGCGTGCGCTGCAGCTGTCGGCCTGGGCGCGCTTTTCCAAGATCATGCTGCCGGCGCTGGTGCCGCGGCTGTTCGTGGCGCTGCGGCTGGGCGTGGCCATCGCGCTGGTGGTGGCGGTGACGGTGGAGATCGCGGCCAACCCGCACGGCATGGGCTATGCGGTCATGATCGCCCAGCAAAGCCTGGACCCCGCGCTGATGCTCGGATGGCTGTTCTGGATCGGCCTCACCGGCTACGTCATCAACGCAGGTGCTTCGGCCCTGCAGCGGGTCATCGCGCGCCGGATGGGAGAGCTGGCATGAAGCGACTCGTGTCGGGCCTGGAGCCGCTGGCCGTGCTGGCCGCGCTGGGCGGCCTGTGGTGGGTGGCCAGCCATGGCGGCTGGTTGAGCCCGGTGTTCGTGCCCACGCCCGAGGCCATGCTGGCCAGCCTGCATGCCGGGCTGCTGCAGGGCGACCTGGCCACCGCGGCGGCGGCCACTGTGCAGCGCATGCTGCTGGGCTGGGGGCTGGCCTGCCTGCTGGGTGTGGTGCTGGGGGCGCTGATCGGCGTCTCGCCCACCGCACGTGCGTGGATACAGCCCACGCTGGAATTCGTGCGGCCCCTGCCGGCCTCGGCCGTGCTGCCGCTGGCCATCTCGGTCTTCGGTCTGTCGCCGGCCATGGTGCTGTCGGTGGTGGCCTTCGGCGCCATGTGGCCGGTGCTGCTGTCCACGGTGCAGGGCTTTGCCAGCCTGCATGTGCGCCTGACCGAGGTGGCAGCGGCGCTGCAGCTGTCGCGCAGCGCGTTCATCTTCAAGGTGGGCCTGCCGCATGCGTTGCCCGACATCCTGGCCGGCACCCGTCTGGCGCTGACCGTGTCGCTCATCGTCGCGGTGGTGGGCGAGATGATCGCTTCGCAGCCCGGCCTGGGTCAGGCGCTGCTGCTGGCGGCCCGTGCCTTCCGCGCCAGCGACCTGTTCGCCGGCATCGTGCTGCTGGGCGCCATCGGCTTCGTCTCCAACGCACTGCTGGCGCTGGCCGAGCGACGCCTGCTGCGCTGGCAGCAGCCCTGACCGCGTTTCTTCTTGCCAACTCACGGGGCTGCCATGCCGCGCCAATTCGTCGACCTGTCCATCTTTCTTGAAAACGACGTGCTGAGTGATCCGCCGCCGCTGGCGCCGCGCATCCAGTACTTCACCCACCAGCACACCTTCGAGCAGATCGCGCCCTTCTTCCCCGGCCTGCGCCCGCAGGACCTGCCGGATGGGGAAGGCTGGGCGGTGGAGCAGGTGCAGCTGTCCACCCACAACGGCACGCACCTCGATGCGCCCTGGCACTTCCATTCCACGATGGACCAGGCCCTGGGCGACAAGAAGCCGTCCATCGCCATCCACGAGGTGCCGCTGGAATGGTGCTTCCAGCCGGGCGTGAAGCTGGACTTCCGCGACAAGCCCGATGGCTACGTGGTCACCGCCGCCGATGTGCAGGCCGAGCTGGACCGCATCGGCCACCAGCTCACACCGCTGGAGATCGTGGTGGTGAACACCCGCGCCGGCTCGCGCTACGGCCAGCCCGACTACGTGTCGGCCGGCTGCGGCATGGGCTACGAGGCCACCATGTACCTGCTGGAACGCGGCATCCGCCTCACCGGCACCGACGCCTGGAGCTGGGACGCCCCCTTCGAGCACACCGCGCGCAAGTACGGCGCCTCGGGCGATGCCTCGCTGATCTGGGAAGGCCACAAGGCCGGCCGCGACATCGGCTACTGCCACCTCGAGAAGCTGCACAACCTGGAGTCGCTGCCCGCCAGCGGCTTCTTCATCTCCTGCTTTCCGCACAAGATCCGCGGCGCCTCGGCCGGCTGGACGCGTGCGGTGGCCATCTTCGACGACGCGCTGATGGCGTCGGTCTAAGGAGCCCCCAGATGCTCGACTTCACCCATGATCCGCAGGCCACCAGCTGGGTGGCTTCGGCCCAGGCCGCCGGTGGCGACTTCCCCATCCAGAACCTGCCCTTCGGCATCTTCGCGCTGGCGGGCAGCGCCGAGCGGCCGCGCGGCGGCGTGGCCATCGGCGACCAGGTGCTGGACCTGGCCCACCTGGCCGCCGCGCGTGTGCTGGAAGGGCCGGCCCAGGCCGCCTGCGAGGTGGCGGCCGGCCCCACGCTCAATGCCTTCATGGCGCTGGGCCAGCCGGCCTGGCGGGCGCTGCGGCACGGCCTGTTCCGGCTGCTGCAGGCCGATGCACCGGCCGCGCTGCGCGATGCCGTGGCCGCCTGCCTGGTGCCGCAGGCTGGCGTGACCATGAAGCTGCCGGTGGAGGTGCGCAACTACACCGACTTCTACACCTCGGTGCACCACGCGATGAACATGGGCAACCTGGTGCGGCCTGACGATCCGCTGACCGCCAACTTCAAGTGGCTGCCGATCGCCTATCACGGCCGTGCCTCCAGCGTGGTGGTCAGCGGCACCGACTTCCACCGCCCGATGGGCCAGGCCCGCCCCCCTGGCGCCGCGGCGCCGGTGTACGGCCCCTGCTCGCGGCTGGACTTCGAGCTGGAGCTGGGCTTCTTCGTCGGCCGCGGCACGCGCCTGGGCCAGCCGCTGAAGTTGTCCGAGGCCCGCGAACGGCTCTTCGGCCTGTGCCTGCTCAACGACTGGTCGGCCCGCGACCACCAGTTCTGGGAGATGGACCCGCTGGGCCCGTTCCTGGGCAAGAACTTCTGCACCAGCATTTCGCCCTGGGTGGTGACGATGGAGGCGCTGGCCCCGTACCGGCTGCCCTTCGAGCGGCCCGCCACCGACCCGGCGCCGCTGCCCTACCTCGACGCTCCGCAGGAGCGGGCCGACGGCCGGCTCGACATCCAGCTGGAGGTGCGCTTGCAGTCGGCCACCGCGCGCGAACGGGGCCTGCCCGGCGACCGCATCACCGCCACCAGCTTCCGCCACCAGTACTGGACCGTGGCGCAGATGCTGGCGCAGCACACCGTCAATGGCTGCAACCTGGCGCCCGGCGACCTCATGGGCACCGGCACCATCTCCGGCCCCACGGCCGGTGAGGCCGGTGCCATCGTGGAACTGAGCCGCGGCGGTGCGCTGCCGGTGCCCCTGCCGGCCACCGGCGAAGAGCGCCGCTTCCTGCAGGACGGCGATGCCGTCATTCTGCGCGGCTGGTGCGAGCAGCCGGGCGCGGCGCGCATCGGCTTCGGCAGCTGCCAGGGCACGGTGCTGCCGGCCCTGGGGTGAGGGTCAAGGCGGGCGGCTTGCCCGCCGTCAGCCCGAGTGGGCTGCAGGGGGTGTGGGTGGTGTGGGTGGCGTGGGTGGCACAAGCGGCTTGCCGCCCACGCTCCACAGCCCGCTGCGGATTTCCTGCACCACACAGCGGGTCATCGGGCGCATGGCTTCGCCACCCACCCGCACCACGGCTTCGGTGATCTCGGCCATCAGGGCCTGGTGCTGGGCATGGTCCAGCACGCCTTCGAGGATCTTCACGTCGATGAAAGGCATGTTGTGCGCCTCGTTCGGTGTCAGGGCCGACCGGGGCCGCGCTGGCGGAAGCGGGCCTGCCATTGATCCAGCGGCATGAAGGTCGGGTCGTCCTTGACCATGCGTTCGGTGACGGCCAGCAGCTCGGCTTCGCTCTGGTCCAGGTCCAGCGGCGTCCCATAGGGCTGGGCCACGTAGAAGGGCGTGTCCAGGTACACCTCCACCCGGTTGCGCTCGGGGTCGAAGTAGTACAGCGACCAGGCATTGCCATGGTTCATGGGCCGCAGTTCGGTGGCGCCCTTGGCCTGCGCGAGGTCGCGGTTGGCGCGCAGCTCGGCCAGGTCGGGCACCAGGAAGGACAGCTGCATCACCGTGCTGTCGGGCGATCGTTCGCTGCGGCCGGCCGACAGCACCAGCTGGTGGTGCTGGTCTTCGGTGGCGCTCATGAACACCAGCCGGTGGCCGAAGTTCTTGCCCACGCCTTCGTCGGTGATGGTGAGCTTGAACACCGAGGTGTAGAAGTCGACCATGCGGTCCAGGTCGTAGACGTAGATGCCCACATGGGCGGGGGTGGGGCGGGTCACTTTCATCGGTCGTCTTTCACAGGTTCTCTCAATCCTTCTCGATCCTCGCCTCGCGCACCAGCGCGGTCCAGCGCTGCACGTCGGCCGCGATGGTGGCGTGCAGCTCCTCCGGCGTGCCCGCGGCCACCTCGCCGCCGGTGGACTCGGCCAGCTTCTGCCGCAGCGCGGGATCGGCCAGCGCCGTCTTCACCGCGGCCTGCAGCCGTTCGACCACCGCGGCCGGCGTGCCAGCCGGGGCCAGCAGACCGGTCCATGAGCGCACGTCGAAGTCGGCCACGCCCTGCTCGGCCACGGTGGGCACCTCGGGCAGGCCGCTCCAGCGGCTGCGGCCCGAGACCGCCAGCGCCCGCAGCTTGCCGGCCGCGATGTGCTGCAGCGCGGCCGTGGCGGGCACCAGGATGAAGTCCACCTCGCGCCCCAGCGCCGCGGTGACCGAGGCCGCATCGCCGCGGTAGGGCACGTGGGTGGCGGCCAGGCCGGCCTTGTGGGCCAGCAGCGCGCCGGTGAGGTGCTGGCCGGTGCCCACGCCGGCCGATCCGTAGGTGAGCGGCGCCGCGCCCTTGGCCCGGCCCGCGGTCAGCAGCTCCGGCAGGCTGCGCCAGGGCGACTGTGCATGGACCACCACCAGGAACGGAAAGGTGGTGACCGACGAGATGGCCTGGAAGGCCTTGAGCGTGTCGTAGGGCAGCTTGTCGTACAGCGCGGCGGCGATGGCATGGCCACCGGTGGCCAGCAGCAGCGTGTAGCCGTCAGGCCTGGACTTGGCCACGGCGTCGGCGGCCAGCGTGCCGCCGGCACCGGGTTTGGGCTCCACGTTGATCATGGCGCCCAACTGCGGCTGCAAAGCGGCCCCCAGCAGCCGCGCCACCGTGTCGGCATTGCCGCCGGGCGCAAAGCCGTGCATCAGGCGCAGCGGGCGGGTGGGGTAGGCCGGGCCGCCGTTGGCCCAGGCCGCGGGCAGCGGCAGCGCGGCCAGCCCCAGTGCGCCGAGCAGGCGTCGGCGCATGACGTGAACGGTCATGCTTGTCTCCGGTGGTTGTTGTTGTGTGTGGGGTAGGCGGGTTCGGCTGCGGTGGCTAGTCCGCCTGCACGATGGTGTTGCGCAGCACGCCGATGGCTTCGATCTCCACCTCCACCACGTCGCCGGGCACCATGAAGCGCGGCGGCTTCTTGCTCCAGCCCACGCCGCCCGGCGTGCCGGTCACGATCACGTCGCCCGGCACCAGCGTGAAGATGGTGGAGGCATAGGCGATCTGCTGCGCCACCGAGAAGATCATGTTGTCGGTGCGGGTGCGCTGCATCACCTCGCCATTGAGACGCGTCTGCAGCGCCAGCGGGCGGTCGGGCGCGATCTCGTCGGCCGTCACCATCCAGGGGCCGAAGGCGCCGGTCGATTCGAAGTTCTTGCCGGCGGCGATGGCCTTGGCATGGAACTGCCACTCGCGGATGCTGGCGTCGTTGTAGATCGAGTAGCCGGCGATGTGGGCGTGTGCCTGCGCCTCGGAGATGTTGCGGCCCTCCTTGCCGATGATCACGGCCAGCTCGCCTTCCCAGTCCAGCGAATCGGAGCAGTGCGGCCGCACGATGGGGCCCTCATGCGCCGTCTGCGAGCGCCACACGCGCAGGAAGATCGGCGGGTGGGCCGACAGCTCACGGTCCAGCCCGGCGGCCACCACCTCGCGGTGATGGTCGTGGTAGTTGCGGATGGCGCAGACGATCTTCTCGGGCTGCGTGATCACCGGCAGGTAGCGGATGGCGGCCAGCGGCAGGCTGGGGCCTGCGGCGGCAGCATCGGCCGCGGCCTGGTCCAGCCGGCCGGCCGCGATGTAGGCCTGCAGCGTGGGGTACTGCGGCAGGTAGCGGCCCAGGTCGGCCACCTGGTCGCCGGTGGGCGTGGTGAGCACGGCGCCCCAGCTGGCGCGGCCGGCATGTTCGAAGGACAGCAGCTTCATGGTGTGGTGGTCTCCTGCTTGGTGGGTGTGGGGGCGCCGGGCGCCAGGGCCTGCAGCACCGCCTGGGTGTCGGCGCCCAGCGTGGGCGCGGCATGGTCGTAGCGCACCGGGGTCTTGGACAGGCGCAGCGGGCTGGCCACGCCGGGCACGGTGCCCAGCTGTGCATGCGGCAGTTCCACACGCAGGCCGCGCGCCACCACGTGGGGGTCGGCGAACACCTGTTCCAGCGTGTTGATCGGGCCGCAGGGCACGTTGGCCGCCTCCAGCAGCGTGATCCATTCGGCGGTGCTGCGCATCACGGTGGCCTGCCGCAGCAGCGGCACCAGCGTGGCGCGGTGGCGCACGCGCGCGGCATTGGTGGCAAAGCGTTCATCGGCGGCCCACCCGGGGTGGCCGGCCACGCGGCAGAAGGCCGCGAACTGCGTGTCGTTGCCCACCGCCAGGATCAGGTCGCCATCGGCCGTGGGAAAGCTCTGGTACGGCACGATGCTGGGATGGGCGTTGCCCAGCCGCGCCGGTGACTGGCCGGTGACCAGGTAGTTCATCGCCTGGTTGGCCAGGCAGGACACCTGCACGTCCAGCAGCGCCAGGTCCACGTGCTGGCCCTGGCCGGAGCGGTCGCGCCAGGCCAGCGCCGCCAGGATGCCGGTGACTGCATGCAGGCCGGTGAGCACGTCGGTGAGGGCGACGCCTACCTTCATCGGCCCCGCGCCGGGTTCACCATCGGGCACGCCGGTCAGGCTCATCAGGCCGCCCAGGCCCTGGATCATGAAGTCGTAGCCGGGGCGCTGCGCGTAGGGGCCGGTCTGCCCGAAGCCGGTGATCGAGCAGTACACCAGCCGCGGGTTCAGGGCCGACAGGCTGGCGTAGTCCAGCCCGTATTTGGCCAGGCCGCCCACCTTGAAGTTCTCGATCAGCACGTCCGACTGCAGCACCAGCGCCCGCACGGCGGCCTGGCCTTCGGCCGTGGCGATGTCGAGTGCCACCGACCGCTTGTTGCGGTTGGCGCACAGGAAGTAGGCCGACTCGCGGTGCGCGCCCGCTTCATCGGCCACGAAGGGCGGCCCCCAGCCGCGTGTGTCGTCGCCATGCGCGGGGTGCTCGATCTTCAGCACCTCGGCGCCCAGGTCGGCCAGCATCTGGCTGGCCCAGGGCCCGGCCAGCACGCGCGAAAGGTCGAGCACGCGCAGGTGCTGCAGCGAACGGGGAGAAGGCCGGTCTTGTGTCATCTATACGGTTTGGTCAAGTGGCGTGTGCACTCTAGGGGCGGCCCCCTGGGAGAACAATCGATTTGTTTTCACTCACCTGTGCATCAAACTCACAGGTCAGCGCTCTACCTTCGCCCCTCCACCGCATGCGACGCACCATTCCCAACACCGCCGCGCTCACCGCCTTCGAGGCCGCGGCCCGCCATTCCAACTTCACCGCCGCGGCCAACGAGCTGTCGCTCACGCAGGGCGCGGTGTGCCGGCAGGTGGCCTCGCTGGAGGCTTTTCTGCGCACCAAGCTGTTCCGCCGCTCAGGCCGCGGTGTGGTGTTGACCGATGCAGGCGTGGCCTACCAGCGGCAGATCGCGCGCCACCTGGACCAGGTGGAGCGCGACACGCTGGACCTGATGGCCCACCAGGGCCGCGGCGGCTCGATCGAACTGGGCATCGTGCCCACCTTCGGCACTCGCTGGCTGCTGCCGCGCCTGCCCGACTTCGCGCGCCGCCACCCGGACATCACCATCAACCTGTCCAGCCGCACGCGGCCGTTCCTGTTCCAGGACAGCGGGCTCGATGCGTCCATCTTCGCGGGCGACGGCTTGTGGCCGGGTGCCACGGTGGAGTACCTGATGCCCGAGTCGCTGGTGCCGGTGTGCAGTCCGGCGCTCATCCATCCCCGCAAGCGGCTCACGCCGCAGCAACTGGCCAGGCTGCCCCTGATCCAGCAGAGCACGCGGCCTTATGCCTGGCGGCACTGGTTCGATTCGGTGGGCCTGCGCTCGCCGGTGGACCTGGTGGGGCCGCGCTACGAGCTGTTCTCGATGTCGCTGCAGGCGGCCATGGTGGGCCTGGGCGTGGCCCTGGTGCCCGAGTACGACCTGGCCGACGAACTGGCCGCCGGCCGCCTGGTGGTGCCGGTGGACCACCGCTGCCCGAGCGACCGGGCGTACTACTTCGCAGCGCCCGAGAACAAGGGCGCCGACGGGCTGCTCACGCTGTTCCGCGCCTGGCTGGTGGAGCAGGCGCGGCAGGTGGCGGCTGTCTAGTTGTGGGAACCGCGCTTGGATTCTTCGGCCTGGCCGCGCTGGGCCGAGCCCTTCTTGTGCGTGGGCAGCGGCGTACCGGTGGGCGCCGGGTCCTGGCCGGTGCCGGTGTTGTTGATGCGCTCGGCCATCCAGTCGTTGGCGGTGTGTTCGTCGGTGGGCGGTTGCTGCACGGGCAGGTTGCGTTGCGTCATGGTTTTCTCCAGTTCGGAAACCTTGCTTCGGCAATCGTTGTGCCGTCGGTGCGAGACTTGCGGGCTCGACATCTGTTTCAGTGAGGAGCGTGCATGACGACGAATGCCTACCGTGACACCCGGCTGCTGATCGACAACGAATGGGTGGATGCCGCCGATGGCCGCACCCTGGACGTGCTGAACCCCGCCACCGGCAAGCCCATCGGCCGCGTGGCCCACGCCAGCCGTGCCGACCTGGACAAGGCCCTGGCCGCCACCCAGCGCGGCTTCCAGGCCTGGCGCAACACCCCGGCGCACGAGCGTGCCGCCATCATGCGCAAGGCCGCCGGCCTGGTGCGTGAACGGGCCGATGCCATCGCACCGCTGATGACGATGGAGCAGGGCAAGCCGCTGGCCGAAGCCAAGGTCGAGGTGATGTCGGCCGCCGACATCATCGAATGGTTCGCCGACGAAGGCCGCCGCACCTATGGCCGCATCGTGCCGGCCCGCAACCTGGCCGTGCGCCAGATGGTGCTGAAGGAAGCGGTGGGCCCGGTGGCCGCCTTCACGCCCTGGAACTTCCCGATCAACCAGGTGGTGCGCAAGCTGTCGGCGGCGCTGGCCACCGGCTGCTCCTTCCTGGTCAAGGCACCGGAAGAAACCCCGGCTTCGCCGGCCGCGCTGCTGCAGGCCTTCGTCGATGCCGGCCTGCCCGCCGGCGTGGTGGGCCTGGTGTTCGGCAACCCGGCCGAGATCTCCAGCTACCTCATCGCCCATCCGGTCATCCGCAAGGTCACCTTCACCGGCTCCACCCCCGTGGGCAAGGAACTGGCGGCGCTGGTCGGCCAGCACATGAAGCGCGTGACCATGGAACTGGGCGGCCATGCACCGGTCATCGTGGCCGAGGATGCCGACGTCGACCTGGCCATCAAGGCCCTGGCCGGCGCCAAGTTCCGCAACGCGGGCCAGGTGTGCATCTCGCCCACCCGCTTCCTGGTGCACAACCACATCAAGGAACGCTTCATCGACGGCTTTGCCGCCCGTGTGCAGGGGCTGAAGGTGGGCGACGGCCTGGCCGACGGCACCACGCTGGGCCCCTTGGCCAACGCGCGCCGCATCAGTGCCATGACCAAGGTGATGGAAGACGCGCGCCAGAAGGGCGCCCGCATCGTCACCGGCGGTGAGCGTGTGGGCAGCGAAGGCAACTTCTTCGCGCCCACGCTGCTGGCCGACGTGCCGCTGGACGCCGACGTGTTCAACAACGAGCCCTTCGGCCCGGTGGCCGCGGTTCGTGGTGTCGATTCGCTGGAAGAGGCCATCGCCGAAGCCAACCGCCTGCCCTTCGGCCTGGCGAGCTACGCGTTCACCCGCTCGCTGTCCAACGCCCACAAGCTGTCGCAAGACCTGGAAGTGGGCATGCTGTGGGTCAACCAGCCCGCCGCCCCCTGGCCCGAAATGCCCTTCGGCGGCGTCAAGGACTCCGGCTACGGCTCGGAAGGCGGCCCCGAGGCGCTGGAGCCGTACCTGGTGACGAAGTCGGTGGCGATCCTCAACGCGGATTGACGTAGGGCCCCCAAGCTCACTGCGTTCGCGGCCCCCCGAGGGGTCGCGCCCGACCTTGGGGCGGCCCGGCGGTCGGGCCTTCCAGCAGGCCCTTCACGCGCGCCAGCAATGCCTCCAGCGTGAAGGGCTTGACCAGCACGTCCATGCCGGCCGCCAGGTCAGCGGCGCCGAGCGCTGCGTTGTCGGCATAGCCGGTGATGAACAGCACCCGCAGCCGGGGCCGCAGGGCCACGGCGGCGTCGGCCAGTTGGCGGCCGTTGAGCCCGCCCGGCAGGCCGACGTCGGTGACCAGCAGGTCGAAGGGCTGCTCCGTCTGCAGCAGGCCCAGCGCACGCGGGCCGTCTTCCATCGCGGTGACGGTCAGGCCCTGCTCGCGCAGGGCCTCCACCACCAGCATGCGCACTTCTGCGTTGTCTTCCACCACCAGGGCCTGGCCGTCCAGCTTCGGCCCGGCGGCGTGGGTGGAAGAGGCCGCCACCGCGGGCGCCGGCTGCGCCACCGAGGCGTTGCTGCGCGGCAGCAGGATGCGCACCGTGGTGCCCTGGCCCGGCGCCGAATCGATTTGCACCTGCCCGCCCGACTGGCGGGCAAAGCCGTACACCATCGACAGGCCCAGTCCCGTGCCGCGGCCGATGGGCTTGGTGGTGAAGAACGGGTCGAACGCCCGCGCCACCACCTCCGGCGGCATGCCGGTGCCGGTGTCGGTCACGCTCAGCGCCACGTAGTCGCCGGCCGGCAGGTCCAGCGCGGCAGCTTCGTCGGCCAGCTGCAGGTTGGCCAGCGTCAGCTGCAGCCGGCCGCCGTCGGGCATCGCGTCCCGGGCATTGATGCACAGGTTCAGCAGTGCGCTTTCCAGCTGGTCGGCGTCCACGCGCGTGAGCCACAGGCCGGGTGCGGGCGCATGCTGCAGCTCGATGCCGGGGCCCAGCGATCGGTGGATCAGCTCTTCCATGCCCGCCACCAGCTCGTTCAGGTCGGTGGGGCGGGGCGCCAGCGTCTGCCGGCGCGAGAAGGCCAGCAGGCGGTGGGTAAGCGTGGCCGCCCGCCGCGCGGCGCCGCGGGCCGAGGTGATGTAGCGGCCCAGCTCTCCATGGCGGCCGCGGTCGATCAGGCGCTCCATCAGCTGCAGGCTGCCGGTGATGCCCTGCAGCAGGTTGTTGAAGTCGTGCGCCAGCCCGCCGGTGAGCTGGCCCACCGCTTCCATCTTCTGGCTGTGGCGCAGCATCTCCTCGGTGCGGCGCAGCGCATCGGCCTGCTCGCGCTCGGCCGTCACGTCGCGGCCGACGGCACTCAGCGCACCGTCGCCCGGCGTCGCCGTCCACGAGATCCAGCGGTAGCTGCCATCGCGGTGGCGCATGCGGTTGTCGAAGCGGTGCAGCGCATGGCCCTGGGCCAGCTGCTGCAGCTGCGCCAGGCTGGCTTGCCGGTCGTCGTCGTGCACCAGCTGCATCACGTCGGCGCCCAGGGTCTCGTCCTCGCGCCAGCCCAGCAGCTGGGTCCAGGCCGGGTTCACCGCCAGCACCACGCCGTCCAGCCGCGCCACCAGCATCAGGTCGGAGCTGAGCTGCCACAGCCGGTTGCGGTCGGCGGTGCGCTCGGCCACCTGGCGCTCCAGCGAGGCGGCCGCCTCGGTCAGCCGCTGCTCGGCCAGCATCTTGCCGGTGGTTTCCAGCGCGGTGTCCAGCATGCCCAGCACCTGGCCGCGCTCGTCGCGCACCGGGCTGTAGCAGAAGGTGAACCAGGCCTGCTCGGGCCGGCCATGGCGCTCGACCACCAGCGGCAGGTCTTCCACGAAGGTGGCCTCACCGGCGTAGGCGCGCTCCAGCAGCGGCCGGATGTCGGGCCACACCTCGGCCCACACCTCGTCGATCGGCTTGCCCAGCGGCGCCGGCTTGTTGCCCAGCATCGGCCGGTAGGCGTCGTTGTAGAGCAGGGTGCGCTGCGGCCCCCAGGCCATGCACTGCGGAAAGCTGGAGGCCAGCATCATGTTCACGGCCACCCGCAACACCACCGGCCAGCCCGCCGTCGGCCCCAGCACATGTGTCGACCAGTCGAACGCGCGGAACTCCGCGGCCATGCGGCTGTCGCCGGCCGGGAAGTCGTCGGGGGTGGGGGCTGGCGTGGGCAATGGGTGTAACAGGGTGGGCCTGCGCCGATTGTGGCGGCAATGGCCGCCACCGCGAGCGTCCGCGCCGCACCCGCCCAGGCCCTGCCCGAGCGGTCACTCCACCGTGATCGCGCGTGCCTTCACCAGCTTGGCCATGCGATCCAGCTCGCCGGCCACGAAGCGCGCGGCCTCGTTCGCGTCCCCGCGGAAGGGTTCGCCCCCCAGCGCCGTGATGCGCTCGCGCACCTCGGGTGCGGCCATCGCCTGGCGCACCGCGGCCTGCAGCCGTTCGACCACGGCATCGGGCGTGCCCACCGGAGCAAACAGGCCGTTCCACTCATAGCTCTCGAAGCCGGCCACGCCAGCCTGTGCCACGGTGGGCACATCGGGCAGGGCCTTTGAACGTTCACGGCCGGTGACGGCGAGCGCACGCAGTCTTCCGCTCTGGATGTGGCCCAGCGTGGAAGCGACGTTGCCGAAGAACACCGGCACCTGGCCGCCCATCACGTCGTTCAACGCGGGACCCCCGCCCTTGTACGGCACATGCATCATCTGCACACCGGCGCTCTGCTCGAACAGCACGCCAGCCAGATGCTGGGCCGAGCCGTTGCCGGAGGAGGCGAAGGCCACGGAGTCGGGCGCCTTGCGCGCCGCCGTCACCAGCTCGGCCACGGTGCGCGCCGAGAAGCCGGGGTTCACCAGCACCACGTTCGGGAACAGGGCCGTCACGGCGATGGTGCGGAAGGCTTTGCCGCCCTTGTAGGGCGAGGCCGGGAACAGCGTGGGCGTGACCGCGTATGACGATGCGTCGAACAGCAGCGTGTAGCCGTCGGCAGGAGCGCGCGTGACCGCTCCTGCAGCCAACTGGCCGCTACCGCCGGGCCGGTTCTCGACGATCACCGGCTGGCCCAGCGCCTCACCCAGCCGGGGGCCGATCAGCCGCGCCATGATGTCGGCGCCACCGCCGGGCGGGTAGGACACGACGAGCGTCACCGGTTTGGTGGGCCAGGCCTGCGCCAGTGCCGAGGTGATGGGCAGCCAGGCGGTCAAGGCGCAGACCGCGCTGGTCAGCAGGACACGTTTTTTGATCATGAGGGTCTCCGTTGCGTGGCAGATGTGCCGTGATGGGCGCGTGCTGAATCAAATCGGAACAGGCGTGCCGGCGTGTGCAGCAGCACGGCCTGGCGATCGGCGGGCTCGGGCAGCCAGGTGTCCAGCAGGCGGCGCTGCGCCTGGAAATGGATGGACGACTCGAAAAGGGTATGGGGCCAGTCGCTGCCCCACAGCAGGCGCTGCGGACCAAAGCGCGTGAGCAACAGCGGCATGGCAGCCTCTGCGATGGCCTCGCCGCCCGAGCGACCATCGCGGCCACCATTGCGGTAGGCGCCCGACAACTTGACCCACACCCGGCCCGTACCGGCCAGTGCCAGCAGATGCTGGAACCCGGGGTCCTGCACGCCCAAGCGCGGATCAGGCCGCCCGAAATGGTCCACCACCACATCCAGGCCCGCTGCCAGCAACGGGTCCAGCACCGGCGCCAGCCGGGCGGCATGCTGGTGCACTTCAACGTGCCAGCGCAATTGCGCCAGTGCGGCCAGCAGGTGTCGCCAGTCCGGTGCCGCGAAGTCGGGTGCCGGCAGGTCGATCAGGTTGAGCCGGATGCCGACCACACCGGCGCGTTGCATGTGAAGCAGCTCGTCGAGGTGGATGCCCGGTGCCACCACCGCCACACCGCGCAATTGACGCGGGTGGGCCTGCAGCGCTGCCAGCAGGTAGCCGTTGTCGGTGCCCAGGAAGCTGGGCTGCACCAGCACCCCGCCGTCCAGCCCGTGCGCGTGCAAGGTGGCCAGGTAGTCGGCAGGTGTGGCGTCATAGCCCTGCGGGGCGCGTCGCGGGTCCTGGATGGCGAGCTGCCGGGTGAAGACATGCGCGTGGCTGTCTATGCCGAAGGTGGGGGCGCTGTCCGCGGTGTGCATGAGTCCGGTGTTGACTTCAGAATTGGTGTAGTCATCTATATAACTAGAACACTACTGTAGTGAGTCGCGCGGCTGGCGGCATCGGTGGAACTACGTGGCCCCCAGCCTGCCTGCTGCTAAAGTTCTTCGGCCCGCCTCCCCACCCGACGAATCGATGAACCGCCTGTCGGCGCACGACGAACGCCTGCCGCTGTACCAACGACTGCGTGACGATCTGCTGCAGCGCATCGCTTCCGGTGAATGGGCGCCGGGCGCCGCCATTCCGACGGAGGCCGAGCTGACGCAGGCCTACGGCCTTGCCACCGGCACAGTGCGCAAGGCCATCGACATGCTGGTGGCCGAAGGCGTGCTGGTGCGTGCCCAGGGCAAAGGCACGTTTGTGCGCCGGCCAGACTTCGGCAATTCGTTGTTTCGCTTTTTCCGCTTCCGCAGCCGCGCGGGCAGCGATGTACGGCCCAGCGCCCGGGTGCTGTCGCGCGCTCTGCGGGTGCCGCCGGCCGACGTGCGACAGGCGCTCGGCATGGGCGACGAAGCCATGGGCATCTATCTGTCGCGGTTGCGCCTGATCGACGATCAGCCGGTGCTGGCCGAGGACATCTGGCTGCCACGCGAGCGCTTCGAGCCGCTGGTGGAGATCAAGCTCAAGGATTTTCCCGATCTGCTGTACCCGCTGTACGAAACGAGCTGCCGGCAACTGGTCGCATCGGCCCGCGAGCGTCTGACCGTGGAGAGCGCGGGCAAGGCCATCGCAGACCGGCTGTCGCTCGCGCCGGGCGCCCCCGTGATCGCCGTGCAGCGGCTTGCATTCGACTTCGCTGGCACGCCCGTGGAGTGGCGATGCACACGCGGCGCGGGCGATGGGTTTCAGTACGAAGTGGACATCCGCTGAAGACCAGGTTAACCCTTAGGTCATCCACAGCCTAAAGCCCGGGCCGCCCCCGCCCTATTGCCCGCACCCCCGCCCGCCTCCTAGAGTGCGTGACCAGCGAGGTGACGATGCCCAGCCCCCTTCATGACCCCGGTGCCCCAGTGGTGCCTGCCAACGACGCGCTGCCTGCGCCGCTGCCGACGCCGTCGGCCGATGCGGCGGCGGTGCGGCGGATCGCCGAGCCCTTTCAAGACACGCCCGGCGGGCTGCTGCCCGCCCTGCACGCGGTGCAGGATGCGCTGGGCCATGTGCCGCGCGAGGGCGTCCCGGTGATCGCCGAGGTGTTCAACCTCTCGCGGGCCGAGGTGCACGGCGTGCTCACGTACTACCACCACTTCCGCACCGAGGCGCCGCCGCGCCACGTGGTGCAGGTGTGCCGGGCCGAGTCGTGCCAGGCCATGGGTGCCGAGGCGCTGATGGCCCATGTGCAGCTCACCCTCGGCTGCGGCGGCCACGGCCAGGCGCACGGCAGCCGCTCGGCCGATGGCCGCTTCGGCGTGGAGCCGGTGTACTGCCTGGGGCTGTGCGCCTCGTCGCCCGCGCTCGCGGTGGATGGTGAACCGCATGCCCGCATGAGCCCGGCACGCTTCGATGCTTTGATCGCGGAGCACATCGCCGAACAGGCGGAGGCTCAAGCATGACCGCGCTCGACGCCATCACCGTCTACGTGCCGCGCGATTCGGCCGCGCTGGCCGTGGGTGCCGACCGCGTGGCCCGCGCCATCGCCGCCCAGGCCACTCAGCGCGGCTTGAACGTGCGCCTGGTGCGCAACGGCTCGCGCGGGCTTTTCTGGCTGGAGCCGCTGGTGGAAGTGGTCACGACGCAGGGCCGCATCGCCTACGGGCCGGTAGACCCGACCGACGTGCCCGGCCTCTTCGAAGCCGGTTTCCTGCAGGGCGGTGCGCACGCGCTGGCGCTGGGCCCCACTGAAGAGATCCCGTTCCTCAAGCACCAGGAGCGCCTGACCTTCGCCCGCATGGGCATCGTCGATCCGCTGTCGCTGGCCGACTATGAGGCCCATGAAGGCTATGCCGGCCTGCGCCGCGCGCTGGAACTGACGCCTTCGCAGGTGGTGCAGCAAGTGCTGGACTCCGGCTTGCGCGGGCGCGGCGGCGCGGCCTTTCCGGCCGGCATCAAGTGGAAGACGGTGGCCGGCACCACGGCGCCGCAGAAGCACATCGTCTGCAACGCCGACGAGGGCGATTCGGGCACCTTCTCCGACCGCATGACGATGGAGGGCGACCCCTTCGTGCTGATCGAGGGCATGACCATCGCCGGCCTGGCGGTGGGGGCCACGCAGGGCTGGATCTATGTGCGGTCCGAATACCCGCACGCCATCGCCACGCTGGAATCGGCCATCGCCATCGCGCGCCAGGCTGGCTACCTGGGCCCCGACGTGATGGGCTCGGGCCGCGCCTTCGAGCTGGTGGTGCGCAAGGCCGCGGGCGCTTATGTGTGCGGTGAAGAAACCGCGCTGCTGGAAAGCCTGGAGGGCAAGCGCGGCATCGTGCGCGCCAAGCCGCCGCTGCCGGCCATTGAAGGTTTATTCGGTCAACCCACCGTGATCAACAACGTGATCACGCTGGCCACGGTGCCCATCATCCTGGCCAGGGGAGCCGATTTCTACAAGCACTACGGCATGGGCCGTTCGCGGGGCACGCTGCCCTTCCAGCTGGCCGGCAACCTGAAGCACGGCGGCCTGGTGGAAAAGGCCTTCGGCCTGACGCTGCGCGAGCTGCTGTTCACCTTCGGCGGCGGCAGCGCCAGCGGCCGGCCGATCAAGGCGGTGCAGGTGGGCGGGCCGCTGGGCGCCTACCTGCCTGAATCGCAGTGGGACCTGCCGCTGGACTACGAGGCTTATGCGGCCGTGGGCGCGGCGGTGGGCCATGGCGGCATCGTGGCGCACGACGACAGCGCCGACATGTCCAAGCTGGCCCGCTACGCGATGGAGTTCTGCGCGCTGGAAAGCTGTGGCAAGTGCACGCCTTGCCGCATCGGATCCACCCGCGGGATGGAAGTGATCGACCGCATCACGCTGCACCGCCAGCAGCCCGCCGCCCATGCGCAGCAGGTGGCGCTGCTCAAGGACCTGTGCGACACGATGCTCTACGGCTCGCTGTGCGCCATGGGCGGCATGACGCCTTACCCGGTGATGTCGGCTCTGAACCATTTCCCCGAAGACTTCGGCCTTTCCACCCCGCAACGCGAGGCGGCCTGAGAGCCGGCAGGAGAACCCCCATGCTCGACGCCTACCCCGAGATCGACCACGGCACGCCCCGCCGCGAATCCGCCCAAGAGGTGACGCTGGAGATCGACGGCCAGCAGGTGACGGTGCCGCAAGGCACCTCGCTGATGCGCGCGGCCATCGACGCCGGCGTGCAGGTGCCCAAGCTCTGCGCCACCGACAGCCTGGAGCCCTTCGGTTCGTGCCGGCTGTGCCTGGTGGAGGTGGAAGGCCGCAAGGGCTACCCCGCCAGCTGCACCACGCCGGCCGAGGCCGGCATGAAGGTGCGCACCCAGAGCCCCAGGCTGCAGGAGCTGCGCAAGGGCGTGATGGAGCTGTACATCAGCGACCACCCGCTGGACTGCCTGACCTGCGGTGCCAACGGCAATTGCGAGCTGCAGGACATGGCCGGCGTCACCGGCCTGCGCCAGGTGCGCTACGGCGTGGGCGACCAGTACGGCGGCGCCCACCACCTGAACAGCGCCAAGGACGAGAGCAACCCGTACTTCACCTACGACCCGTCCAAGTGCATCGTCTGCAACCGCTGCGTGCGGGCCTGTGAAGAGACGCAGGGCACCTTCGCACTCACCATCAGCGGCCGCGGCTTCGAGTCGCGCGTGTCCGCCGGCATGGACGAAGCCTTCATGGACAGCGAATGCGTGAGCTGCGGCGCCTGCGTGCAGGCCTGCCCCACCGCCACGCTGCAGGAAAAGACGGTCATCGAGCTGGGCCAGCCCGAGCACAGCGTGACCACCACCTGCGCCTACTGCGGCGTGGGCTGCGGCTTCAAGGCCGAGATGAAGGGCGCCGAGGTGGTGCGCATGGTGCCGTGGAAGAACGGCGCCGCGAACGAAGGCCACTCCTGCGTCAAGGGCCGCTTTGCCTGGGGCTACGCCACCCATGCCGACCGCATCACCACGCCGATGATCCGCAAGAAGATCACCGACCCGTGGCAGGTGGTGAGCTGGGAAGAAGCCATCGGCTACGCCGCCAGCGAATTCAAGCGCATCCAGGCCCAGCACGGGCGCGACTCGATCGGCGGCATCACCTCCTCACGCTGCACCAATGAAGAAACCTACCTGGTGCAGAAGCTGGTGCGCGCGGCCTTCGGCAACAACAACGTGGACACCTGCGCGCGGGTGTGCCACTCGCCCACCGGCTACGGCCTGAAGCAGACGCTGGGCGAATCCGCCGGCACGCAGACCTTCAAATCGGTGGAGCAGGCCGACGTGGTGATGGTGATCGGCGCCAACCCCACCGACGGCCACCCGGTGTTCGCCTCCCGGCTGAAGAAGCGGCTGCGCGAGGGTGCGCAGCTCATCGTCATCGACCCGCGCCGCATCGACCTGGTGAAGTCGCCGCACATCCGCGCTGCCTTCCACCTGCCGCTGCGCCCGGGCACCAACGTGGCGGTGCTCACCGCGCTGGCCCACGTGATCGTCACCGAAGGCCTGCTGGCGCAGGACTACATCGCCGAGCGCTGCGACGCCAAGTCCTTCGGCGAATGGATGGAATTCGTCGCGCGGCCCGAGCATTCGCCCGAGGCCACCGAGGCCGTCACCGGCGTGCCCGCGGCCGACCTGCGTGGGGCCGCCCGGCTGTATGCCGGTGCGGGCAACGGCGCCATCTACTACGGCCTGGGCGTCACCGAGCACAGCCAGGGCTCCACCGCGGTGATGGCGATCGCCAACCTGGCCATGGCCACCGGCAACGTGGGCCGCGAAGGCGTGGGCGTGAACCCGCTGCGCGGCCAGAACAACGTGCAGGGCTCGTGCGACATGGGCTCGTTCCCGCATGAGCTGCCGGGCTACCGCCACGTCAGCGACCTGGCCACCCGCACGCAGTTCGAGCAGGCTTGGGGCGTGGCCATCCAGCCCGAGCCGGGGCTGCGCATTCCCAACATGTTCGAGGCGGCGCTGTCGGGCAGCTTCAAGGGCCTGTACTGCGAGGGCGAGGACATCGTGCAGTCCGACCCCAACACCCAGCACGTGGCCGCCGCGATGATGGCGATGGAATGCATCGTCGTGCAGGACCTGTTTTTGAACGAGACGGCCAAGTACGCGCATGTGTTCCTGCCCGGCTCCTCGTTCCTGGAAAAGGACGGCACCTTCACCAATGCCGAGCGGCGCATCAGCCGCGTGCGCAAGGTGATGCCGCCCAAGGCCGTGTATGCCGACTGGGAGGTGACGCAGCTGCTGTCCAATGCGCTGGGCTACCCGATGAACTACGGCCACCCCGAAGAGATCATGGCCGAGATCGCGGCGCTGACGCCGACCTTCCGCGGCGTCACCTACCGCAAGCTCGACGAGCTGGGCAGCGTGCAGTGGCCCTGCAACGACGACGCGCCCGAGGGCACGCCGATCATGCACATCGACCAGTTCGTGCGTGGCAAGGGCCGCTTCATCCTCACCCAGTACGTGCCCACCGACGAGAAGGTGACGCGCCGCTTCCCGCTGCTGCTGACCACCGGCCGCATCCTGTCGCAGTACAACGTGGGCGCGCAGACGCGCCGCACCGACAACAACCGCTGGCACAGCGAAGACAGGCTGGAGATCCACCCGGTGGATGCCGAGGACCGCGGCATCCGCCACGGCGACTGGGTGGGCGTGCAAAGCCGCGCCGGCGAGACGGTGCTGCGCGCGGTGATCAGCGAGCGCATGCAGCCGGGGGTTGTCTATACAACCTTCCACTTCCCGGAATCGGGCGCCAACGTCATCACCACCGACAGCTCCGACTGGGCCACCAACTGCCCCGAGTACAAGGTGACCGCTGTGCAGGTGATGCCGGTGGCCCAGCCCTCGGAGTGGCAGCAGTCGTACAGCCGCTTCAACCAGGTGCAGAACGAGCTGCTGCAGCAGCGCCAGCCGGCCGACGCGGCCGCGGTGGTGGGCAAGTAAGGGGGCCCGCGCATGCATGCAGACAACCTGGTGCGCATGGCCAACCGCATCGGCCAGTTCTTCGAGGCCATGCCCGACCGGCCCGAGGCGCTGGAGGGCATCGCCCAGCACATCCAGCGCTTCTGGGAGCCGCGCATGCGCCGTGCGCTGCGCGCCCACCTGGCCGACGAGGCGGCGCTGGCCGAGCATCCCCTGCTGCCCATCGTGCGCGAGGCCCTGGACACCCACCCGCAGGTGCTGGAATCCGCCACCGCGCCAGCGGGGTGATCGTGTCCGTTGCACCATGGCACCTTCTGTTGCAAACGGGAGGTTGCCTGGATGGACACGGTCTACACCGACGAACAAGTGACGGCGCGGCTGGCGCAGGAGCTGCCGCAATGGACGCTGGAAGGCGGCTGGCTTCGCCGCAAATACAAGACCAGCGGCTGGAAGGCCACGCTGATGGCCGTCAACACCATCGGCCACCTGGCCGAAGCCGCCTGGCACCACCCCGACCTGTCGGTGAGCTACGCCTTCGTCACCGTCAAGCTGGTGACGCATTCGGCCAAGGGCATCACCGACAAGGACTTCGCGCTGGCGCGCAAGATCGAGGAGGTGCTCATGTGGCAGCCCGGCACCGAGCCCGGCGCCGCGCTGGAGGGCACGCCGGACGATCCGCGCTTCAAGTACCTCAAGTACGACTGACTGCCACGCCTTCCGCCGTCCGGCGGGATGACAGTCTGTCCCCGCCCCGGCACAGGCGCAGCGTGCGGCGGCGGCTTGACCCGGGGATGACCCCGGGTTGACCCTCGGGGGAACGGGGTTTGCTTGCGATGGGGGCGATGTCCACCTGTACACCCACCCGCGGCGCCGACGCGGGCCCGCCAGCGGGCCTGGCGTCCGCGCACGATAGCGCGCTGGCGCGCCCGGGCACGGTCACGTTGCGGGCGCCGGGCCGGCTGCACCTGGGTTTCCTCGACCCGGCCGCCACGCTGGGCCGGGCCTTCGGCAGCATTGGTTTGGTGATCGACGGCTTCGAGACCGCGGTGGCGGTGTCGGCAGCGCGCGCTGACGACGTCGTGGCCGGCACGCCTGCCGCCCAGGCGGAGCTGGAACGTGCTGCCCGCCACCTGGCCGCGCTGCGCCGCCACAGCGGCCGCACCGAGCCCTTGCGGCTGCAGCTGCTGGACGTGCTGCCGGCGCATGCCGGCTTCGGCTCGGGCACCCAGCTGGCGCTGGCGGTGGGCCGGGCCTTTGCGCACTGGCACGGCCTGGCGGTGGACACGCCCACGCTGGCGCATTGGCTGGGCCGCGGCCTGCGCTCTGGCGTGGGCATCGCCGGCTTCGACCAGGGCGGCCTGCTGGTGGACGGCGGCCCCGGCCCCGACGGCCGGCCCGCGCCGCTGCTGGCGCGCCTGCCGCTGCCCGCCGCCTGGCGGGTGCTGGTGGCGCAGGACGACACGCTGCATGGCCTGTCGGGCCAGCGCGAGAAGCAGGCCATCGCCACGCTGGCGCCGCTGCCGCAGGCGCTGGCCGCCGACATCTGCCACCAGGTGCTGATGCGGGTGCTGCCCGGCGCCGCCACTGCCGACCTGGCCGGCTTTGCCGCCGGCATCAACCGCGTGCAGCAGGTGCTGGGCGAACACTTCGCGCCGGCCCAGGGCGGCTGCTACACCAGTCCGGCGGTCGGCCGGCTGATGGACGGGTTGCTGCGGCTGGCGCCCGGCGCCGTGGCCGTGGGCCAGAGCTCCTGGGGCCCCACCGGCTTTGCCATCGTCGCCAGCGCCGCCCAGGCCGATGCGCTGGCCACCGCCGCAGCCGCAGCCGGCCTGCTGCCGCCCGGCCTGCGGCTGCGCAGCGTGGCCGCGCGTGCCCATGGCGCCACCCTGGCCGATACCCGCGGGCGCTGAAGCCGCCTTGCCCGCTCCACCCACCGAACACCGAAAGCCCGCGATGGACCGTCCCTACATCCTCCACATGTTCACCCCGGGCAAGCAGATGAGCCCGTTCGACATCAACATGGCGGCCGATGCCGGCTACCAGCTGGTGGTGCCGTATGCGGACGTGGGCCTGGACGCCATCCGCAACCTGACGCAGGACACCATCTTCTCGCGTGGGCCCAAGGGCGTCAGCCGCACCGGCATCTTCATCGGCGGGCGTGATGCGCTGCTGGCCGCCGACATGCTTGCGCGCGCGCAGGAGAGCATGGTCAAGCCCTTCATCGTCTCGCTGATGGCCGACCCCAGCGGCGCCTACACCACCGCCGCCGCCATGGTGGCCTGCGTGGAAGGCCAGCTGATGCAGCAGCACGGCTGCAAGCTCGATGGCCTGCGGGTGGTGGTGCTGGGCGGCACCGGCCCGGTGGGCCGCATCGCCGGTGTGCTGGCGGCCATGGCCGGCGCGCAGGTGCAGCTGAGCAGCCGCAACGGCATCGACGCCGCGGAAGAAGCCGCCCACGAGACGGCGCAGCGCTTCGGCGTCACGCTGCACGGCGTGTCGGGCGGCGACCGTGCGGCCATCCGCACCTCGGTGGCCGATGCCGACGTGATCCTGGCCTGCGCCGCCGCCGGCGTGCAGGTGCTGAACAAGGACGACCTGGGCGTGGCCACCGCGCTGCGCGTGGCCGCCGACGTCAACGCCGTGCCGCCCGAGGGCATTGCCGGCGTGGGCGTGATGGACGACGGCAAGCCGATCGAAGGCGCACGTGAAGGCGCGGTGGGCATCGGCGCGCTGGCCATCGGCAACGTGAAGTACCAGACCCAGCACCGGCTGCTGGTGCAGATGTGCCAGGGCGAAAAGCCCTCGGTACTGAGCTTTGCCGAAGCCTTTGCCAAGGCGCGCGAGATCGTCGCTGAAAAGCATGACTGAGCCCAGGCCATGACCATCCTGGCGGTCGCGGGCGTCTCGGCCCGGGCCATGGCCGAGGCGGCGGTGCGCGATGGTTTCCAGGCCATTGCGCTGGACCTCTTCGGCGACGTGGACACCTGCCGCACCGCCGCACGCTGGCTGCCGCTGGGCGAGCCCGGCGCGCTGCAGATCGATGCCGACTGCACGCTGTCGGCGCTGCGGCTGCTGGCCCAGCGGGGCGACGTGGCGGGCTGGGTGCCCGGCAGCGGCTTCGAGGGCCTGCACGAGGTGATCGCCGAAGGCGGCGCCTGGCTGCCGCTCATCGGCAACCGGCCCGAGACGGTGCGCCGCGTGCGCGATCCGCGGGTGTTCTTCCGCGTGCTGGCGGCGCTGGGCGTGCCGCATCCCCGTGTGTCGCGCACCGCGCCGGCCGACCGCCGGGGCTGGCTGCTCAAGGACATGCGCGGCTGCGGCGGCTGGCAGGTGGGGCCCGCGCCCGAGGCCGAGGCCGGCAGCCCGGCCCCCGCCCACCACGTGTACCAGCAGCAGGCGCCCGGCGTGCCGATGTCGGCCACCTTCGTGGCCGACGGCTACCGCGCGCGGGTGCTGGGCTTCAACCAGCAGATCGTGCAGCCGGTGGGCGACCGGCCTTGGGTGTTCGCCGGCCTGGTGGGCCCGGTGGCGGTATCACCGGTGGTGGCGCACGAGGTGGCGGCGGCCGCCAGCGTGCTGGCCGGCGCCTTCACGCTGCGCGGGCTGGGCAGCCTGGACTTCATGCTCGACGGTGAGCGCTGGCTGGCGCTGGAAGTGAACCCGCGCCCGCCGGCCAGCCTGTCCTGCTACCCCGAGGCGGCGCCGATGGCCGCCCATGTGCGCGCCTGCGTGGAAGGTGTGCTGCCCGCGGCCAGCCCCGCCCCCACCGCACCGGTGCGGGTGGAGGGCCACCGCATCGTGTTCGCGCCGCGCGCGTTGCGCCTGGCCGATGGTGTGGCCGCGGCACTGGCGGCCCGCGCGGCCACGCACGACCTGCCATCGGCCGGTGCCCGCTTCCAGGCGGGCGACCCGGTGTGCAGCGTCAGCGCCCATGGCGACGATGCCGAACAGGTTTGGGCCCGGCTACAGGCCGCCCATGCCGATGTCCATACTTTGCTGGAGACAAGCTGATGAACCTGGTGAGCGTGAATGCCGGTGCCCGGCTGCTGGTGGAGCAACTGCTGCGGCAGGCCGACACCCTGGGCGTGGCGGTGCGCCACGACGAGCGCGGCGTGTGCATCGTCGATGCCGGCATCGAGTCGCCGGGCAGCGTGGCCGCAGGCCTGCTGGTGGGCGAGATCTGCATGGGCGGCCTGGGCCATGTGGCGCTGCGCAGCGGCGGCAGCGACTGGCCCACCTGGCTGGACGTGCGCAGCTCGCAGCCGGTGCTGGCCTGCCTGGGCAGCCAGTACGCCGGCTGGAGCCTGGCCGCCAGCAAGGAGGAAACCGGCGGCAAGAAGTTCTTCGCGCTGGGCTCGGGCCCGGCGCGGGCACTGGCCGGCAAGGAAAAGCTGTTCGGCGAACTGGGCTACCGCGACCAGGCCACCCAAGGCGTGCTGGTGCTGGAGGTGGACCGCGCGCCGCCCGCGGTGGTCATCGACAAGGTGCTGCGCGACTGCGGCCTGGCGCCCGAGGGTTTGACCCTCATCCTCACGCCCACCAGCAGCCCGGCCGGCACCACGCAGGTGGTGGCGCGGGTGCTGGAAGTGGCGCTGCACCAGGCGCATGAATCGGGCTTTGCGCTGGCCGACGTGATCGACGGCAGCGGCAGCGCGCCGCTGCCCGCGCCCAGCCCCGATGGCGTGGAAGCCATGGGCCGCACCAACGACGCCATCCTCTACGGCGGTCGGGTGCACCTCACGGTCAAGGGCAGCGACGAGGCGGCGCGCACGCTGGCCGCCAAGCTGCCCTCGGGCAATTCACGCGACCATGGCCGCTCGTTCGCCGAGATCTTCAAGGAAGTTCAGTTCGACTTCTACAAGATCGACCCCGCGCTGTTCGCGCCGGCCGAGGTGTGGGTCAGCAACATCAGCAGCGGCAACACCTGGCATGGCGGCGCCACCGACATGGACCTGTTGCGCCGCCTCTGGCTGAAGGAGGCCGCCGCATGAGGGTGGCCATCTTCACCGACGAGGTGGGCTGGCACACCCGGCAGCTGCAGGCCGCGCTGCGGCTGCGCGGCGCGGTGGGGCGCTGCATCGACCTGGCCGATTGCCATGTGGACACCACCGCCGCCTGGCATGGCCTGGTGATCCCCGGCTTTGGCCGGGCGCTGCCCGATGCGGCCCTGGTGCGCGGCATCGCGGCCGGCAGCTTCGAGGCGGTGACCAAGCGCCTGGGCGTGCTGCATGCGCTGCGGGCGCTGGGCGTGCCCGTCTACAACGAAGGTCAGGCCATTGAGCGCAGCGTCGACAAGTCGATGACCAGCCTGCTGCTGCAGGCCGCGGGCGTGGCCACGCCGCCTACCTGGGCCACCGAATCGGCCGCCCAGGCGCAGCGCATCGTGATGCGCGAAAGCGCCGCCGGCCATGCGCTGGTGCTCAAGCCGCTGTTCGGCTCGCAGGGCAAGGGCTTGATGCGCGTGGGCCTGGTCGATGGCACACACGTGCCGCTGCCGCCGATGCAGCAGGTGGCCGGGCGCCTGGCCTACCTGCAGCGCTTCGTGCCGCAGGCCGATGCCACGCGCCCCGGCTTCGACTGGCGGGTGCTGGTGGTGGGCGGCCGCGCCATCACCGCGATGCGCCGCGTCAGCCCGCACTGGATCCACAACGTGGCCCAGGGCGCGCGCTGCGAGCCTGCGCCGCTGGAAGACGGCCTGGTGCAAGCCGCCGAAGCCGCGGCCGGCGCGCTGCAGATGGACTATGCGGGTGTGGACCTGATCCCGTCGCCGCAGGGCATCCAGGTGCTGGAAGTCAACGGCGTGGCGGCCTGGCGCGGGCTGCAGCAGGTCACGCGCTTCAACATCGCGCAGGCGCTGGTGGCCGACCTGATGGACCGCAAGATGGCGCAAGCCCTGCAGCGCCGCGCATGAGGCCCCAGGACGCGAACGCCGCTGCCCGGGCCGCCTTCGTGCGCGCCTGCACGCTGGACGTGATGGTGCGCAAGCCCGGCAACGTGAGCGTGGCTTCGGCCGGCCATGGCATGCAGGCGCAGCAGTTCATCGCCAGCGCACGGGCGGCATCGCAGCCCTTGTTCGAGCCTGGCGCGCCCGTGGGTGCCCGCATCGAAGGCGCGGTGCGTGCCAGCTGGGCCGCGGCCGGCTGCAACACCAACCTGGGCATCGTGCTGCTGTGCGCGCCGCTGGCCGCGGCCTTCGAGCAGCAGGCCGGCGGTGCGGCCACCGGCCTGCGCGCCGCGCTGGCGCGCACGCTGCAGGCGCTGGACCTTGATGACGCCGCCGCGGCCTTTCGTGCCATCGCCCATGCCAACCCGGGTGGCCTGGGCCAGGCACCGCAGCAGGACGTGCATGCGGCGCCCACGCTGGGCCTGCGCGAGGCCATGGCCCTGGCGGCCCACCGCGACTTCATCGCACGGCAATACCAATCGGACTTTGCGGCCCTGTTCGACATCGGCCTGCCGGCCCTGCCTTCCTCGTTTTCACTGATGGCGGACGGCACGGCCGCTGAAACCAGCGCTGCGGTGCAGGCGGTCTACCTGGCCTGGCTGGCCGCGGTGCCCGATTCACACATTGTGCGCAAGCACGGCGAGGCCGTGGCACACAGTGTCATGACCGCGGCGCAAGGCTGGCAGTGCTCTGCCGCGGCCCAAGCGGGCCAGCTGGACGCAGACCCGGCCTTCATCGCCTGGGACGAAGCGCTGAAATCCCGGCGCATCAACCCCGGTACGACGGCCGATCTGACGGTGGCCACGCTGCTGCTGCACGGCCTGCAGGCCCTGTTGCAGCAGCCCTGGCCGGCATGGCACGGAACGTGATAACTCCGGTGGCACGCTGGCCATCAGGCCAGTGTCGTGGTACCCGCAAGACCCTACACAGGAGATAACCAAGCCATGGCAAAGATTGATCGCATGATGGTCGGCGAGTCGCTCGTCGGCGACGGCAACGAAGTTGCTCACATCGACCTGCTGATCGGGCCGCGCGGCTCCCCGGCCGAGGCCGCGTTCGCCAATGCGCTGACCAACAACAAGGACGGCTTCACCTCGCTGCTGGCCGTCGTGGCGCCCAACCTGCTGACCAAGCCGGCCACGGTGATGTTCAACAAGGTCACCATCAAGGGTGCCAAGCAGGCGGTGCAGATGTTCGGTCCGGCCCAGCGCGGCGTGGCCATGGCGGTGGCCGATTCGGTGGAAGACGGCACCATCCCCGCCGACGAGGCCGACAACCTGTTCGTCTGCGTCGGCGTGTTCATCCACTGGCTGGCCGACGACGACAAGAAGATCCAGGACTACAACTACCAGGCCACCAAGGAAGCCATCGCCCGTGCGGTGAGCGGCTCGCCGACCGCGGCTGAAGTGGTGTCCAAGAAGGGCTCTGCCGCCCACCCGTTCGCGGCGCAGTAAGCCGCTTCAGGCTCCCGAAAGAAGAACGCCCTCCGCGCTGCCGCGGAGGGCGTCGTCATTTCAGGGTGTCATTCCCTGCGACCAGGCACCAGGCCGCTGCCCAGCAGCTGGATCACCGCGGCCTGGCGGGCATCGCTGTTCGGGGCAACGGGCAGGTCGGCGGCGTCGCGCTCGATTTGCACGCCCACGGCCTGCACGTCGTCGAACTTGCGCGGCTTGACCACCCTCACCCGCACCCAGCGGGCGCCGAAGTCCAGCAGCAGCATGTCGGCGATGGCCTCTGCAAAGGCTTCCAGCAACTGCAGCTTGTGGTGGGCCATCAGCTGCTGCAGGCGCTCGCGCACCACGCTGTAGTCGATGGTGTCGCCAATGCGGTCGGTGTCGCAGGCGCGGGCGCGCGGCACGCCGGCATGCACGTCGATGACCAGCGGCTGCGCCACGTGCAGCTCGCTGTCGTGGATGCCGATGACGGTGTGGCCGGTGAAGCCCTCGATGAAGATGATGTCCATGCGGGCAGGCGCGCGCGCGGGTGGCGCATCAGGCAGGGCGGTGAAGCTGGGCTGGGCGATCAAGGCGGTTGTCTCCGTTCGTTTCCACGCGCGTGGGCGGGGCACCATCGGCTGCAAAATGCGAGCCAACGCCAACATTTGCCGCTGTGCAAGCCTGCAACCCGGGGTTTAGCCCGGTATCCACCGATGGCGATCCGACCAGAATCTCGACTCCCCCACCCGGTGGGCTGATGCTGAGGAAGTTCCGATGACACTGGTGCTGCCAGGCCACGATCGCCACGCTGACCGCATTCTCGATGTCGTCCGCAATGGTTTGACCGACCCCAGCAACGACCTGGTGACGCGTTCCTGGGCCCGTTGCCTGAACGAGTACCAGCTGCACCCCGAGCATCCGCGCGAGCCGGCCATCATCTCGCAGGCGGCGATGCAAAGCCGCTTCGAGCGCCAGGCCGACGTCATCGAATGTGCCCGCTACGAGATGACCACGCTGTACCAGCAGCTGGGCGATGCCGATTCGGCCGTGGTGCTGACCGATACCGACGGCGCCATCGTGCACATGGTGTCTTCGCCCGAATTCGCGGCCGAGGCCGCGCCGCTGGGCCTGCGCGTGGGCGCGGTGTGGAGCGAGCGCGAGGCCGGCACCAACGGCATGGGCACCTGCCTGGCCTCGGGCGCCCCGGTGTCCATCCGCCGCGAAGACCACTTCTTCAGCCAGTACACCAGCCTGACGTGCTCGGCGGTGCCGGTGTTCGACCCGTCGGGCGAGATCGCCGCGGTGCTGGACGTCACCAGCCGCAGCTCCCTGATGCAGCAGCACCTGCTGGTGCTGCTGGGCATGACGGCGCGCATGATCGAGAACCGGCTCATCGACCGCCGCTTCAGCAATGCGCATCCGCTGCACTTCCACAGCCGGCCCGAGTTCGTCTACACGCTGCATGAAGGCAAGCTGGCCGTGGACGGCGATGGCCGCATCCTGGCCGCCAACCGCAGCGCGCTGTTTCAACTGGGTCTGCAGTCGGTGGACGAGGTGCGTTCGCGCCGCATCGAAGACCTGTTCCAGACCTCGCTCGAAGACATGCTGCAACGCAGCAGCAGCTCCTCCTTCCACCCGGTGGTGACCTACCGCGCCAATGCGGCGCTGCGCTTCTTCGCGGTCGCGCGGCAGCCGGCTTCCGAGGCGGCGCCGGCCCCGGCACGTGGCGCGCGCAGTCTGGGTAATGCGGTGCAGCCGGCCGCCGCGCAGATCGCGGGCCCGTCGGCCGGCGCGTTGGCCCCCGGGGCCGTGCCCGGCCGCGCCGCGCCGCGCCCCGGCAAGCCTTGCGCACCCGGCATCACCTTCAAGGACCAGCGACTGGCCACCCAGCTGCAGACCGCCCGCCGCGTGATCGCGCGGCAGACGCCCATCCTGCTGCGCGGCGAAACCGGCGCCGGCAAGGAGGTGTTCGCCAAGGCCGTGCACGAAGGCAGCCCGCATGCCCACGGCAACTTCGTGGCCGTCAACTGCGCCAGCCTGCCCGAGACGCTGATCGAGAGCGAGCTGTTCGGCTACCGCGCCGGCGCCTTCACCGGCGCGCAGCGCACCGGCCGCCGCGGCAAGATCCTGCAGGCCGATGGCGGCACGCTGTTCCTCGACGAGATCGCCGACATGCCGCTGGAGCTGCAGGCCCGCCTGCTGAGGGTGCTGGACGAGCGGCAGGTGACGCCGCTGGGCACCGAAGAGACTCACCCGGTGGACTTCCAGCTCATCAGCGCCAGCCATGGCCACCTGCCGGATCTGGTGCGCGAAGGCCGCTTCCGCGAAGACCTGTACTACCGCCTGGCCGGCATCGAGCTCACGCTGCCGCCGCTGCGTGAACGCAGCGACAAGCGCGAGCTGATCCACAACCTGCTGGCCACCGAAAGCGGCGGCGATGGCGTGCTGAGCCCCGAGGCCGAGCGCCTGCTGCTGGAGCACCCGTGGCCGGGCAACATCCGCCAGCTGCGCCATGTGCTGCGCAGCGCCGCGGCGCTGGCCGATGGCAAGCCCATCGGCCGCGAGCACCTGCCTTCGCTGTTTGCCGATGGCGCGCCGTGCGCCGGCAGCAAGCCCGCGGTCATCGCGCCGCCGGTGCCTGCGGCCCCGGCAGCCAATGGCATCTCGTTCGCGGGCGCCAGCCCCGAACCCGCCGCCGAAGCCGCGCCCGAGCCCGCGCTGCCCAAGCTCAACCCGATACAGGCCAACGAGCGGCAGGTGCTGCTGCAGATGCTGGAGCAGCACCGTTGGAACGTCAGCAATGTCGCCAAGGCGCTCGATGTCAGCCGCAACACCCTCTACCGCAAGCTCCACAAGCTCCACATCGAGATCTCGCACCCTGAGCGCTGACACGCCTGACGACGACCTGCCGGCGGTGCCGGCCACACCGCGCTCGCGCTTTGCGTGGTGCATCACCGGCTCCGGCCACTACCTGGACGAATCGCTGGCGCTGGCCAAGCGCCTGCCGCAGGTCGACCTGTTCCTCTCCGCCGCGGGCGAAGAGGTGCTGGAGATCTACAAGCTGCCGCTGGACGAGCTGCGCCAGCACTTCCGCGTGCTGCGCGACAAGACCCGCAGCGCGGCGCCGGTGGGCATGCTGTACGACGACGTCTATCACACGGTGGTGGTGGCGCCGGCCACCAGCAACACCGTGGCCAAGTGCGCCTTCGGCATCAGCGACAGCCTGCCCACCAACATGTTTGCGCAGGCAGGCAAGCTGCGCATCCCCGGCATCGTGTTTGCATGTGACACGGAGCCGGTGGTCGTCACCAAGTCGCCGCACGACTGGGTGACGCTGCGGCCGCGGCGCATCGAGCTCGAGAACGTGGAGCGCCTGCGCCAGATCGACTACTGCCACGTGGTGGCATCGCCGGCCGAACTGGAGGCGGTGCTCGACGCCCGCCTGAAGGAACTGAACCTCGCATGGAACACATCGTCTTCCTGACCGGCCGCCTGGCGCAGCCGAGCCTGGAACGTGTGCTGAGCGCGATCGACAACGCCCCCTTCACCTGGGAGACGCGTGACATCGGCCTGCAGGTGGCCGGCCTGATGACCGCCGACATGGTGCGCCGCCGCCTGCCCGTGCCGGTGGTGGCCGACCGCATCATCGTGCCGGGCCGCTGCCGTGGCGATGTGGAGGCCTTGTCGGCCCACTACGGCATGCCGGTGCAGCGTGGGCCTGAAGAGCTGAAGGACCTGCCGCGCTTTTTCAACCGCGCGGCCAAGGCGGTGGACCTGAGTGAGTACGAGGTGGCCATCTTTGCCGAGATCGTCGATGCACCGCGGCTGACGGTGGCGCAGATCGTCGAACGCGCCCAGGCCTACCAGGCGGACGGCGCCGACGTGATCGACCTTGGCAGCCTGCCCGACACGCCCTTCGGCCACCTGGCCGAAAGCGTGCAGGCGCTCAAGGCGCTGGGCCTGCAGGTGAGCGTGGACGCGGTTGATCCGCAGGACCTGCTGCGCGGCGGCCGCGCTGGCGCCGACTACCTGCTGAGCCTGACGCTGGACACGCTGTGGGTGGCCGACGAAGTGGCCGCCACGCCGGTGCTGATTCCGCGCACGCCCACCGACGAAGACTCGCTGCACCAGGCGGTGCGGCTGATGCAGCAGCGCGGCAAGCCCTTCATCGCCGATGCCATCCTCGACCCCATCCCCTTCGGCCTGGCCGCGTCCATCGTGCGCTACCACCGGCTGCGCGAGACCTTCCCGGACGTGGCCATCATGATGGGCGTGGGCAACGTGACCGAGCTGACCGAGGCCGATACCAGCGGCATCAACGCGGTGTTGTTCGGCCTGTGCGCCGAACTGGACGTGGCGGCGGTGCTCACCACCCAGGTCAGCGGCCATGCCCGGCGCGCGGTGCGCGAGGCCGACTGGGCACGCCGCATCATGCATGCGGCGCGCAGCCGGCAGATGCTGCCCAAGGGCCTGAACGATGCCTTGATGACGGTGCACGACAAGCACCCCTTCCCGGATGCGCCGGCCGAGATCGCCGCCACCGCGGCGCAGGTGCGCGACCCCAACTTCCGGGTGCAGGTGTCGGCCCAGGGCCTGCATGTGTACAACCGAGACGGCCTGCGCACCGGGCAGGGCGCCTTCGAGCTGTGGCCGCAGCTGGGCCTGCAGCACGATGCGCCGCATGCCTTCTACATGGGCGTCGAGCTGGCGCATGCCGAGATCGCCTGGCGGCTGGGCAAGCGCTATGTGCAGGACCAGCCGCTGGCCTGGGGCTGCGCGGTGGAACAGGCGCCGCAGGACACCAGCGGTTGGTGCGCCCCGGGCACCACCATGCCCACCAGCCCGTCCAGCCGCACAGGCCGCGCCCGCGGCGACGTCACCCAGGCGGTGAAAGATGAATGACCTGATCTACGAGGCGGTGGTCACCACCGTGTCGCCCACCGGCACGCCGCATGTGGCGCCGATGGGCGTGCGCTATGTGCAGGGCGACGTGGTGCTGATGCCCTTCAAGCCCTCCACCACGCTGGACAACATCGTGGCCACCGGCCACGCGGTGCTCAACCTGTTGACCGACGTGCGGGTGCTGGCCGGCTGCGTCACCGGCCGCAAGCAGTGGCCGGTGCTGCCGGCCGAGCAGGTGCCCGGCGTGCGGCTGCGCAGCGCGCTGCGCCATGTGGAGCTTCAGCTGGTGGGCCAGCAGCCCGACGCCGAGCGCCCGGTGCTGCGCTTGCGGCCGGTGCACGATGCCACGCACGCGCCCTTCATCGGCATGAACCGTGCGCAGGCCGCGGTGCTGGAAGGCGCGGTGCTGGTGAGCCGGCTGCGCTTTCTGCCGTCCGACAAGATCGACAGCGAGATGCAGTACCTGCAGATCGCCATCGACAAGACCGCCGGCCCCGACGAGCGCGAGGCCTGGGGCTGGCTGCAGCAGGCCATTGCGCAGCACCGGCAGGGGCGGGCGGCATGAGCTTTCACCTGTCTAGACAAGAGGGCCTGCGCCTGCTGGTCAGCGTGCGCACGGTGGAAGAGGCGTGGCAGGCGGCCGAAGGCGGCGCCGACTTCATCGACCTGAAGGAGCCGCGGGCCGGGGCACTGGGTGGCTTGCCCGAAGCCACGCTGCGGGCCATCGTGCAGTCGCTGCGAAGCGGCGGCAGCACGCTGGCGATCAGCGCCACCATCGGCGACCTGCCGCTCACTGACCTGCCCGCCGTGATGACCCGGGTGCATGCGGTGGCCGCCTGCGGCGTCGACATCGTGAAGGTAGGCATCCCGCGCACGGCCGATGGGGCGCCGGCCATGGCCGCGCTCGATGCGCTGGCCGCCTGCGGCCATGCCATCGTGCCGGTGTTCATCGCCGACCAGGGGCTGGACGCAGCCGTGGTGGCCCATGCCGCCGCGCTGGGCCCGCGGCTGGCCGGGGTGATGGTGGACACGCAGGACAAACTGGCCGGCAGCCTGTTCGATGCGATGCCGATGGCCGACCTGCGCCACTTCGTGCACACCCTCCGCGCGGCCGGCCAGCTGGTGGGCCTGGCCGGCGCGCTGCGGCTGCAGCACCTGCCGGCGGTGCTGTCGCTGGCGCCCGACTTCGCAGGCTTCCGCTCCGCGGTGTGCGCGGGCGACCGGCGGGGTGCGCTGGAGGTGGCGCGGGTGAGGGCGCTGCGGCAGGCGCTGCCGAGCCTGGCGACGCCAGGCCAGGCGCAGGTCATAGATTTGCGTTCTTGATGGCCTTGGCGCGCTGCTTGAGGGCGTTCTTGCCGGGTGCCGCAAGGACAGCGAATGCCGTGTGCAGGTGCAGGGCGCCCTGGATCTTGAACAGTTCGATGTGAACCTGATGGAAGCTTGACTTGCCTTCCACCGGGCCATTGGCAGTGCGCACGGTAGGAATGAAGCTGCCGAGATTGACCTCGGCATCGAACACGCGCGAGAAGGTGCCCACGTCGGGCTCTGCGTCCAGCTCCTTCAGTTTGACCTGGCCCCAATCCGAATTCAGGGCATTGCAGACGGCGAGGTATTGGTCGCTTGACTTGTTGAAGCGCTTGACGGGCTCTGTCGTCTCATCGTAGTCATCGAAGACGCCCCGCATCACCGAGTCCTCGAAACTGCTGGTGGTCTTCACGGTCCAGCCTCGCTCGAAAGCGCCGTCGGTCGGCTTGCCGCGGCTGGTGACGTCGACGCGTGCATGGCCGTGTTCCTTAATGGCGTGTCCACCAACGCCCGGGCCTTTGCCCTCGGATGCCTCGATCAGCCGTTTGACTTCCATCACCGTGTACTGCTTGCAGTGACTAGACATGAAGCGCTCCTCGTGGTTTGCGGGCGGGAGGGTGATGATGCTGACCGGTGGGCGCAGCGTCAACGTCCCACGAGCCGGTAGGCCGCTGTCATCACACCGCCACGGCGGCCGCCAACACTGCGCGACCTCAGCATCACGAGGACGCGCATGAGCGACATCAACAAGGCACCGGCAGACCAGGGCACGGTGAGGGAGGAACTTGGCCTGACGACGGACCGGCGCGCCATGCTGCGCGGCGCGGCCGGCCTGTCGGCACTGGCAGCCGGCGGCCTGCTGGGCGCGGTGGACACGGCCGAGGCCGCGGAACCCAGCGTGGTCACCAGCTTCGCCATCGCGGTGCTGCCCGACACGCAGTTTTATTCCCGCTACGCCACCACCGACGAAGGCCAGCAGTTCCAGAGCAACTACGGCTCCACGCCCTTCGACGCGCAGACCGACTGGATCGCCCGCCACGCACAGGCCTTCAACATCCCCTTCGTCATCCACCTGGGCGACGTGGTGGACCAGCAGAACAAGCCCAACCAGTGGCGCGTGGCCGATGCCGCGATGCAGAAGCTGGAGACGGCCGGTGTGCCGTACTCGATCCTGGCCGGCAACCACGACGTCATCAACGACTACGACTACCACCGCCCCTCGGACCAGGGGTTCGGCACCGACGCGCAGCGCAACCTGGCTTCCGAGCCCTACCTGCAATGGTTCCCCAAGCAGCGCGCGGCGCGCCAGTCCACCTTCCTGGAGCGTGATCCTTCGGGCTTCCATGAGGCCCATGTGTTCCAGGCCCATGGCGTGCAGTTCATGGTGCTGTCGCTGTCCTGGCGCATCTCCGATGCAGGCATTGCCTGGGCACGCGGCGTGATCCAACGAAATCCCACGCTGCCGGTGATCCTCAGCAACCACCAGCTGCTCAACATCGCGGCCGATGGCAACAGCCCGCAGGAGACCGATTACGGCCTGATGCTGTGGGACAAGCTGATCCGCGACAACGACCAGATCTTCATGACGCTGAACGGCCACCACCACGGGGCCGCCTACCTGCGCAAGTACAACAACTTCGGCAACGAGGTCCACCAGATGGTGGTGGACTATCAGATGGACTACCAGGGCGGCAACGCCATGATGCGGCTGTACGAGGTGGACTTCACCCGCAACCGCATCGACGTGATGTCGTTCTCGCCCTGGGTGGTGCAAAAGCCCAAGGCCAAGCTCAACCAGTTCGACTTCGCCGAGCTGACCCAGCCCAACCAGCGCTTCACCATCCCGGTGAACTTCAAGAAGCGTTTCGCTGGCTTCCTGCGCTGGAAGCCAACCGCTTCGACCACCGGCGCCCCCATCCTGCCGCGCGTGCGCACCGAGCTGCTGGCGGGTTATGTGGAGCCCACCCGGCCGGTGGTGCGCCCGCCCGCGCATGTGGACGACTACCCGCTGGCGCCCGACACCTATGCGCACTGGCGCGCGCCGGTGGGCATCACCGAAGGCAAGGTGGTGCAGCCGGGCGACACCCTGCCCGACGTGGCCGGTGGCTTCGACATGACGCGCACCGCACTGCTGCCACAGGCCCAGGCCGGCGACGTGGTGTGGTCCACCGACCGCCACTACCTGTCGTCGGCCGCGGGCAGCGTGCTGTTCCGCAATACCGACAAGACGGTGGGCCGCATCAGCGCCTTCCTCACCGCGGCGGGTGCCGGCGTCAATGGCCGCAGCTTCTGGGACGGCTACACCATCGAGGCCTTCGTCAAGATTCCCGCCGACTGGGACGCCAGCAAGCATCGCTGGGCCAACCTGCTGGGCCGCTGCGGCAATCGCGGCAGGGTGCCGGGTGGCTACCGCGGCGGCGACCCTGAAGCCTCCAGCGTGCTGTTCGCCATCTCCAACCTGCGCGAAGTGCAGTGGGAGGTGGTGCCCGCCAGCAACTCGCAGTACGCGCAGACCAACTGGTCGGGCGAGCTGATCCGCAACACCTGGTACCACGTGGCGGTGGTCAACGACCCCGCCACTGCCACCACCACCTTGTACGTGGAAGGTGCGCCGGTGCTGCGCAACGTGGCCCGTGCCGCCACCGGCACCCGCTCGCAGAACCCGCCGCAGCCCTGGATCCTGGGCGCCGGCTGGTGGGACGGCGTGCTGGACGACGGCTTCTACGGCTGGATCGGCGAGCTGCGCCTGGTGGGCCGCCCGCTGCCCCCGCAGCAGTGGCTGACCGCCCGCCGCGGCTGAGCGCCCGTCCCCGCCTTGTTTCTTGGAGAGATCCGCATGTTCATGCAACGCTTCATCGCCGCGGCTGCCGCCGCGGTGCTTCTGCCGCTGGCCGCCCAGGCCGCCCAGTTCCAGGCCACGCCCGGCATCTTCGACGGTGCTTCGACGGGCAGCCAGTACGTCGGCCCCGGTGGCAACACGCCGCTGGCCAACCAGGCCCTGGGCCAGGTGATGGACGCCGGTGACGGCGCCTTCGATGCCTTCGGCTTCTACAACGGCGGCGTGGGCAGCCTCGCGCAGCAACGGCAGGTCGAGCTGCTGTCGGGCAACGTCTACCGCTTCTTCGACAGCTTCACCAATACCGGCAACACCAGCGTCAGCACCACGCTCAACTTCTTCGGCAACCTCGGCTCCGACGGGGACGAGCTGGTGCACCACGCCGCCGGCGGCCTGCTCGTCAGCTGCGAGAACGACGGCACGGATGCCTGCGGCAGCGACCCGGTGCTGGCCCTGGTCTCGGGCAACAACGGCCTGGGCCAGGCCACCCTGACGCCCGACCGCTACAACGTGAGCTTCGAGGTCACACTGGCCCCGGGCCAGACGCTGAGCCTGCTGAACTACGCCTTCCTGGCGCGCGACGTCAACGGCCCCACCGCGGCCGACGTGAGCTTCGCGATCGCCACCGGCCAGGGCCTGCTGACGCAGCCGCTGCTGCAAGGCCTGAGCCGCCAGCAGATCGACAGCATCGCCAACTACACGCTGGCGCCGGTGCCCGAGCCGGCAACCTGGGCCATGGTGCTGGTGGGGCTGGGCGTGGTGGGCGCGGTCTCGCGCCGCGGTCGCCGCCGCAGCTGAAGCCGCAGGCCCCCCGCGGGCCGCAGCGTCACCGCCATGCGCGGCACGGGGTCGGGCTCTTGCGTGGGCCGCAGCTCGAAGCGCTGCAGCAGCAGGGCCGCGATCACCGTCATCTCCAGCTGCGCGAAGTGCTGGCCCAGGCACACCCGCGGGCCCAGACCGAAGGGGATGTAGGCCCCGCGCGGGATGGCGGCCACGGGCTGGCCGGGCGTGGCGGGCATGAAGCGCCCGGGCCGGAAGGCTTCGGGCTCATCGGGCCACCAGCGTGGGTCGCGGTGCATCAGCCACGGTGTCACGCGCACCATGGTGCGGGCCGGTATCTCCACGTCGCCCAGGGTCACGGGCCGCAGCAGCCGGCGCGTCATCAATGCCGCCACCGGCGGGTACAGGCGCATCGCTTCCTTCAGCGTGGCGGTGAGCCAGGGCAGGGCCTGCACCGCATCCGCGCCCGGGGCCCGGCCGCCCAACGTGTCGGCCACTTCGGCCGCCGCGCGGGCCTGGGCCTCGGGGTGGCGGGCCATCAGCCAGCTCCACCACAGCAAGGCGGTGGCGGTGGTTTCATGGCCGGCCTGGAAGCTCAGCACGCACTGGTCGAACACCTCCTGGTCGGTCAGCGCGCTGCCGCTGTCTTCGTCGCGCAGCGTCATCAGCATGTGCAGCAGGTCGGTGCTGCCAGGCGTCGGGTGCTGCCGGCGCGCGTCGATGTGGGCCTGGATCAAGCCGTGGATCAGCGCGCGTGCGCGGCGCTTGCGCCGCTTGCCGGGCAGCGGCAGCCAGTCGGGTGGCGTGGCGGGCCAGAACATCTCGCGCAGCGCCGTCTCGCTGAGCACCTGCACCGCATCGGCCGCGGCCTGGGTGTCGTCGCCGATCGGGGCGCTGAACAAGGTGCGTGAGATGACGTCCATCGCCAGGTGGCTGAACAGGCCGTCCATTTCCACCTCACCGTCGGCCAGCGGCGCCAGGCCGCGCGCCGTGGCCTCGACCATGTGGCCGACGTAGCCGGCCACCCGCCGCGGCGTGAAGGCCTGCATCAGCATGCGCCGCTGGCGCTGCCAGGTGGCGCCTTCGGTGACCAGCACGCACTGGCCCAGGCCATCGGCGAACACCTCGGGCCCGCGCTCCCAGCGGATCAGCGCGTCGGCATGGTCCACCATCAGTGTGCGCAGCAGCTCGGGGTCGTAGATGTCCAGTACCTGCTCACGCAGGATGCGCTGGCGCACCAGGTCGCCATACCGCTGGTGCTGCGCCAGCGTGCCCAGGTAGTCGCGCCACAGGTCGCGCAGGGCGCCCAGGCCCCACCAGGGACTGGGCGGGCCGGGCAGGGCTTGGAAGGGGAGGGTCATGGGATGAGTGTGACGCGGGGTGGCATGGATCGCCAGCCCCGGCAAAAGACCTCAGTGACCCCGTTCTGCGATCTGGGTCAGGTGCTCCGTTGAAGCAGCGATGCGTCCATGGCCTTGATCAGCGCCAGCAGCCTGTCGATCGCTTCTTCCCTCGTGGTGCAGCGCCAATGGCCGACCCGAATGTGGGCAGCTCGGGGGCGTTGGGACTTCATGCCGTTGCGCTTGCGCAGCGCAAGCGCTTGTTGAGAGATGCCTGCAACGAGCTCCTCCTTGCAACGTTCAGGGAAAACGTCGCCCGTCACGATGTACACCTTGCGATCCACATCGCCGCTTTCGTAGAAGGCTGCCCAGATCGGCCAGCAGAGGTCGTCAGGGTCTGGTTGGGACCAAGCTTCCTGCCACTCCGGCAGCGCGAAGTAGCTGATCCGGGATGATGACTCCAGGTCCGCCAGCACATGAGGGAACGCCTGCTTCACCGGCACCAAAAGGTGGGCGCGTGCACCCACCTCAAGCACGTAATCCCACAGTTTGCGGTGCCGGGTGTACTCCAGCGTCACAAGACCTTGGTTGCGCTGGAGCAGCGCGTCGACCGCCTGGATGGAAGAGCGCTTGCGCAGGTCCTTCATCTGTGCCAGCACATCGGCATGCCGAAGGGCCACCTGCAGGATTCGGTCGGTCGCATGCGCCGGTGTGAGCCGTGCGTAGGGCACCAGGCCCTCGTCCTCCAGATGGTCGGAGAACTGTTGAAGCGTCGCAGCGCTTTCCTGCGACAACAGACCCAGGCCCAATTGGGTCTTGATCATGTCGATGACCCATGCGTAGTCCAGCTTGAGCCAACGTTGGTCGTCTGCTTCAGATTCGGTGTCGTAGTCCAACATCACCGAAATCAGTTGCCAACCTTCATCGCGCGGAAGCTTCTTCTCCAGCGCATCTGCATAGCGCGTCAATTGCTGCAATCCCAGTTTTGCGCCGTACTTGTTCTCGACAGCCAGCACCAGCCGGTTCTTGGGGTCGACGAGCACGAGGTCGACTCGGCCGGCATCCTCCGGCGCAGCGTACTCACGGATGACCACGGCCTCCGAAAACGTCAGGCCATGCACCAATGCCGGTCGGAAGCGCCCAAGCAGCCGGTCTGCCTCTTGGTCGTCGGCGCACGCATCCCATGCTCGGAAGAGCAACTCCTTGATCGGCAGGTCACCCAGGCCGTGCCCCTCGTGGGGTGACAAGAGCCAAGCAAACAGATTCGAGATGTTGATCTCTTTGGGGAACGCAATGGTCAGTGCGCGGTTCTCCCGGGCATTGGCAAGTAGCCATCTGACATCGTTGTCTGCGAAGAAGTCGTCCAGCTGTGAATTGGTTTGACCAGACATGCCGCTTCTCTCCGTGGTGTGTCTGCGGACAATATAGGCAGCCCTGTGATAGCGAGGCAGCGTACATACGCTGTTCAGCCATCAGGTGGGCGTGCTAGTCAGGCGCTGGTTGGCTGTTGCCGTGCTGCAAGATCTGTCTTGAGAGGTGGCTGGAAGCCCGCGGTGGGCATCGACATCGGGACAGCCATGTACGGCGAATTGACGTACACTGACTGCCCAGCTGAAAACGCAACGCCATGGCTGCCACTGCCACCGCCCGCACTGCCCGAGTCGAAGCCCGCATCGCGCCCGATGCGCTGGCCGTCGTTCGCCGTGCCGCGGAGCTGCAGGGCCGCAGCGTCAGCGACTTTCTCGTGGCTGCGGCCTTGAAGGACGCGCAACGCACGATCGAAGACGCTCAGATCATCCGCCTGAGTGTGCAGGACCAGGAGCGCTTTGCCGCCCTGCTGTTGAATCCGCCGCCGCTCGCACCGGCCATGAAGCGCGCTTTGAAGGCCCGCCAGCGCCTGCTCGACGGCGCCAAGTGACCGCGCCGTTCCGCCTGGAGCCGTTGGCGCCGGGCCATGCGCGAGCTTCTTTTTCGTGCGGCGTGGCGGCGTTGGACCACTACCTGGCCGCCCAGGCCGGACAGGATGTTCGGCGCCGGGTCAGCGCCTGCTATGTAGCCTTGGAGTCGATCTCAGGCGTGGTGGCCGGTTACTACACGCTGGCCGCCGCCGGCGTTGCGTTGACCGAACTGCCGGCGGACTGGGCCAAGCGGCTGCCCCGCTACCCCAGCGTGCCCGTGGCGCGTCTTGGCCGGCTGGCCATCGACCAGCGGTTCCAGGGCAGGCAGCTGGGCAGCGCGTTGTTGGCGGACGCGGCCGTTCGCGCCGCACGTTCCGAGGTGGCGGTGTTCGCGCTGGTCGTCGACGCCAAGGACGACAACGCAGCCCGGTTCTACCGGCACCATGGCTTCGAGCCTTTCGGCGCTCATGGGCGGCAGCTGGTCGTGCCGCTCAAGCGCTTCATCACATCCCGCACAGCTTCCTGAACGGCCCCAGCACCGCCTCGCCACGGAAGGGCTTGACGATCCAGCCGGTGATGCCGATCTCTTTGCCGCGGGCGCGCATGCTGGCGTTGTCCTCGGTGGTCAGCATCACGATGCGCACCGAGGTGTTGCCCAGCTCGGTGCGGATCTTGTCGGCCATGGTCAGGCCGTCCATGTTGGGCATGTTGATGTCGCTGACCACCAGCTTGATGTCCGTGTCTTCCTGCAGCAGCTGCAGGCCGGCGCGGCCGTCGTTGGCCACGGCCACGTCGAAGCCGTTGTGGGTGAGAAAGCTGGAGACGATCTCGCGCATCGTGCTCGAGTCGTCCACCACCAGGATCTGGGCCATTCAGGAAACTCCGTGAATCAGAAGAACTCGAGTTCGCCGGTGGCGGCGGTGCTGTTGCCGGCCGAGAACTCGACGAAGGCTTCCGGCACGAACAGGAGGTTGAAGATGAAGCGCTGCACGATGGTCACCGGCGGCTGGCGCGGTCGGCGCGGATCGGTCAGCAAGTAGCGGATGCACAGCTGCGGGTCCTGCGAGCCGAAGGAGATGTACTTCTGCTCGTGGTTGATGACGATGGGCACCTGCGTCTGCTGGTTGGCAAAGGCCTCGGGCGGGATGTAGCGGTTCTTGAACGCGCCCCACACCAGGTTGGTGGTTTCGCCCAGCAGGTTGTTCAGTTCGCGGAAGCCCAGGTCGCCGCCCACGCCTTCATAGCCCATGCCCTGGGCCATGCCCTGGCGCAGCGCGCCTTCTTCGGTCTGCAGCATCATGTAGCCGCGGCACCAGGTGCTTTCCAGCGCGATGAGGGTGGACACCTGGCCGTAGATGATGCGGTCGTGCACCACGTAGGGCGGCTCGGCCACCACCTCGGCATTCGGGAACATCGAGCGGATGGCGTTGCAGCTCAGCTCCACCACGCCGCCCACCAGCGTGGTGGGGTAGCGCAGCCCGAACAGGCTGTGGTCGATGTGCTCGCGCAGCGCCGCCATGTCGCCGCTGGGCCAGGGGTGGGTGACGGCACGTGCCTCGTCGTCGCTCAGTGGCCGGTTGCTGGTGCGGCGCAGGAAGATGGGCAGCTCGGGCCGCTGGCGGTGCAGGGCCAGGGCCAGCGGCAGGCTGTCGCTGCCGTCCTCGTGCAGGTCCTCGGCCAGCAGCACGCCGCCCAGGTCCTTGTGCTGTTTCAGCGCGTCCAGCGCATCGGCTGCCGCCCGCGGCACCGTGATCAGGCCCAGCTGTTCGCAGAATTCCAGCAGGCTGCTGTAGTGCACGGGGTCGTGTTCCAGCAACAGCACCTTGGCGGCCAGGAAGGTCGTCTCGCTCATCGTGTACCTCTAGGGGGAGTGACAGCGCGGCGCCTGCGAGGGGCCCGCCTGATGCCTTATCGGCCACACGGCCGCGCACTGAAACCCCTGCGCAGCGCATCGTGTGTCGGCCGTCACTCGCCTGAACAGGTGGTGCGTTCCGCCCGGCGGCGTCAACGGCCTGTGCGAACATCCCGCCCCTTTCCCGTGCCGTCCTTCACGCGCGCCCTTGGCGGCTCCTGGCCGGCCGCCACGCCCGTCCTGTGCCTTCATGTCCCGTTCCGCTTCCGCCAGCCCGGCCATCGACCTGGCCAAGGTGCTTGCCGCGCACCTGATCCTGTTCCACCACCTGTTCCTGTACGGCCCGGTGCCCCAGGGCCCGCTCGGGGTGGTCGCGGCCGACGGCCGCCTGGCGGTGCAGGTGTTCCTGGTGATCGGCGGCTACCTGGGCGCCGCCTCGATGCTGGGCCGGCTGCACAAGCCGGCCGGCGCCCCGTTGCTGCAGCAGGCCTGGCAGCTCATCGTGCAGCGGGCGCGTCGGCTGCTGCCCACCTACTGGCTGGCTGCGTTTGCGATGCTGGCGGTGCTGGGCTGGCTGCGTTGGGGCCCGCTGCCGGCCGAGCTGCCGGTGGACGTGGACCCACAGGCGCTGGACCTGCCCCAGGTGGCGGCCAACCTGCTGCTGCTGCAGGACGTGCTGGGCCAGGACGGCCTGTCGGCCGGCTTCTGGTACGTGGCCATCGACCTGCAGCTCTACATCGGCCTGGTGCTGCTGGCCATGCTGTGCCGCGCGCTGCCGCTGTCGCTGCGCGGCCGGCTGGCGGTGTTCGGCGGGCTGACGCTGGGCATCAGCCTGCTGTCGCTGCTGTGGTGGAACCTGGATGCCGGGCTGGACGCCTGGGCGCCGTACTTCGCCGGCTCGTATGCGCTGGGCATGCTGGCCTGCGTGCTGCGGCGCGGCGCGCGCGTGCCCACGCCGCTGGCGCTGGGGGTGGTGGGTGCCATCGGCCTGCTGGCGCTGGTGCTGGCCTGGCGTTCCCGCATCGCGGTGGCCACGCTCACCGCGATGGCCTTGTGTGCCCACGGTCTGCTGGATGTCTGGCTGCAGCGCCTGCCGGCGCGTGCGCTGCGGGCGCTGCGCGAGCTGGCCGCGGCCAGCTACCCGATGTTCCTGCTGCACTACCCGCTGCTGGTGCTGGTGTGCGCCAGCGTGGCGGGTCTCACTGACGAGCCGCTGCTGCTGGCCGGCGCGGTGCTGGCCTGCTGGCCGCTGAGCGTGGGCCTGGGCCTGCTGGTGCAGCGCTGGATGGACGCGCCGCGGCCGCTGCCGCTGCGCGCGGCTTCAGCCGCCGCCTGAAGCGTCTTCGGGGGCGGCCAGGTCGAACAGGCTGGTCGCTTCCAGGTCCAGCACCTGCGTGCCTTGCTGGTTGTGCAGCTGCCAGCGCCAGCGCAGGATGCCCAGCCCCGGCTGGCTGCGTGAGCGGCGGGTCTCGATCACCGTGGCCCGCAGCCGCAGCGAGTCGCCCGGCCGCACCGGGGCCGGCCACTTCACGTACTGCAGCCCGGGCGAGGCATAAGACTCCGAGCTGGCCAGCGCCGCTTCAGTGACCAGCCGCATCGCGATGCCGCAGGTGTGCCAGCCGCTGGCGATCAGCCCGCCGAAGCGGCCACGTGCGGCAGCGGCCGGGTCGGTGTGGAACCACTGCGGGTCCCAGGCGCCGGCGAACTGCAGCACCTCGGCCTGCGTCACGGCGTACGGCCCGGCCTCGATCACCTGGCCGGGCCGGAAGTCGGCGAACTTCAATACGTCTCCAGGTGCAGCCGCCCTTCGGCCTTGAGCACCGGGCCCAGCGTGTCCCAGGGCAGGCCGGCCTGCTCGGCCACGTCGCGCAGGGCCAGCACCACGCCTTCCTCCATGCTCTTCAGGCCGCACACGTAAAAGTGGGTGTGGCTGTCCTTCAGCAGCGCGGCCAGGTCGGCGGCGCGTTCGCGCATCAGGTCCTGCACGTAGCGGCGGGGCTGGTCGGGCTGGCGCGAGAAGGCCAGGTTGATGTCGATGAAGTCCTTGGGCAGGGTTTGCAGCGGCCCGAAGTAGGGCAGCTCCTGCGGCGTGCGGGCACCGAAGAACAGCATCAGCTTCCCGCCCTCGAAACGGCCGCTCTTGCGCAGCCGGCGCCGCCACTCGGTCATCGCCCGCATCGGCGCGCTGCCGGTGCCGGTGCAGATCATCACGATGTGCGAGCGCGGATGGTTGGGCATCAGGAAGCTGTGGCCGAAGGGCCCCACCACCTGCACCGTGTCGCCCACCTTCAGGTCGCACACGTAGTTGGACGCCACGCCGCGCACCGGCCGGCCCTGGTGGTCCTCGGTCACGCGTTTGACGGTCAGCGCCACGTTGTTGTAGCCCGGCCGCTCGCCGTTGCGTGGGCTGGCCACGCTGTACTGGCGCGCCACGTGCGGCTTGCCGTTCGCATCCACCCCGGGCGGGATGATGCCGATGCTCTGCCCTTCCAGCACCGGGAACGGCATGCTCCCGAAGTCCAGCACCACGTGGTGGGTCTCGCTGGCAAAGCCGCTCTCGGTGCAGTTGATGTTGCCCACCACGGTGGCGGTGGTGGGCTTCTTCGGCGGGTACAGGTTGGTGTACGCATGCGCGGCCGACCACGGCGGCGTGGTGGCGCCGTAGGCCGCGCTGTTGAACGGTGCTTCGGCCAGCGTGGCCGCGGCAGCGGCCGGCGCCTGGGCCAGCACCGGCACCGCCGCTTCGGCCTGCGCGTCGGTCGCCACGCCGGCCTCGGCCAGCTGCTCGGGCGTCAGCTCGGGCGGCAGCTCGTCCCACAGCAACTGCTCCTCGACCGGGTAGGCGCGCGTGGCGGGCATCGTGCGCCAGTTGTCGATGGAGCCGGTGGGGCAGGGCGAGATGCAGGCCATGCAGCCGTTGCACACGTCGGCCTTGACCACGTAGTTGCGGTCATCGTGGGTGATCGCCCCGATCGGGCAGGTGGCCTCGCAGGTGTTGCACCGGATGCAGATCTCCGGATCGATCAGGTGCTGCCGGATCACGGCAGCTTCAGTCATCGCATTCATGGCAAAGCAACTCCGTCTGCAGGCGCGCGGCCCCGTTCAAGCAGCCGCCGCGGAACCGGCTTTGGCGGGCCGCTGGCGGCGCCCCCTTGAGGGGGAGCGGGCTTGCCCGCTCGGGGGTGGGCTAGTTAAAGCGGACGTATTCGAAGTCGACCGGCTGGCGGTTGATGCCCATGACGGGCGGGCTGATCCAGTTGGCGAACTTGCCCGGCTCCACCACGCGGCCCATCAGGCTGGCGACGAAGGCGCGGTCTTCGGCGGTGGGCAGCCACTCGGCCTGGCGGGCCTGCCATTCGGCTTCGCTCACCACCTGGCCTTCGGGCGAGAGCTTCAGGCCGGCCAGCGCGCCGATCTGGCGGTTGAAGGCCTTGTGCGGCACCGACAGGCGCAACGGGATGCCCGCCTTCTCGATCACCTTGTTCCAGCGGTTCACGCCGGCCACCGAGTCCTTGATGAAGTCGTCGCGCAGCACTTCGTTCAGCGCGTTGAGCATCGGCACTTCCTTGTCCACCAGCTGGCCGTTCTGCACCTCCAGCACGCGGTAGCTCTGGCCCTTGAGCAGGTGGTCGTCGTCGCGCTTGCCTTCTTCGTAGCGGCCCTTCAGGCCCGAGCTGTAGAAGGTGGCGGCGTTGCTCGACTGGTCGGCACCGAAGAGGTCGATGGTGACCGAGTAGTGGAAGTTGAGGTAGCGCTGGATGGTGGGCAGGTCGATGGCGCCGGCCGCGCGCACCTTCTGCACGTCGTCGGTCTTCAGCTCGTTCATCACCTGGCAGGTGCGGGCGATGACGCGCGAGACGCCGCTTTCGCCCACGAACATGTGGTGCGCCTCTTCCGTCAGCATGAACTTGGTGGTGCGGGCCAGCGGATCGAAGGCGCTTTCCGACAGAGCGGCCAGCTGGAACTTGCCGTCGCGGTCGGTGAAGTAGGTGAACATGAAGAAGCTCAGCCAGTCCGGCGTCTTCTCGTTGAACGCACCCAGGATGCGCGGGTTGTTCTCGTCGCCCGACTGGCGCTGCAGCAGGGCCTCGGCCTCTTCGCGGCCGTCGCGGCCGAAGTGCTTGTGCAGCAGGTACACCATGGCCCACAGGTGGCGGCCTTCTTCCACGTTGATCTGGAAGAGGTTGCGCAGGTCGTACATGCTGGGCGCGGTCAGGCCCAGGTGGCGCTGCTGTTCCACACTGGCCGGCTCGGTGTCGCCCTGGGTGACGATGATGCGGCGCAGGTTGGCGCGGTGTTCGCCGGGCACGTCGGTCCAGGCCTTCTCGCCCTTGTGGTCGCCGAAGTGGATCTGGCGGTTGGCGTCGCCGGGGTTCAGGAAGATGCCCCAGCGGTAGTCGCGCATCTTCACGTGGCCGAACTGGGCCCAGCCTTGCGGGTCGACGCTGACGGCGGTGCGCAGGTACACCTCGAAGTCGGTGGACCCTTCGGGACCGACGTCGTCCCACCACTGGATGAAGTTGGGCTGCCAGCCTTCCAGCGCGCGCTGCAGGGTGCGGTCGTCGCTCAGGTTGACGTTGTTGGGAATCTTCTGGGCGTAGTCGATGGTGCTCATGTCCGTGTCCTCATCAAACGCGATTCAGGTCGAAGGCGGCCTTCTCACCCTTGCCGTACACCTTCAGGGCGCCCTTGTCGCCAACGGCGTTGGGGCGGTTGAAGATCCAGTTCTGCCAGGCCGTCAGGCGGCCGAACACGCGGGTGACCATGTTTTCCTTGCCGCAGAAGCGCAGGTTGGCTTCCAGACCGGTCAAGGCATCGGGCGACATGGCCGCGCGCTCTTCGATGGCGATGCGGATCTCGTCGTCCCAGTCGATGTCGTCGGGCGCGGCCGTCACCAGGCCCAGCTGCAGCGCCTCATCGGCGTCCAGCGCGCGGCCGAGGGTGGCGCGGGCGGCGTCCAGCGCGGGCGCTTCTTCATGGAAGCGGCGGGCCAGGCGGCTCTGGTCGGTCACCAGCGGCAGCGGACCGAAGTTCAGCTCGTCCAGCTGCAGCCGCGGGGCGCGCTCAGGCTCGTCGGGCAGGGCCAGCATGTAGCAGCGGTCGGCCGCGAAAGCCAGCTCGGCCAGCAGGCCGGCGAAGCAGGAGCCCGGCTCCACCAGCGCGAACAGGCTGCGCGACGACACGTCCAGCCGCGCGAAGGTGCGGCGCAGCAGACCCAGCGTTTCACGCACCAGCCAGTGGTCCTGGTGCTGCAGCAGCAGCGCATCCACCGCCAGCACCGCGGCGGCGTCGCCTTCGGTCTTCAGCAGCCAGGTGCCCACGTCCAGCTCGTTGGTGCGCAGCGAGAGGATGGCGTCGTCCAGCTGGCGGGCCATGGCCAGCGGCCACCAGGCGGCGCCTGCGGCTTCGATGGCCGCCACGTCGGTGGGTTGCGTGCCGGTGGGCGCCTTCACCGTCAGCGTCGCGGTGCGGCGCTCGCGGTCGATCTGCACCTGCACATGTTCATAGCGCAGGCTGTCGGGGCCGTCTTCACGCTCGATGCGCGGCAGTTGGACGCCGGCAGTGCCCGGGCCGGGGCGGCGGCTGCCAGCAGCCAGCTTTGAAGCACGCTCCTGCACCGTGGCGGCGAACTGCGCGGGCTTGGCCACTGCGTCCACCAGGCGCCATTCCACCGCGCGCTGGCCGCGCACACCTTCCACGCTGGTGCAGAAGATGTCGGCCAGGTCGTGACGCACCTTGCGCTTGTCGGTCACACGGGTCAGGCCGCCCGTGCCGGGCAGCACGCCCAGCAGCGGCACTTCGGGCAGGCTGACGGCGCTGCTGCGGTCGTCCACCAGCACGATGTCGTCGCAGGCCAGGGCCAGCTCGTAGCCGCCACCGGCGCAGGCGCCGTTGACCGCGGCCACGAACTTCAGGCCTTCATGCTTCGAAGAGTCTTCGATGCCGTTGCGGGTCTCGTTGGTGAACTTGCAGAAGTTCACCTTCCACGCATGGCTGCTGACACCCAGCATGAAGATGTTGGCGCCCGAGCAGAAGATGCGGTCCTTGGCGCTGGTGACGATGACCGTCTGCACCTCGGGGTGCTCGAAGCGCACGCGGTTCAGCGCGTCGTGCAGCTCGATGTCCACGCCCAGGTCGTAGCTGTTGAGCTTGAGCTTGTAGCCGGGGCGGATGCCGCCGTCTTCCGCGATATCCAGCGACAGCCGGGCGATGGCGCCGTCGGTGCTGAGGGACCAGTGCCGGTACTGGCCCGGCTCGGTGCGGTAATCGACGCGGGGCGCCGAGATCGGGGTGTCGCTCATGCGGGTCTCCTGTCGGTGGAAGCAGGGTGCTTCTTTGTGACGCGATGGAATGCAGCATAGTGCCTGCACTATCGTGCGTCAAGAACAGGATAATGCAATAAAGTGCATTCGCGGGTTTGTCCCAAGGCTGCGGCGCGCGGCGCCGGCAGCGTCGCTCAGGTTTCTAGCGCCAACACCTCGCGCGCCAGCGCGCGCAGCTGCGCGAAGCTGGCCTCCAGCGTCTGCCCGCTGGTGTCCAGCGTCAGGTCGGCCTTGCTGTAGAAGGCGGCGCGTCCGGCCAGGATGCGGCGCAGGTCTTCCATCGCCTCCTTGCTGGCGGCCATCGGACGCAGGTCGCCCTGCGCGGCCACCCGGCCCATGTGCTCCTCGGGCGAGGCCTGCAGCCAGATGGTGGTGCAGTGCGCCAGCAGCAGATTGAAGGTGGCGGGGTCGCTCACGATGCCGCCCGGCGTGGCGATCACCACGTCGGCATAGATCTGCACGGTTTCCTCCAGCGCCCGGCGCTCGTAGCGGCGGTAGGCGGCGGTGCCGTAGAGGTCGTGGATCTCGCGGATGCTGCAGCCGGCCACCTTCTCGATCTCGCGGCTCAGCTCCACGAAGGGCAGGTCCAGGTCTTCGGCCAGCAGCTGGCCCAGCGTGGACTTGCCGGCGCCGCGCAGGCCCACCAGCGCGATGCGGCCGCCGCGGGCGCGGTCGCCACCCGGCTGCCCCAGCAGCTCGGTCAGCGCGATGCGGGCGCGCCGCAGCTCCACCTCGTTGCGGTGCTCCAGCAGCTCACGGATCAGCAGCCACTCCGGGCTGCTGGTGGTCACATCGCCCAGCAGCTCGGCCAGCGGGCACTGCAGCGCACTGGCCACCTGCTGCAGCACCAGGATCGACGCATTGCCGATGCCGTATTCGAGGTTGGCGAAATGCCGCTCCGACACATCGGCCGCCAGCGCCGCCTGCTTGCGCGTGAGGCCGCGCCGCGCGCGCAACGTGCGCACCCGCTCGCCCAGGGCCAGCAGCAGCGGGTTTTTGGCCTCCTCGGCGCCCTCGGCGGCTGCCATCGTCGTGCCTTCAGCCCTGTGGTTCATGTTTTTGGTTCTCGTGTTCCGCGCTAGGGGTTATCACTGGAAGTGCACTATATTGCTTGACGCTGCACTGCCCCGTCGCTATCTTTCCCTCACAGGCAAGATACTTCATCGGGCCTGACGCATCAAGCCAGCTTGTACTGGGTCGGAGCCAGCAGCATGTCGCAAGCCCTATTTCACCAACGCATCGCGCAGGTGGCGCAGCACATCGCGGGCCGGCCGCTCGACGACGCGCTGGCCCTATGGTTGAACACCGAGCTGGGCGCCGACAGCGACACCTACCGCCAGCTCAAGCAGCTGTGCCTGCAAGGCGTGGCCGAAGGCTGGCTGTGCCACCGTGAGCGCGGCGGCATCCGCTACGGCCGTGTGTTCGCGGCGACCGATCCGGCGCTGCACGGCTTTTCGGTGGACGTGGTGGACATGCAGGACATCGCCGGCCCCCACCACGTGCATCCGCTGGGCGAGGTTGACCTGATCATGCCGCTGGAAGGTGAGGCCCGCTTCGACGGTCACCCCGCCGGCTGGTGCGTGTACCCGCCCGGCAGCGCGCACCCGCCCACCGTCAGCGGTGGCCGTGCGCTGGTGCTGTACCTGCTGCCTCAAGGGCAGATCGAATTCACGCCCGCCGCGGCGCATGCCTGAAGGAAAGCCGGTGACCGAATTGCTCCTGAATCACCTGGCTGGCCGCTGGCAGGCCGGCCACGGCGAAGGCACGCCGCTGTTCGACCCCGTGCTGGGCGACGAGCTGGTGCGCGTGAGCGCCGAAGGGCTGGACCTGGCCGAAGGCTTCGCCTTTGCGCGCCACACCGGCGGTGCTGCGTTGCGGGCCCTGACTTACGGCCAGCGCGCCGCGCTGCTGCAGCAGGTGGTGCAGGTGCTGCAGGCCCACCGGGCCGAGTACGAGGCCATCTCCATCGCCAACAGCGGCACGGTGAAGGCCGACACCGCCGTGGACGTGGACGGCGCCCTCTTCACGCTGGGACAGTACGCGCGCTGGGGTGCTGCGCTGAGCGATGCCAACCATCTGCGCGATGGCGAGGCGGTGAAGCTGGGCAAGGAGCCCCTCTTCCAGTCGCAGCATGTGCAGGTGCCCACGCCTGGCGTGGCCTTGTTCATCAATGCCTTCAACTTCCCGGCCTGGGGCTTGTGGGAAAAGGCGGCGCCCGCGCTGCTGTCCGGCGTGCCGGTCATCGTCAAGCCGGCCACGGCCACCGCCTGGCTCACGCAGCGCATGGTGCATGACGTGATCGAGGCCGGCGTGCTGCCGCCGGGGGCGCTCAACATCGTGTGCGGCAGCTCGGCCGGTCTGCTGGACGCGCTGCAGCCCTTCGACGTGCTGTCCTTCACCGGCTCGGCCGACACCGCGGCGCTGATCCGCGGCCATGCGGCCGTGGCCCGGCATTCGGTGCGCGTCAACATCGAAGCCGACAGCCTGAACAGCGCCTTGCTGCTGCCCGAGGCCACGCCCGGCAGCCCCGCCTTCGACCTGCTGGTGCGCGAGGTGGTGCGCGAGATGACGGTCAAGGCCGGCCAGAAGTGCACCGCCATTCGCCGCATCTTCGTGCCGCAGGCGGTGTGGGGCGCGGCGGCCGAGGCCATCGGCGCCAAGCTGGCCAAGGTGAGCGTGGGCAACCCCCGCAACGAAGCCGTGCGCATGGGCGCGCTGGTGAGCCGCGCACAGCATGCCAGCGTGCTGCAGGGCATGGATCACTTGTCTAGTCAAGCGCGTGTGCTGCACGACGGTCGCCGCACCGCGCTGGTGGACGCCGACCCCGCCGTGGCCGCCTGCGTGAGCCCGGTGCTGCTGGGCGTGGACTCACCCGAAGCGGCCGAAGCCGCCGATCGCGTGCACGACACCGAGGTCTTCGGCCCGGTGGCCACGCTGCTGCCCTACCGCGACCTGGCGCAGGCGCAGGCCCTGGTGCAACGCGGCCAGGGCTCGCTGGTGGCCTCGGTCTATGGTGAAGACGCGGCTGCGCTGGCCGGCACCGCGCTGGCGCTGGCCGCCAGCCATGGCCGCGTGCACGTCGTCAGCCCCGATGTGGCCACGGCCCACAGTGGCCACGGCAACGTGATGCCGCAGTCGCTGCACGGCGGCCCCGGCCGTGCCGGCGGCGGCCAGGAGCTGGGTGGCCTGCGGGCGCTGGACTTCTACCACCGCCGCGCGGCCATCCAGGCCGCCGGGCCGGTTTTGGCCGCGCTGCAACCCCAGGGCTGAACGCCATGGGCCGCCGAGAAGACATCCCCGTGCGAGGAGACATCGCCATGACTTTGCCCGCCACCTTCAACTTTGCGCAGCACCTGCTGGACAGCAATGCCGCGCGCGCCGACAAGACGGCCTACATCGACGACCACGGCGTGCTGAGCTATGGCGCGCTGGGCGAGCAGGTGCGGCGCATGTCGGCCGCGCTGCAGGCACTGGGCCTGCGGCGCGAAGAACGGGTGCTGCTGCTGATGCACGACACCACGCATTGGCCGGTGAGCTTTCTCGGGGGCCTGCATGCCGGCGTGGTGCCAGTGGCGGTGAACACGCTGCTCACCGCGGCCGACTATGCCTACATGCTGGCCAACAGCCGCGCCCAGGCGGCGCTGGTGTCGGCCGCGCTGCTGCCGGTGCTGGAAGCGGCCCTGGCCCAGGGCGAGCATGAGCTGCGGCACATCGTGGTTTCGCACCCCGAAGCGCCGTTGCCGGCGGAGCTGCACGGCGCCCGCGTGCACGACCTGGCCGCGCTGATGGCGCGCCATGAACCCGCCGCGCGGCCCGCGCCCACCGGGCCGGACGAGCCCGGCTTCTGGCTGTATTCGTCGGGTTCCACCGGCAAGCCCAAGGGCACGGTGCACACCCATGGCAACCCGTTCTGGACGGCCGAGCTGTACGGCAAGCCGGTGCTGGGGCTGACCGAAGACGACGTCTGCTTCTCGGCGGCCAAGCTGTACTTCGCCTATGGCCTGGGCAATGCGCTGACCTTTCCGCTGAGCGTGGGTGCCAGCGTGGTGCTGATGGCCGAGCGGCCCACGCCGGCCGCCACCTTCCGCCGCTGGACCGGCAGCACCCCGGCGCAGGCCGGCGTGCGGCCCACGGTGTTCTTCGGCGCGCCCACCGGCTTTGCCGGCATGCTGGCCTCGCCCGAGCTGCCGGGCATCGAGTCGGTGGCGCTGCGCATGTGCTCGTCGGCGGGCGAGGCCTTGCCCGCCGAAATCGGCCAGCGCTTCAAGCAGCACTACGGCTGCGAGATCATCGACGGCATCGGCTCCACCGAGATGCTGCACATCTTCCTGAGCAACCGGCCGGGCGACGTGCGCTACGGCACCACCGGCCGACCGGTGGAGGGCTACGAGATCGAGCTGCGCGGCGACGACGGTCGCCCGGTGCCCGATGGCGAGGTGGGCGACCTTTACATCCGTGGGCCCAGCGCCGCGCTGATGTACTGGGGCAACCGCGACAAGAGCCGCGAGACCTTCCAGGGCGGCTGGACCAAGAGCGGCGACAAGTACAGCCGCGATGCCGACGGCTACTACACCTATGCTGGCCGCAGCGACGACATGCTCAAGGTCAGCGGCATCTACGTCTCGCCCTTCGAGGTGGAAGCCACGCTGATGCAGCACCCCGCGGTGCTGGAGAGCGCCGTCATCGGCAAGCAGGACGCCGAGGGCCTGACCAAGACCAAGGCCTTCGTGGTGCTCAAGCCCGGCCAGCAGGTGACGGAAGCCGAGTTGAAGGCCTTCGTCAAGGACCGGCTGGCGCCCTACAAGTACCCGCGCTTCATCGAGTTCGTCGACGAGCTGCCCAAGACCGCCACCGGCAAGATCCAGCGCTTCCGCCTGCGCGAGCGCGAGCAGCAGGGCTGACACGTGGCGGCCAGCGCTTTCGTCGAGCTGCCCTGGCAGGGCCGCACCGTGCGCATCGAGCACCAGTGGGTGGGTACCGACCGCGCCGATGCGCCGCTGGTGGTCTTCCTGCACGAGGGCCTGGGCTCGGTGGCGATGTGGAAGGACTTCCCGCAGCGGTTGTGCGCAGCCGCGGGCCTGCGCGGGCTGGTGTATTCGCGGCCCGGCTACGGCCGTTCCACGCCGCGGCCGGCCGATGAACGCTGGGCGCCCGACTTCATGCACCGCCAGGCCCATGAGCTGCTGCCGGCGCTGCTGGCGGCGCTGCACATCGACACCACGCGGCAGCCGCCCTGGCTCTTCGGCCACAGCGACGGCGGTTCCATCACGCTGCTGCATGCGGCCCGCCACCCGGTGGCCGGCGCCATCGTGATGGCACCGCACCTGTTCGTGGAAGACGTGTCGGTGGCCAGCATCGAGGTGGCCCGGCAGGCCTACCTGACCACCGACCTGCCGCAGAAGCTGGGCCGTTACCACGACGATGCCGACTCCGCCTTCTGGGGCTGGAACCGCATCTGGCTGGACCCGGCCTTCCGCACCTGGAACATCGAAGCCGAGGTGGCGCAGATCACCGCGCCGGTGCTGGCCATCCAGGGTGTCGACGACGAGTACGGCACGCTCGACCAGATCCGTGCCATCCGCCGGCAGCTGCCGGCCACGCAGCTGCTGGAGCTGCCCGCCTGCGGTCATTCGCCGCACCGTGACCAGCCCGAGGCCGTCATCGAAGCGGCCCACGCCTTTTTCTCACACCACCGCCACCACAACGCAAGGGGACAAGCATGATCCGTAAGACCGCATTCGCCATTCCGGCGCTGGCTGCTTCGCTGCTGCTGGCTTCACCGCTGGCGCAGGCCCAGTCCGGCAAGCTCAAGGTGGGGCTGATGCTGCCCTACAGCGGCACCTTCACCGCGCTGGGCGTGGCCATCGAGAACGGCTTCAAGCTGTACGTGGACGAGCAGGGCGGCAAGCTGGGCGGCCGCGAGGTGGAGTTCTTCAAGGTGGACGACGAGAGCGACCCCGCCAAGGCCACCGACAACGTCAACAAGCTCATCAAGCGCGACAACGTGGACGTGCTGGTGGGCACGGTACACAGCGGCGTGGCCATGGCCATGGCGCGCGCCGCCAAGGAAAGCGGCACCATCCTGGTCGTGCCCAATGCCGGCTCCGATGCGGTCACCGGCCCGATGTGCGCGCAGAACATCTTCCGCAGCTCGTTCTCCAACTGGCAGTCCAGCTATGGCATGGGCACGGTGGCGGCCAAGCAGGAAAAGAAGAAGACCGCGATGACCATCACCTGGAAGTACGCGGCCGGTGAGGAGATGACCAATGCCTTCAAGGAAGGCTTCGAGAAGGAAGGCGGCAAGGTCACCAAGCAGCTGACGCTGCCCTTCCCGAACGTGGAGTTCCAGGCGCTGCTCACCGAGATCGCGGCGGCCAAGCCCGATGCGGTGTTCGCCTTCTTCGCGGGCGGCGGCGCGGTGAAGTTCGTCAAGGACTATGCGGCTGCGGGCCTCAACAAGACCATTCCGCTGTACGGCTCGGGCTTTCTCACCGACGGCACGCTGGAAGCGCAGGGTGATGCTGCGCAGGGCGTGCTGACCACGCTGCACTATGCCGACGGCCTGAACACGCCGCGCGACAACAACTTCCGCCTGGCCTATGCCAAGCAGTTCAAGCTGCAGCCCGACGTGTACGCGGTGCAGGGCTACGACGCCGCGCAGATGCTGGCCACCGGCCTGGCGGCGGTCAAGGGCGACATCAGCAAGAAGGCCGAGTTCGCGGCCGCGCTGGAGAAGGCCCGCATCGACAGCCCGCGCGGCCCCTTCACGCTGTCCCGCTCGCACAACCCGGTGCAGGACATCTACCTGCGCAAGGTGGAGGGCAAGGAGAACAAGGTGGTGGGCATCGCGAGCAAGTCGCTCAGCGACCCGGCCCGCGGCTGCAGGTTGTAGACCACCCCCGGAGCGCCTTCCGGCGCTCCCCCTCAAGGGGGGGCCACCGACGGACCGGCAGAGCCGGATCCGTGGTGGCCGCTTGATCAAGGCGCAACGCTGCGGCGGCCGGCGCTTGGAGATGACTGATGGACTTAGCGACCTTTCTGGTGCAGTGCCTGAACGCCGTGCAGTACGGCCTGCTGCTGTTCCTGCTGGCCTCGGGGCTGACGCTGATCTTCGGGATCATGGGCGTCATCAACCTGGCCCATGGCAGCTTCTACATGCTGGGCGCCTACATGGCGTTTGCGCTGAGCCCGCTGTTCGGCGACCAGTTCCTGGTGATGCTGGCGGTGGGCATCGTGCTGGCGGCGGTGTTCGGCTACTTCCTCGAATGGGCCTTCTACAGCTACCTGTACCAGCGTGAACACCTGCAGCAGGTGCTGATGACCTACGGCCTGATTCTGGTGTTCGAGGAGCTGCGCTCCATCCTGGTGGGCAACGACGTGCACGGCGTCAAGCCGCCGGAGTGGCTGGCCGGCAGCTTCGCGCTGGGCGACGTGATGAGCTACCCCACCTACCGGCTGTTCGCGTCGGCCGCCTGCATCGTGCTGGCCATCGGGCTGTATGCGGTGGTCAACCGCACCCGGCTGGGCATGATGATCCGCGCCGGTGCCAGCAACCGCGACATGGTGCGCGGCCTGGGCATCGACATCCGGCGGCTCTACCGCATCGTGTTCGCGGCCGGCGTGGCGCTGGCCGCGCTGGCCGGCATGATCGCCGCGCCCATGTCCAGCGTGTACCCGGGCATGGGCGGCAGCGTGCTCATCATCTGCTTCGTGGTGGTGGTCATCGGCGGCATCGGCTCCATCACCGGCGCGTTGGTGGCCTCGTTGCTGGTGGGCTTCGTCGACACCTTCGGCAAGGTGTTCTTCGCCGAGTTGAGCGGCATCGGCGTCTACCTGCTGATGGCCGTGGTGCTGATCTGGCGCCCGGAGGGCCTGATGGGCCGCAGAGCGTGAACATGAAACCCGACCTCATCACCCATCCCCCCGCCACCATGGCCGCCACCGCACCCACCCTGCCGCCCGCCGCGCCCAGCCCCGCGGCGTGGAAGCCGATGCTGCCGGCGCTGGGCGTGCTGGCCGCGCTGGCGGCCGTGGCGCCGGTGCTCACGCCCTATCTCACCGACCTGCTGCTGAAGGTGATGATCCTGTCGATCTTCGCGCTCAGCCTGCAGCTCATCGTCGGCATCACCGGCCTCGTCAGCCTGGGCCATGCGGCCTTCTACGGCATCGGCGCCTACGTCACCGTGCTGGCCTCGGGCGATGGCGGCGGCTCCATCGCCACGCTGCTGCCGCTGGCCATGGGGGGCGCGGCGGCCTATGCGCTGTTCGTCGGGCTGCTGGGGCTGCGCACCCGCGGCATCTACTTCATCATGGTCACGCTGGCCTTTGCGCAGATGGCCTACTTCGTGTTCCACGACACCGGCATCGGCGGCGGCAGCGACGGTATCTACCTGTACGTGCGGCCGGCGCTGGGCGCCATCGACCTGGAGAACCGGCGCACGCTGTACTTCGTGGTGCTGGGCGCGCTGGCCTTCACCTACGGCTTGCTGGCGCTGATCCGCCGCTCGCGCTTCGGCGCGGCGCTGGCCGGCATCCGCGTCAACGAGCAGCGCATGCGGGCCGCGGGCTTCAACACCTATCTCTACAAGCTGGCGGCCTTCGTCATCGGCGGCGCGCTGGCCGGGCTGGCAGGCTTTCTGGTGGCTTCGCGGGATGGCGTGGTCAACCCCGAGATGCTGAGCTGGCACACCTCGGGCGACGTGCTGCTGATGATCATCCTGGGGGGGCTGGGCAGCCTGCGGGGTGCGGTCATCGGTGCGGTGGCCTTCACGCTGCTGCGTGAGCTGCTGTCCACCCATGCGCTGGTGGGCCCGCTGGCCGACCATTGGCAGCTCACGCTGGGGCTGGCCATCATCGCTTTCGTGGCGCTGCTGCCCAAGGGCCTGATCGGCCTGATGGACCGGCTGTCGCCGCAATCGGCCAAGGGAGGTGCGTGATGCCCGCCATGCTGCAGGTGGAAGGTCTGAGCCGCCGCTTCGGCGGGCTGCTGGCCGTGAGCGACGTGGCCCTGGACCTGCAGGTGGGCCAGGTGCATGCGGTGATCGGCACCAACGGCGCGGGCAAGTCCACGCTGATCAACATGCTGTCGGGCGAGCTGGCCGCCAGCACCGGGCGCATCCGCTTCGATGGGCAGGACGTCACCGGCTGGTCGCAGCACCGGCGGGCGCGGGCCGGCGTGGGCCGCAGCTACCAGCGCACCACCATCTTCCCGGAGTTCACGGTGCGCGAGAACTGCCGCCTGGCCGCGCAGGCGGCATTCGCGCGGCCCTGGGCGCTGTGGCAGGCGGCCACCGGCTGCGCGCGCAGCAATGCCGCGGCCCAGGCCGCGCTGGAAGCGGCCGGCCTGGCGCATGAGGCCGATCGCATCGCCGGCACCATGAGCCACGGCGCCAAGCGCCAGCTCGAGGTGGCCATGTGCCTGGCCACCGCGCCGCGTGTGCTGCTGCTGGACGAGCCGCTGGCCGGCATGGGCGCCGAAGAAACCGACCGCATGCTGGCGTTGCTGCAACGCCTGAAGGCCACGCATGCGGTGCTGCTGGTGGAGCACGACATGGACGCGGTGTTCCGCATCGCCGACCGCATCACGGTGATGGTCAACGGCTGCGTGATCGCCAGCGGCGACCCCGAACACATCCGCCGCGACCCCGAGGTGCAGACGGCCTACCTGGGGGAGCATTGACGTGCTGAAGATCGAAAGCCTCAACACCTACTACGGCGACAGCCACATCCTGCGCGGCGTGGACGTGCAGGTGCCCGCCGCCACCGCCGTGGGCCTGCTGGGCCGCAACGGCATGGGCAAGACGACGCTCATCCGATCGCTGATGGGCTATGTGAAGCCGGCCTCCGGCCGCGTGCTGGTGGACGGCAAGGACGTGACCGGCTGGGCGCCCGAGAAGATGGCGCGGCTGGGCATCGGCTACGTGCCCGAAGGGCGGGGCATCTTCCCCAATCTGTCGGTGCGCGAGAACCTGGTGATGGCCGAGCGCCCCGGCCTGGACGGCCGCAAGGCCTGGACCTTCGAGCGGGTGATGCACACCTTCCCGCGGCTGGCCGAGCGGCTGGGCCACGGCGGCCAGCAGCTGTCGGGCGGCGAGCAGCAGATGCTGTCCATCGGCCGTGCGCTGATGACCAACCCGCGGCTGATGATCCTGGACGAGGCCACCGAGGGCCTGGCACCGTTGATCGTGGCCGAGATCTGGCGCGTGATCGGCGAGATCCGCGCCACTGGCATCGCCACGCTGATCGTCGACCGCGACTACCGCAAGGTGCTGGGCCATACCGAGCAGGCGGTGGTCATGCAGAAGGGCCGCATCGAGCTGGCCGGCACCTCGGCCGCGCTGGCGGCCGACACCAGCCGACTGGGCGAATTCCTGGGCGTGTGAGCACCCGCGGGTGGCGGGCATGAACCGGCATCCATGCGGCCGGCTACCGCCACCTTGATCAGTGCGCAGCGGTTTACGATTCGAATTCCTCTATTTAGGGGATCGTTCGACGTATTCTTCGGGGGCACCTGCCCCTGCGCCGATGAGCACCGATTACACCGCCGCCCAAACGCTTCACGACAGCCTGGCGACGCAGGTGTTCCGCGGCAGTGCCCCGGGGGTGGGTCAGCACCCTGTGCTGCTGAAGGTGCTGCACCCCGACGCCGCCACACCCGAGGCCGCCACCCGCCTGCGCGACGAGCATGCGCTGATGCTCGACCTGCACGGCCCGCACGTGCCGCAGCCGCTGGCGGTGCTGGACGACGGCACCTCGCCCGTGCAGGTGCTGCAGGACGTGGACGGCCGCCCGCTGTCCGAGCTGATCGGCAACAACCAGCCGTGCCCGTTGGCGCAGGGCCTGGCCGCGGCGCTGGAGGATCTGCACCGCCAGAAGGTGATCCATGGCGGTCTGCACCCCGGCCATGTGCTGGTGGGTGAGGCCGGGCAGGTGTGGCTGCTCGACTTCTCACGCGCGGTGCGGCTGCAGCGCGACTACCCGGACGACGGGGCCGCGGACCTGCCGGCCTGGCTGCTGCCGTATGTCTCGCCCGAGCAGACCGGCCGCATGAACCGCACGGTGGACAGCCGCAGCGACCTCTACGGCCTGGGCGTCATGCTGTACCAGCTGCTCACCGGTCGGCTGCCCTTCCAGGCCGGTGATGCGCTGGAATGGGTGCACTGCCACCTGGCGCGCGAGCCCCGCTCGCCCGACGCCGTGGTGCCCGGCGTGCCGCATGCGCTGGCCCAGCTGGTGATGAAGCTGCTGGCCAAGCTGCCCGAGCGCCGTTACCAGACCGCCGCCGGCCTGCGCGCCGACCTGGCGCTGTGCCGCCAGGCCTGGGAGCAGGGCCGCGCCGCCGACCCGCTGCCGCTGGGCCTGGCCGATGTGTCCGACCGCTTCGAGCTCCCCGAGGTGCTGGTGGGCCGCGAGTACGAGCGCACCGCGCTGCTGGCCGCCTTCCACCGCGCGGCCGCAGGCGGCGTGCGTGAGGTGGTGCTGGTCACCGGCGAGGCGGGCGCGGGCAAGAGCTCGCTGGTGGCCGAGCTGCGCTCGGCCGTGGCACTGGAAGGCGGCACCTTCTGCGTGGCCAAGGGCAACCCCTATGGCCACGGCGTGCCGCATGGCGCCTTCGGCATGGCGCTGGGGCCGCTGGTGCAGCGCATGCTGGCCGGCAGCGCCGCCGAGCTGGCCCAGTGGCGGCAGCGCCTGGAGCAGGCGCTGGGCACCGATGCGGCCGCCGTGGCCGAGGTGGTGCCCGCGCTGCGCTGGGTGATGGGCGTGGTGCCCGAGCCGCCCGAGTTGCCCGCCGACCAGGCCGCCCGCCGGCTGCAGGCGGCGCTGCAGCGCTTCGTTGGCGTGCTGGCCGGGCCCGACCGGCCGCTGGTGCTGTTCTTCGACGACCTGCACTGGCTGGACGCCGGCAGCCTGAGCCTGCTGGCGGCGCTGTGCGACGCGCCGCAGGCGCGCCACCTGCTGGCGGTGGGCGCCAGCCGGCAGATCGGGCCCCACGGCGCGGCTTCGGCGGCGATGGTGGAGGCTGCCTTCGCCCGCCGCGGCGTGCCCGTGACGGTGCTGCCGCTGCGCTCGCTCGACCGCAGCGGCGTGGTGCGCATCGTCTCGGAGGCGCTACACCGGCATGACGAGGCGAGCCAGGCACTGGGTACGCTGGTGTACGAACGCACCGCCGGCAACCCGCAGTTCGTCGGCCAGTTCCTCACCGCGCTGCACCAGGACGGGCTGCTGCAGTTCGATGCCGATGCCGGCCACTGGCATGGCGACCTGGAGCGCATCGCGCAGCGCGGTTTCACCGACAACGTCGTGGGCCTGATGCTGGCACGGCTGCGGCGCCTGCCCGTGGCCACCCGCCAGGTGCTGGCGCTGGCCGCGCTGCTGGGCAGCCCTTTCCGGCTGGCGGTGCTGGCCCGCGTGGCCGGCCTGCCCGAACCGGAGGCCGAGGCCGCGCTGTGGCCGGCGCTGCAGGCTGGCTTGGTGGCCCGCGGCACGCCCTACTGGCGCTTCCTGCACGACCGCGCGCAGGAAGCCGCGCATGAGCTGACCCCGGCCGAGGCGCGGCCCGCCCTGCATGTGCGCATCGCGCGCTCCCTGCGCGCCGATGCCGCGGCCCAGGGCCTGGTGGAAGGCGACGACCGGCTCTACGCCATCGTGGCGCAGTTCAACCACGGCCTGTCCGCCATCACCGACGAGGCCGAGCGCTTGTCGGTGGCCTCGCTCAACCTGCAGGCCGGTGCCCGCGCCTATGCCGCCACCGCCTACGTGGCGGCCATCGCCTACCTGCGGGCCGGCATCGCGCTGCTGCCTGAAGACCCCTGGCCCAGCCAGCCGGCCCTGGCCAGCGCGCTGCTGCGCCTGCTGGCGCGTTGCGAGGCCCAGCGCCAGGAGTTCGACGAAGCCGAGCACCTGGCCCGGCGGGTGCTGGCGCAGCCACGGCCGCAGGCCGAGCGGCTGGACGCCCACCAGGTGCTCATCGAGGTGTGCGTGGCCCGTGGCCACTACCAGGAGGCCGAGCAGGTGGCCATTGCCAGCCTGGCCGAGCTCGGCCTGCCGCTGCCGGTGCAGCCGGACCCGGCGATGGTGCGCCAGGCCTGGGTGGGCCTGCAGGCGCGGCTGTCCGGCCGGCCCATCGCCAGCCTGGCCGAGCTGCCGCAGATGATGCAGCCCGACGCGCTGCTGCTGCTGCGCGGCATCGACGGCGCACTGCGGCTGCTGGTCTTCCTCGACAAGCGGCTGCTGGCGTTGCTGCTGGTGCGCCTGGTGCACCTGATGCTGGACCACGGCCAGGCCCGGGCCTGCGCCCCGGGGCTGGCCTACTTCGGCTGGGTGCTGGCCGGCCACCTGGGCGAGCCCGCCGCTGGCGAAGCCTTCGGCCAGCTGTCCCAGTCCATCGCCGATGCCGCCCATGGCGGCAGCGATGCCGGCCGCATTGCCTTCTGGCGCGGGCTCACCGCCATGTGGTGCCGGCCCTGGCCGGAGGTGGTGCGCCGCCTGCAGCACGCGCTGGACTGCGCACGCGCCGAGGGTGATCTGGCCACGGCCTGCTTCGCCTGCGGCCACCTGGTCACCACGCTGCTGTTCGCCGGCCGGCCGGTGGAAGAGGTGGTGGCCCGGGCCGAGGAACTGCTGCCGCTGGTGCAGCGCGCCCGCTTCCCCGACCTGGCCGAAGACTTGGTGACCATGCGCGATGCCGCCTGCCGGCTGCGCGGCGACCCGATCCCGGCCAGCCTGCCGCTGCTGCCGCCCGATCCGGCCTCGCAGCAGGCCCACAGCTTTTCGATGCGCACCGCCTTCGCCGCGCTGCGCCAGCTGATGGTGGACTGCGTGATGGGCGACATGGCCGAGGCCCGCCTTCAGTCGCTGCGGGCCGAGCCCTCACGCGCCGCCATGCAGGGCACGCTGCTGGAACACCTGCACGTGGTGTACGGCGCGCTGGCCGCGGCTGGCGACCAGGACTTGGCCGGTCCGGCCGAGCGCGCGGTGCTGGACGCTGCCATCCGGCAGGTGGACGGCTGGGCGCTGCACAACCCCGATTCCTTCGGCGCCTGGCGCAGCCTGCTGGTGGGTGAGCGCCAGCGCGTGGGGGGCGCCGGCCTGCAGGCGCTGGCCAGCTTCGAGACCGCCGCCGGCGAGGCCGCCGCGCTGGGCCTGCTGAACGTGCAGGCGCTGGCGCATGAGCGTGCCGCCCGAGTGGCCGGCCTGCTCAACCTGCCCACCGCGGCCGCCGCCTTCCGGCAGGAAGCGATGAACGCTTTCGAGCGCTGGGGCGTGTGGGCCAAGCTGCGGCGCATGGACGAGGCGGTGATCGACCGCGTGAGCCGGGCACAGGCCGTCTCGCCGGCACCGTCGCCGCGCAACGGGGCGCCGGCCGAGCCGGAGGCGCGCCCGCTGCCGCTGGACACGCTGGCCCTGGTCAAGGCCACGCAGGCGCTGTCCAGCCGCATCACCCGCGACGAACTGCTGGGCACGCTGATGCGCCTGGTGATCGAGCAGGCCGGTGCCCAGTCGGGCGCGCTGCTGCTGGTGGATGCGCGCGAGCGGCAGTCGCCGCTGCTGCTGGCCGCCACCGCCCAGGTGCGGCTGCACGACATCGAGGTGCAGCTCAAGCCCGACGACACCGCCCGCCAGCGCCTGCCGCACCGGCTGCTGGCCTTCGTGCAGCGCAGCCGCGAGACGGTGCTGCTGGGCGACACCCATGCGCCGCATACCTTCGAGCGTGATGCCTACCTGCTGGCGCATCAACCCGCCTCGGCGCTGTGCCTGCCCATCCAGCACCGCGCCACGCTGACCGGCGTGCTGTACCTCGAGCACCGCAGCGTGCCGCGCCTGTTCACGCGTGAGCGGCTGGGCGTGCTCAACCAGCTGGCGGTGCAGGCTGCCATCTCGCTGGAAAACGCCTGGGTGGTCGAGCAGTTGCGCGGCCTCAATGCCGAGCTGGAGCAGCGCGTGGCCCAGCGCACCGCCGCGCTGCAGACGGCCATGGAGGCGGCCGATGCCGCCAACCGCGCCAAGACCGCCTTCCTGGCCAACATGAGCCATGAGATCCGCACGCCGATGAACGCCGTGCTGGGCATGTCCTACCTGGCCTTGCACAGCGGCCTCAACGACCGCCAGCGCAACTACGTGCAGAAGATCCAGACCTCGGCCACGCTGCTGCTGTCACTGGTGGACGACATTCTCGACTTTTCCAAGGTGGAGGCCGGGCGCGTGGAAATCGAACAGACCGTGTTTGCGCTGGCCGATGTGGTGGGCCATGCCCAGGACATCGTCGGCGTGCGTGCCGCGCAGAAGGGCCTGAGCCTGCGCTTCCCGATCAACGGCCCGGTGCCGCCGCACCTGGTGGGCGACCCGCTGCGGCTGGGGCAGGTGCTCATCAACCTGTGCAACAACGCCGTCAAGTTCACCGAGCGCGGCGAGGTGGTGTGCAGCATCGAGGCACCCCAGCCCGCCGAAGGCGGTGCGGTGCTGCTGCGCTTCGTGGTGCGCGACACCGGCATCGGCATGACCCCCGACCAGCTGGCGCTGCTGTTCAAGCCCTTCAGCCAGGCCGATGGCTCCACCTCGCGCCGCTACGGCGGCACGGGGTTGGGCCTGGCCATCTCGCAGCGGCTGGTGCAGCTGATGGGCGGGCAGATCGGGGTGACGAGCGCGCCGGGAGAGGGCAGCTGCTTCCAGTTCATGCTGCGCCTGGGCGTGGCGCAGCAGGTGCCCCCCGCGCCCGAGCCCGCGCCACCGGCCGACCCGCCCGCGCTGACCGGGCTGCGCGTGCTGCTGGTGGAAGACAACGAGATCAACCAGGAGCTGGCGCTGGAGCTGCTGCGCAATGCCGGCATCGTGCCCACGGTGGCGGTGAACGGGCAGGACGCGCTGCGCTGCCTGGCCGAGCAGACCTTCGACGGCGTGCTGATGGACTGCCAGATGCCGGTGATGGACGGCTTCGAGGCGACGCGTGCGCTGCGGGCGCAGCCGCGCTGGCGCGACCTGCCGGTGATCGCGATGACCGCCAGCGCCCGTGCGATCGACCGTGCCGAGGCACTGGCCGCCGGCATGGACGATCACATCGCCAAGCCGATCGACGTGGACATGCTCTACCGCACCATCGGCCGCTGGATGCGGCCTGGCCGGGTAGAGCCCTGAGTTAACGCGGGCGCGGGCCGCCCGGCTTGCCGCCGCCGGGGCGGCCACCGCCCGGGCGACCACCAGGCCGACCGCCACCGGGCCGGCCGCCGCCACCTTCGGGGCGGCTGGGGCCGGGGCCCCGGTCAGGTCGCCCACCCGGGCCACGCTCCTGGCGGCCCGAGCCAAACTCGGCGCGGCCACCGCGCTCACCGCCCCGATCGCCTCCGCGGCCGCCGAAGCCTTCGCGGCGCGGCGGCTGGGCCGCGCGTTCGGCGGCTTCCTTGCGGGCCACTTCCAGCAGGCTGTCCAGCGACTCGGGCGCGATGCCCTTGAGCGCGCAGAAGTTGGCCGGCGTCAGCGTGGTGTGCTCGAAGGCCCACAGCAGGTCGGCACGGTCGCGGCGGCCTTGCTCTTCCTGCTCGCGCCGGGTCTGCTGGTTGGCGCGGCGGCGGGCCAGCTCTTCGTTGGCGGCATTGCGGTGTTCTTCGCTCAGCTCACCGGCCGGCTGGCCGTCGAGGTCGAAGCGCTCCTTCGATTTGCTCAGCGCAATCAGGTACGAGGTGCTGCCCGTGTGCCGGTGCAAAAAGATCGACAGCGCGCGCTTGCTGAAGACGCCGGGCGCGCGTTGCTGAATGTCGGCCTGGATGCGCAGCTTCAGCGGCTTGGGCTGGCGGCCGAACAGCGCCGGAAAGCGCTTGGACAGCTCGGCCGCGCATTGCGCCGGCGACAGCTCGGCCGCGCGGCCACCGGCCTTGGCCGGGGCGCCTTCAGCCGGTGCCTCAGGCTCGGCGGGTGCTTCCCCTTCGGCGGGCGCAGCGGACTCGGCCGCTGCGGAGGCTTCTTGCGCGCCTGCGGCGGCCGTTGCCTCGGCCTCCGCTGGCGCAGCGGCGTCCGTCACGGCGGGGGTCGGTGCTTCGCCTTCGGCAGGCGGCACGGGGATGTGTTCAGGAGCTTGAGAGGTCATCGGCAGGGGCGTCGGTCAGATCGGCGCGAGGGCGAGATTGTGCCTGCCGCCGGCCGACCTCACCGCACACGGTCGATCTCGAAGCCGCGCTGGGTCATCGTCGACAGGATGGTCTCCACATGCGCATCGCCGCGGGTCTGCACCACCACCTCGATCTGGGCGCGTTCCACCGGCAGTGAACTGAAGGCGCGGTTGTGCTGCACCTCCTCGATGTTGGCGCCCAGCTCGCTCAGCATCTGGGCCACGGTGGCCAGCGTGCCGGGCACGTCGCGCACGTTGATGCGCAGCCGCACCAGCCGGCCCGACTTGACCATGCCGCGGTGGATGATTTCGGCCAGCAGCAGCGGCTCGATGTTGCCGCCCGACAGCACCAGGCCCACCTTGCGGCCGACGAAGTGCTCGCGGTGCGCCAGCAGCGCGGCCAGGCCCACGGCGCCGGCGCCTTCCACCACCGTCTTTTCGATTTCCAGCAGCATCAGGATGGCCTGCTCGATGGTGTCTTCGCCCACCAGCACCACGTCGTCCACCAGCTGGTGGATCAGCGGCACCGTCAGCGTCCCCGGCGAGCTGACGCCGATGCCGTCGGCAATGGTGGTCTGCGCGAAGCTGCGCTGCTCGCCCTTCTTGGCATTGAACACGGCCGGGAAGCGCTCGGTCTGCACACCCACGATGCGGATGTGCGGCCGCACCGCCCGTGCCGCCACGGCGATGCCGCCGATGAGCCCGCCGCCGCCGATGGAGACCACCAGCGTGTCGATGTCGGGCTGCTGCTGCAGCATCTCCAGCCCCAGCGTGCCCTGGCCGGCCGCGATCGCCAGGTCGTCATACGGGTGCACCACCGTCAGCCCACGCTCGCGGGCCAGCTGCAGGCCATGGGCGCGGGCCTGGTCGAAGGTGTCGCCCTCCAGCACGACGTTGGCCCCGAAGCGGCGGGTGTTGTCCACCTTCACCGCCGGGGCGAAGCGCGGCATCACGATGGTGGCGGGCAGGCCCAGCCGCTGCGCGTGGTAGGCCACGCCCTGGGCATGGTTGCCGGCGCTCACGGCCAGCACGCCGCGGGCCTTTTCGTCGTCGCTCAGCTGGGCCAGCTTGTTCAGCGCGCCGCGTTCCTTGAAGGAGGCGGTGAACTGCAGGTTCTCGAACTTCAGGTACACGTCGCAGCCGGTGATGGCCGACAGCGTGCGTGAAGGAACGCAGGGCGTTTCCAGCACATGGCCGCGCAGCCGGTCGGCCGCGGCCAGGATGTCCTGAACGGTGATCGAAGGGGGGGCGATGGGCTGCATGCCGACATGATCGCAGGCTTGCGGGCCCTCCGGCTTATCAACTCAAAAGGCGAAGGGCGAGTCCTCGAAGCGCTCGCGCCATTCCTGGCGCAGCAGGCTGAACAGCTGGTCGGGGTCGATGGGCTTGCTCAGCTTGTGGTCGAAGGCCTGCGCATCGGCCGGGTAGGCCGATGACAGGCCGGTGATGCCGATGATCACCCGCCGCATCGCATGCTCGTTGACCCGCAGGTGCTGCGCCACCGCCACGCCGTGCACCACCGGCAGGTGCAGGTCCAGCAGCACGATGTGCGGGTCGAACTGCGCCGCCACCGCCAGGCCCTCGGCGCCATTGGGGGCGGTGCGCACCTCGTAGCCCTCCAGCTGCAGCAACGCCTCCAGGGCCTGGGCGCCATCCAGGTCGTCCTCCACGATCAGGATGCGGGCACGCGGAGCGGGGTCTTGGTGGGTGGGGGACAAGGGCATGAAGACAAACAGCTGGGGTACTGCAGGGTGGCAAGACCGGGCAAGCGCGGTGCCTGCGGTGTGAAGCCCGCGTAAAGCGGGGGGGTGGGAAGCATTGTCTCCGCCCGGCGCCTGCAAGCGGCGGTGAGCCTGGCGGAATACCTCAAGTGAAGGTGGCCGGCGCCAAAAACGGCTCGCTGCTGGCCGCCTTCGACGCGGCCGGGCTGCCCTATGCACAGGCCGCGCGCGAGCTGGTGGAGCTGAAGTCCCAGGACCGGGCCAATGAGGCGCTGGACAAGCTCAATGGTCCGGCGACCACGACCTTCCAGAAGGCGGATGACCTGCTGAGCGATCTGGTCGACTTCAACGTGCAGTTGGGTGAGCGGGCGAATGCGGAGGGCGTTGCCGTTGCCACTTCGCAGATTGCGCAGGGCAACCAGGACCTGGCTTCGCGCACCGAGTCGCAAGCCTCGGCGATCGAGGAGACGGCATCGTCGATGCAGCAGCTGGCGCCAGCGCCCGACGGCGCCGCGCAGGCCAACGGCCTGGCGCTGAACGCGGCCGTCGAGGCGGCGCGGGCCGGTGAACAGGGCCGCGGCTTTGCGGTGGTGGCCGGCGAAGTGCGCACGCTGGCGCGGCGCAGCGCCGAGGCAGCCAAGGAGATCAAGACGCTGATCTCGGCCAGCGTGGAGCGGGTGGAGCAGGGCACCCAGCAGGTGGACGAGGCCGGTGCGACGATGCGCAGCGTGGTCGACGCCATCGGGCGGGTATCGCAGATCATCGCCGAGTCGAGCCGCGCCAGCGCCGAGCAGACCGCCGGCGTCTCGCAGGTGGGCGAAGCGATGTCGCAGATGGACGCGGCCGTGCAGCAGAACGCCGCGCTGGTGGAGGAGGGCGCGGCCGCGGCCAAGAGCCTGCGCGGCCAGGCCCAACGCCTGTTCGACACCGTGGCGGTGTTTCGCCTGCCGGCGCACACGCACGGCTAGCGCCCGCGTCTTGACATAGGTCGACTTCCTGGCGGCCCTGGCGCGGGACAATCCGCCGGGCCGGACCGGCGCCCAGGGCGTGCGGGAACGGCGCGTGCACCCGTCGTTGGGGAGAGTGGCCGATGCAAGCGATGAGCACAGGGGGCTTCGAACAGGCGCTGCGGGCCTGCGCGTCCGAGCCCATCCACCAGATCGGGCACGTCCAGCCCCACGCCGCGCTGCTGGCCTTCGAACCCGAGGTGGGCTGGCGCGTGCGGCAGGCCAGCGACAACATCGCGGCCTTTATCGGCCGCCCGCTGACGGCGGTGCTGGACCAGCCGCTGGAGACCCTGTTCGACAGCGATGCCCTGGTCACGATCGATGCGCTGGTCGGGCGCGTACGCGCGCTGCGTGCGCCGGCCACGGGGCGGCTGCAGGCAACGGTGGACGGCGTGCAGTGGCCGCTGATGGCGCATCTTTACGCCGCTGGCGACCTGCTGGCGCTGGAACTCGAGCGCAACGAAGGCGCTTCGCATCACGGGCAGCTCGACACCCTGCTGACGGAAACCATCGAGACCGTGCAGGCCATCGGCGGCCTGGACGAGAGCCCGGCGTACTTCGACGCGCTGGCGGCGCTGGTGCGGCGGCTTACCGGCTACGACAGCGTGATGGTCTACCGCTTCGACTCGAACATGGACGGCGAGATCGTCGCGCAGAGCCGATCCAATGCCGCCCAGGATTTTCTGGGCATGCGCTTTCCGGCCAGCGACATACCGCCGCAGGCGCGCCGCCTGTACACCATCAACCTGGTGCGTGTGGTTGCCGACACCGAGGCTGCACCCGCGCCCATCCTGCCGGCGCTGCACCCCGAGACGCAGCGGCCGCTGGACCTGAGCTTCTCGGCGGTGCGCAGCCTGTCGCCCATCCACATCGAGTACCTGCGCAACATCGGCGTGCGCGCCTCGATGGTGATCTCGCTGCTGCAGCAGGGCCGGCTGTGGGGCATGGTGACCTGCCACCACCTGCAACCCAAGCGGGTATCCATCGCGCTGCGCGAGGCCGCCATCCTCATCAGCCGCCTGGCCTCGGCCCGACTGTCCGAAATGCAGTCGCAGGCGCAGGATCGGCTCAATGCCGAGGCGGTGCGCATCACCCGTGGGTTGCTGCGCCACCTGCCCAACCACGCGATGCCGGCGTTGATGGGCGACGTGCTGCAGCCGTTGCAGCAGCTGGTGCGGGCCGACGGCATCATCGCCGTCGTCGAGGGTCGGCTGTTCACGCACGGCCGCGTGCCGCCGCCCGACACGGTCACCGCCCTGCTGGCCTGGCTGGCCGCGCAGGCCAGCAGCGAAGTGATGGCCATCGACCATCTGTCGCAGGCATTCGCGCCTGCGGCCGTGCATGCCGATTGCGCCGCGGGGCTGCTGTGCACGCCGGCCACGCCGGGCATGCACAACGCCCTCATCTGGCTGCGTGGCGAGCGTGTGCGCACCGTGCGCTGGGCTGGCAACTACCAGGAAGGTTTCGTGCGCAACGCCGCAGGCGACTTCCGGCTGACGCCGCGCAAGTCGTTCCAGCTGTGGACCGAAGCCTGGCGCGGCCGCTGCGAGCCCTGGGCGCCCGCGGAGGTCGGCATCGTCGGCATGCTGGCCTTGGAGCTGCCCGAACGCATCGCGCAGATGAGCCGGCTCGATGCGGCCTTCGCCCAGCTGCAGCGCAATGAACACGAGCTGCGTGAGCACCGCCGGCGGCTGGAAGAACAGGTGCAGCAGCGCACGGCCGAACTGTCGATCGCCAAGGAGCTGGCGGAATCCGCCAGCCGCGCGAAGTCGGCTTTCCTGGCCAACATGTCGCATGAATTGCGAACGCCGCTGAGCGGCATCATGGGCCTGACCGATCTGGCGCAGCGGCAGGCCGCCGACGAGACCGTCAAGGGCTACCTGGCCAAGTCGGGGCAAATCTCGCAGCACCTGCTGGCGCTGATCAACGACATCCTCGACCTCACCAAGATCGAGGCTGAGCGGCTGACGCTCGAGTCTGTCGACTTCCGGCTGGCCGACATGCTCGACGGCGTCGAGCAGCAGGTGCGGCTTGCTGCGCAGGACAAGGGGCTTGCCTTGCGTTTCGAGGTCTCTGACGTGGACGGCCAGCGCTGCCTGCGCGGCGACCCGCGGCGCATCCAGCAACTGTTGCTGAACCTGGTGGCCAACGCGGTGAAGTTCACACCGCAGGGTTCGGTGCGGGTGCAGGCCGAGATCGCCACCGTCACCGGCAAGCCGGTGCTGCGCGGTGCGGTGCACGACACCGGCATCGGCATTTCAAAAGCCGACCTGCCGCGCCTGTTCACGGCCTTCGAACAGGCCGACTCGTCGATGTCGCGGCGCTTCGGCGGCTCTGGGCTGGGCCTGGCCATCGTGCGACGCCTGGCGCGCCTGATGGGCGGCGACGTGCAAGTGACCAGTTCACCTGGCGTGGGGTCGGTGTTCCGCTTCGAGCTGCAGCTGGACTGGGGCGCAGCAGCGGCAGCCGACCCCAACGGCCGCGGCATGGAATCAGCCGCGCAGCGGCTGCGCACCGAATGCCCGGGCCTGCGTGTGCTGCTGGCCGAGGACGAGCCGACCCACCAGGATATCTTGCGCACGCTGCTGGAGATGGCCGGCTGCAGGGTGGACGTCGTCGGTGACGGCGCCGCGGCCACGATGGCCGCGCAGGGCCGGCACTACGACGTGATCTTGATGGACATGCAGATGCCCCTGATGGACGGCCTGCAGGCGGCACGCCGCATTCGCGCGGAAGGACGTTGCCGTCACACGCCCATCCTGGCCACCACCGCCAACGCCTTCGACGAAGACCTGGTGGCCTGCCAGGCCGCGGGCATGGACGAGCATGTGGTCAAGCCCATCCACCCCGAACACCTGTTCGAGCGCATCCTCAGGCTGATGCGGTCACGGCCGCCGCAGCGGTACCTGGCGGACGACTCACGCTAGTTGCGAGGCGATGGCCGCGACGAAGTCGTGCAGGTCGTCCGGATTGCGGCTGGTGATGATGCCGCGGTCGATCACCGCCGATTCGTCGACGACGGTGCCGCCTGCATTCTTCAGGTCGGTGCGAACCGACGGCCACGACGTCACCTTGCGGCCGTTGACCAGACCTGCGTCGATGAGCAACCAAGGCGCGTGGCACACGGCGGCCACCGGCTTGCCGGCCGCGGCAAAGGCCTTGATCAGGGCGATCGCGTCGGGCTCCATCCGCAGCGCGTCCGGGTTCATCTGCCCGCCGGGCAGCACCAGGGCGTCGTAGTCCTTGGCATCGGCTTCCGACAGCGCCAGGTCCACCTTGACCTCGTTGCCCCAGTCGGTGTGGTTCCAGCCCTTGATGGCACCTGGCTTGGGCGCCGCGACGTGCACCGTGGCACCGAGTGCGGCCAGCTCCTTCTGGGGCACTTCGAGCTCCGACTGCTCGAAGCCATCGGTGGCAAGGATGAGGATGCGGCGCGAAGAGAGCTTGGAGGCGGACATGCTGAAGTACTCCTGACTGGCATTCAATGGACAGATGCCAAGCTTAGGAGCCGCCTTGCGAATCGCTGTCAGACAAGGCCGGCGATCGGAATCGGCCAAACGACCGAACGATCGCCATCCGCGTTGTACGAGCGCCCCGCATGCTCACGGGCTGGCACTCCCAGCCGCGGGCGCACCCGGTGCGCGCTGGGTGGCGACCCGTGTGCCCACGGCGGCCACTGCCAGCCCAGCCACCACCCACCCCTGCGCCGAACCCATGGTCCACAGCGTGGCCGCACTCACCGCGCACCAGGCCACGGTGGCCGTCCAGGCCAGGGCGCAGAGCCAACGGGCGTGCCGTGCGCCGGGCTGTACCGCGAGCAGCCAGCCCAGCGTGGCCACGGCCGTGGGGTCGGGCGCCAGCATCCACACCTCGGCCTGCAGCAGCGGGCGATCGAAGATCGGCGCCAGCAGCGGGTGGCCGACCACCGCCCAGCCCAACAGCAGCAGCCCGGCCCTGTAGCGTGCCGATGCCGCGGCCTGCAGCGGGCAATCTGGCAGCGCCAGCGCGGCCAGCACCAGGGCCGGCACCGCACATGCCAGCGCCAGACCCTCGGCGGCCCAGTTGATGGGCGCATAGCGTTGCGCGACGAAGGCCCAGCCACTGAAGGCCCAGCCCAGCGCCAGCAAGGCGGCCATGCCGCGCAGCCAACCCGCCGGCACGTTCTTCCGCTGGCACCACAGCAGGGCCAGCACCACGCCGCCGGCCAGCACCAGCCACGGCGGCGCGGGCCACCAGGCGGTGTTGTGCAACTCGAACAGCCGCCAGTAGGTGCGCGGCGCGAACATCAGAAAGTCCGATGGGCGATAAGTCCACCACTCGCTCATGCGCGCAACACCGTCACAGCGCGGCCATGTCGGCGGCCATTTGCGCGCGCAGGCCGGCGTCGGGCATGGCGCCGCGCGCCGCGCCCAGGTTCTGCTGCACGTGCGCCACTTGTCGGGTGGCCGGTATGGCGCAGGTCACGGCCGGGTGCGAGACGATGAACTTCAGCACCACCTGCGCCCAGCCGTCGCAGCCCAGCTCGGTGGCCCACCCCGGCAGCGGGTGACGCAGCAGTGTGTCAAGCAAGGCACCTTCGCGGAACGGCCGGTTCACCAGCACCGCGATGCCGCGCTCCTGCGCCAGCGGCAGCAGGCGTTGCTCGGCAGCGCGGTCGAGCGGGTTGTAGGTCAGTTGCACGAAGTCGATCGGCTGCGTGCGCATGATCTGCTCGAGCTCGGCATGGCGGCGGCCTTCCGAGGTGCTGATGCCCACATAGCGCAGCTGCCCCGCCGCCTTCATGGCCAACAGGCGCGGCAGGTGCTGCTGCCAGGCCAGCAGGTTGTGCACCTGCATCAAGTCGAACCGCGGCACACCCCAGAAGGCGCGCGAGGCCTCCATCTGCGCCGGCCCGCGCTCGGCGTCGCCCACCCACACCTTTTCGGCCGAGAACAGCGCCGCGGGGTGCTTGAGCCTGGCCAGTGCGTGGCCGATGGTGGGTTGCGCTGAGCCGTACATCGGCGAGCTGTCGATCAGGCGCCCGCCCGCCGCGAAGAAGGCCTGCACGACCTGGGCACACGCTTCGAGCGCAGCCGGATCGCGCCCCACGTTGAAGGTGATCCAGCTGCCCAGGCCCACGCGCGGCAGCAGTTCACCGCTGGAGGGGATGGCCCGCGTCAACAGCGGGCTCGCCTGCGCAGGCGGCGCCTTTGACGGCGCTGGCTGCGCGCCAGGCTGGGGACGCGGCTGCGCCGACACCGTTTGCAGCGCGGAGCCGGCGCCTGTCAGCAGCGCCGCGCCAGCGCCGGCGAGCCAGCGGCGGCGGGCGGGATGATGGGGATGGGTCGGACGGAACATCAGTACACCCTGGCTGTGGCACCGAGCCCTTCGTGGTGCCGGGAAAAGGCGGTTGCTGACGTTGGTCTTCGGCTGGGTCGCCTAGTTCCCTGGTGGCAGGCCGACGTGGGGGGCTGGGTTCAGGTCTGGCCCGAATGGCCGCAGGTCGAGTTGCGGCTGTCATGGACCACACGCGGGGCGCTGACGTGTCGGGGTTGCTGGCGCACTGATCGGAGTGGAAGTGCAGGCCCTGAGCGGGCGTGTGCGCTCGGGTCTGGCATGTCGGCATTGCAGCGGGTGCGGTCGGTCGCCGCCAGCCCTCGAACTGACGGTCTCGGACACCTTGCAGTCGTTCGCGGTCGCACCACGTGGCGCCACATCCGGCTGCTTCCGAGGGTAATGCTGACGTTGCCGGCAACGCGGTGGCGGCCAGGGGCGGCGACCCTTCAACCCATTTCAAGCTGCGTCGTGCCCCGGTCGAACGACCGCTGGTCCTTGGCGCGACGGGTTACTCACGACCCGATCCTGTCGCTCAGCCGGTGAAGCACGTACCCACGAACCAGCCGTTCACGACAAGTCGACCAGCGCAAACCGCCTCTAAGCTGCGGTAGGCATATGCGACTAGCCGCTGGTCCTAAACAGACTGCGACCGAGGTTGGTCAACTCATCTTCGGGCGTGTCTGACTGCGCAGTGCCTCGATGGCGAGATTGAGGGCTACGACATCCGGCGCCTGCTTGCCCCACTCCTTCCAGAAGTCCCGCGTCGCGCTGTCGGGGGTGATGAGCGGCTTGTCAAGGCGAATCCGCGAAGGGAGAAGAACCGCGTCACCGAGCATCAAGGCCTCGCCAGTATCCAGCAGCGGAAGAATGCTGGTGAGTCCCGCTAAGGAGTCCGGCATCAGGCGTTTGATTACGGCCTGGTCCGTGTCGTTTGTCAGGCGGAGGGAAAGGAAGTTGTTGCACTGGCTCAGGATGGTCTTGCTGACATCCGAAGGGCGCTGGCTAACCACCAGCAACGAGAACCCGTACTTCCGGCCTTCCTTCGCAATGCGCTCGAACGCGCCAAGCGCCTGACGCTGCACAGCGTCGGCATCGTCGCGGACAGGGAGGTACAGATGCGCCTCGTCGCAAAGCAACGTAATCGGCGTGCGCTTCGCGGGGTCCATCCAGAACTGAACGTCATAAAGCAGCCGCGCGAGCGTGCCGGTGACGACTGGCAGCACATCGGACGGCACTTCGGAAAAGTCAATCACTTTGATGCCGTCACCACCGTTTGAGCCTAGCAGTTGGGCGACCTGCGCCGCAAGCCAGCCATACGTGTTGACCTCCGCAGGCGGCGTGAACATGAAGCCGTAGCGACGATCATCCAGCTTCGCTTCGAGGCGAGAGATGAACCGGGTGAGCTTGTCTTCCCACTCGCCCTTGACCGGCCCAGTCTTTCCTTGGCCTTTGGTCGTGTTGTCAAGCTCGAGCAGGGCAACGAGGTCATTGATTTGGTACGGAACCGGCGAATCGACAGTGAAGGTCTTTACGATCTCGGGCTTGTTCTCGGCCTCAAGGGTCTTCTGCTTCAACGTCCTGACGTGCAGCGTGAACCGCGATGCTTGGTTAGGTGCGTTCTGGTCACTGCGGTCAAGAATCATTGACAGCATCTCGTCTCGGTTGAGCAGCCAGTACGGGAGGAACAGTGCGTCATCGCCAGGCTTCTCCAGGTCCCCTGGGCCGGCAATCCGGAGCCGCTGCGCGAAGCCTCCCTCCTTCTTGTCGGCCAGAGGGGCGTACTCACCATGCATGTCAAACACGATGATGTTGGGGAACTTGAGTTTGGCCGCCCGCTCCAGAATCAAGGCAACCGCGTAGCTCTTGCCCGACCCAGTGCTGCCAAGAATTGCAGCGTGCCGTTGAAAGAACTTGTCGCCACTGACGATGGCTTCTGCACTCCTGTCGGCAACGAACACGCCCAGCTTCAGACGCTCGTTCTCGGGGAAGTCTGCGCCGAGGATTCCCATGAAGCGCTGAAGGTTCGCGGCATCAACAACGTAGCACTCGCGGTCGATTTGGGGGAAGCTGTCAGCGCCACGCTTGAAAGTGTTCTTCTTGTCACCATCAACGGTTCGGAAGGTTCCGATCAAGGCACCTCGCACGAGGTCGGTCGGCACAGACACAAGCTCCGAGTCTTCGCCATCTTCTGGCAGATCACTCGCCAGTTCGTCGCGCAAGCTCCTGGTAACGCGCTCGGTCACAGCGATCAGGTACTCCCGCTCCGTGCTCCCGCGAACGGCGATCAGATTCCCGATTCCAATTCGCGTGAGGAGCACGGAGTTCGAGACATCGATGCTGACGCGACTTGTATCCACGGCAGCAACCTTGCCGAGAAGGTCGACCTCCGTGAATTGCAGGGCAGCAGAGGTGTCATTCATGGCTCAAGAACCTCATCGATGAGTGAATTCACATCCCAGAGAGCGAGCCCCGGGACGAACTGCTGCGCCCTGTTGATGGTCAGCCGCGCTCCTGGAACGCCGGCCTCTACATGGTGCTCCAGTGCAGTGACGTTTGCATTGGCTTGAGCCAATGCTGCAGCATTTGGGGTAAGGGTCCGCGAAAGCATGAGAGTTGGCGTTCCGCCCTTGATCGAGGGAGTCAGGTGCGTCTCCAGGTGGTCGTCATTGAATCCGTAGCCAAGGAACAGGAACCTACTGGCTCGGTCAATCGCCTCGTTCGCCTTGGCCCGATGATGATCGAACGGGCTCTCGTAGCCGTTGCGAAACTTGTTCTGCCCGGGAGTGATGATCAGGCGCCTTGCGCCGGGCAGGTCGCTTGCACAGCACACCGGCTTACCTCCCCGCAGATACCAATCAAGGCTGCCGTGCGGTTTGCAGACCAGAGCCCGAGGCCTGTAGTGGTAGGTGAACTTCGGCTTCTTGTAGGTGACGTTCCGACAGAAGCTCAGCTTGCTCTCGCGTTCGTTGAGAGAGCCGGCGAATCGACCAACGAACATCGTGTCGGCACCAAGCCCTGCCTCTTCGACAGCGAACTCGACCAGCCGGTCGTAGTTCGTCGTCACGATGGGTAGGCCAGATGACGGCTTGAGCATGTGACCAAGAAGTCGGGTCAGACGCAGCTGCCTCTCGCCATTGAAAACCGAGGCAAGAACCAGCCGCTCCCGCTCGGCGATCATTGCGCCTGTGACGGTCGATATGGCCGACTCAAGTGCCGGCGTCGGTGCCTTTGCCTGCAGAGCGGCTTCCAACCCTTTCGTCTTGATGAGCGGAAGTATCTCTTCCCAGGCAGCCAGATCGGCCGCACCCAGACCGGCGCCGATGCTGGCGCACAAGTGATCCGCTAGGGAAGGTCTGCACAACTACGTGCCGATCCGAATAGCCTGACCGCCCTGCGCCAGGGATGATCACGCTCATGAAGCAGCTCGGACTTGGCCTGAACCTGTCGACGAAGAAGACCCGAAAGCGCGAGTTCCTCGAAGAGATGGAACGCGTGGTGCCGTGGTCGGCGCTGATGCAGGTGGTGGAGCCGTACTACCCCAAGGCCAAGACCGGACGGCCGCCGTTTCCCATCGAGACCATGCTGCGAGTTCACTACCTGCAGCAATGGTTCGCGCTGTCCGACCCGGCGATGGAAGAGGCGCTGCACGACATGCCCGTCTTCCGTGAGTTCGCTCGTTTGGGCGAAGGTGTCGAGCGATTGCCCGACGAGACCACCATCCTGAGGTTTCGGCACCTGCTGGAGAAGCACGATTTGGCCACCGACATGCTGCGGGTGGTCAACGACATCCTCCAGGCCAAGGGCCTGATGATGAAGAAGGGCACCGTCGTCGACGCCACCTTGATCGCCGCGCCGAGTTCGACCAAGAACGCCGAGGGCGAGCGGGACCCCGAGATGAAGCAGGCCAAGAAGGGCAACCAGTGGTACTTCGGCATGAAGGCCCACATCGGCGTGGACGCGCACTCCGGCTTGGTGCACAGCGTCGTGGGCACGGCCGCCAGCGTCAACGACGTGACGCAGGCCGGCGCACTGCTGCACGGTGACGAGGAGGTCGCCTTTGGAGACGCGGGCTACCAAGGCGTGCACAAGCGCATCGAAGCCCAGGGGCCGCAGTGGCACGTGGCCATGCGGCCAGGGTTGCGGCGCAAGCTCAACCCGTTCATCGCGCCGCACTTCGAGGCGCTGAGCCTGGAGAAGTGGAAGGCAAGCATCCGGGCCAAGGTCGAGCATCCGTTCCGGGTAATCAAGCGGCAGTTCGGCTACACAAAGGTTCGCTACCGAGGATTGGCCAAGAACACGGCGCAGATCGCCACGCTCTTCGCGCTGTCAAACCTGTGGATGGCGAGGCGGCAGCTGATCGGAGCGCAGGGATGAGTGCGTCCGCGGTGCCTTGCAGGGGCCTGCGGAGCGCTGCAGCAGGCCCAACCGGGGCCTCGAAGACGCCGCGAATCGCCTCGGTGCAGCCAGACGGCGCTTGACGATCATCGAATCGGCTCGACGGGCGCATCGCATCGCGTTGTGCAGACCTTCCCTAGCTCGCCCATCCCGGGTAACCCTTCCGCACAAGAAAGGCCTGACCCAATGACGGTAACCAGACCGTCGCTAAGGTGGCCTTGCAGATGCCTCTTGATGTCATCCAGCGTCATGGGTAGCGCGCTACAGCGTCATCGTGTCCACGATCCTAACGTCCAAAGAATCGACCAGCCGTTCCAATAGCAGCCACACTGTTCCGACCGCTCCTGGCCGGGTCCTGCCCGTCGCGGCAGTGCCAAGCGGCAGATCCTCAACTTACGGGTACGCCAGGAACCCCGTTTTGCCACGCCTGCAGTGCGTGTCATATGACTGCTCTCCGAGCATGAGGTGAAGACCCGAACCCGGCCAGGAGCGGTCGTTGGTGAAGGACTGCTTGCGAGCCTGATACGTTGGCCTGTTGTCTTGGCTTCCTTCCAAGGCGACGGGTGATCAACAAGAGCTGTGTGTGTTTCTTCGACCCAACCGCAGTGCGTACACTGCGTCGTGCTAGGCGATACCGGACGTCGGGGTAGAGGCGTTCGACTATCGAGGCTTATGAAATCACAAGGTTGCGGGGGTAATTGGGGTCGAGCTCGTGCGACGTCCCGGAGCAAGCGCGCTGCGCAGCGACGCATGGTCTCGGGTTCTGGGTCTTCTCCGGCCTGTGGATCTACACCTTAGAACGGACACGACCGGCGTGTCATGGATAAGCAATGACGGCTGCAACACCCCGACTTTTGAAAAAGCAAGCTCGAACCATAGAGTACGGGCTCAAACAGCTGGCCAGCGCAAAGTCGTTTATTCCCATCACTTCGATCCACGACTTCAAGAAGGTGCCGTTCGGTCACGAATTGCAGTTGTCCGATCATCGAATGGCGCTGCTGAGCAAGCATGGGATGCAGCAGGTCCGGCTCATTGTGCGGACGCTTCAAGAGGCGGATCCATTCGGTGGCTTGGCCGACTACGCGGACATATGGGGTGCTTGCTGGAAGACGCTTGAGGCCCTAGTGGCCCAGCGCCAGATGGCTGACAGCGCGGGAGAGTGGCTCGACTTGGTCACGGAGAAAATTACGCCACAGCTCCAGTCGCGCCAGTTCATCGTGCCCTTCGTGGGCATTGAGTTCAAAGGAATCGACGAACTTGTATTGAGGTCGATGAGGCTCGTTCGCCCTTCGGTGAGCCACTTAGACAAAGCGGGCGTGGACCATACTTGGGCCGAGATCGCTAAGGTAGTCGAACGAAACCAGAGCCGCGAGCTGTGGCTGTGTGGCGGAGCCAGGGGCACACAGCGTGTTGCCGAGAAGAAATTTCGAACATGTGCAGACCTGGTTGCTGGGCTACTTGCAACCGCCGCGGCTGTAGTGTTGGAAGACGGCGCAGCCCGCATTTTTGTCAGTCCGAATATGTCTGGGCACGACTCACACGGCGACGCAACCTGGTTCTCGTGGTGCGAGCCAAGCGACAACTTCACGCTCCATCGTAGTGGTATTCGCGGCGTGCCATTCGAGATCGGCGAAGGCCTGCGCGACCAGCTAATCGAGGCTAGTCCACTGAATCAGAAAAATTGGTGGTGTCGACGGTTCGGGTTGTCGTACTTCCACTTGATCGGCTTGGGGCTCTTGTTGTGCTCGCGGATGTAGCGCATGAGCTTCTTGTCCAGGTCCTTGACGGAGGTGAAGATGCCCCGGCTGATGACGTCGCGCTGGATGCGGGAGAACCAGTTCTCAACTTGGTTGAGCCAGGACGAATAGGTCGGCGTGAAGTGGATCTGGACGTTGCCGTGCTTGGCCAGGAAGGCTTGAACCAGCTCAGTCTTGTGGCTGCTGACGTTGTCGCAGATGACATGGATCTCGCGGCCTTGGGGTTGGCTGGCGACCACGTCGCCCAGGAAGCCGACGAACTGCTCGCTCGTGTGGCGCGGCGCGGTCATGCCCAGCACCTCGCCAGTGGCGGTGTTCAGCGCGGCGAACAGGCTCAAGGTTCCGTTGCGCTTGTATTCGAAGCCATGGCTCTCGGCCCGGCCAGGAGCCAACGGCAGCATCCGGTCTTTGCGGTCGAGGGCCTGGATGGCCGTCTTCTCGTCGACGCAGAACACGGCAGCGTGCGCAGGCGGGTTGAGGTACAGCCCGATCACGTCAGCGGCCTTGGCTTCGAAGTCCGGATCGTTGGAAACAAGGTGCCGTTCCAGGCGGTGCGGCTGAAGGCCGTGCTTGCGCCAGATGCGCTGCACGGCGGAGAACGAGACATCGCCCAGCTCGGCCGCCAGCTTGCGGCTGCTCCAGTGCGTGGAGCCGTCCTTGGGTTTGTGCTTCAGGGTCTTGTTCAGCACCCGGGCTTCCAGCTTGGCCACTGGCCTTACGGGAGCGCGACCAGGGTGCAGCGATACCAGCCCGGCCAGCCCCTGAAGCTCGAAGGCCTTTGTCCAGCGCGTGACGAAGGCATCGTTGCAGGCCAGCTTGGCTCGGATGTCCACCCGGCGCTCGCCATCAGCCCACAGCAGCACGCAGCGCGCCCGCCGAGCCAGCGCCGCGCTACCACTGCGCTTGCGGATCACCGCCTCCAGATCCGCGCGATCGTCGTCCGTCAATGTCATCCTGTGCATGTCCTTCAAGATGAAGCATACACAGCCGATTTCAAGGATTCAGTGGACTAGTGTCGTTGGCACTGCCATGCGGATCTTCGAAAGTGAGGCGAGAACTGCGCTCGAAGAGTCGATTGCCCGCGGATTCCATTGGTTCGCGGACGCTCACCGCGATCCCGTGCCCGTTATGCAGTTCGTGAAGTACTGGAGTTGCATCGAGACCTTCTTTGCCATCGATCAGGACGACATCACCAGATCGCTGTCGATCGGAGTGGCAGCTGTCCTTGTGTTCGGCGGATATGAGTTCGTGGCACGCGAGCAGTATGGCAGTCTGAAGAAGCGAGTGGCGGCACTCTATGCAATGCGGTCACAGGCGGTCCATCGAGCATCGCGTAATCACATCGCCGAACGGGACGTCGGCGAGCTCAGTAGGTACGCGGCACAGCTGCTGATTAATATGGTTTCGTTTGTTGAAGACGGATACCGGGAGCCCGGCGAGATCAAGCAACACTGCTTGCGCCTAGACGGACGTAGCCGGGGAGCAGCGGCTGCTGGTGCGGCATGACGTCGCGTTATGGGTCGATCTGCTCGGGCTCCGGCGCTCGACACGGACCGGACTTGGCCGGAAGCCTACATGCGATCACAGATTGGCTTGCGCTGTGCGCTCCCAAATGTGGTGAGCCCGTACAGTCATAAGCCGCTTTTCGCGCCTTTGTCGCTTCCACTGCTGCCGACTATCTACGCCCTCTGTATTGGAGCGTACGTCGCAGGCATGTCCAGGTCCGCGCGGCGGATTTAGAGCGACCAATTCAAGTCTGTTGATGTCGCCGATGGGTCGGGAGTGCCGGTGCGCGGACGATCACAGCGGTCGTTGGATTACCGCCGAGACCATGGCGGCGTGCGGCTGACCGGCCAGGAAGCCGGATCGGGCATCAGAGGAACGGATCCGCGCAAGCCTGCTTTAGGCCAAAGGCCGTCGATCACCGGTCGAAGCTGAGCGGCCGCAGCCAGTCTTGAACTGACGTTCGGCCCACCCCCGAGGACCCACCATCCCGGGGCAACCGCCCGCCCCTACCCGCCTGCCCAGCCGCCCGCCTCCTCCCACGCGCAGCAGGGCAAACACACCCTTGGCAACCCCGCCCCGCCCACCCCACAATGCCCCGGCTTTGCGCCAGCCCCGCCGGCGCGCCCACTACCGCAAGCACCCATGCAAAACGCCCTCGTCGGCAAGCGCGTCCTCATCACGCAGTGCACCGAATTCATGGGGCCCGTGCTGTGCGAGGTGTTCGCGGAACAAGGCGCCACCGTGGTCGCGAGTGCCGAGTCCTTGAGCGAGCCTGAGGCCGCTGCGCGCGTGGTGCAGCAGGCCGGCGCCATCGATGTGCTGGTCGCCAACCTGGCCCATTTGGCCCCCAGCACGCCCGCCACCGAGGTGGGTGAGGACGAGTGGCGCCAGGTGTTTGCCGCGCTGGTCGATCCGCTGCCGCGCCTGGTGGCGGCGGCTGCGCCGGCCATGCTGGCGCGGGGCTCGGGCAAGGTGCTGGTCATCGGCAGTGCGGCGGCGCTGCGGGGCATGAAGCGCGCTTCCACCTACAGCGCGGCCCGCGGGGCCCAGCTGGCCTATGTGCAGGCCGTGGGGGTGGAGTTGGCGCCGCGCCAGGTGCAGGTGAACGCCATCGCGCAGAACTTCGTCGACAACCCCACCTACTTCCCGGCCGAGGTGCAGGCCAACCCGCGCTTTCAGGAGCGGCTGGCGCGGGAGGTGCCGCTCGGCCGGTTGGTGGCGGCGCGCGAAGATGCGCTGCTGGCCGCCTACCTGTGCAGCGACGCGGCCGATTGCTTCGTGGGCCAGGTGTTCCCGGTCAGCGGCGGCTGGGCGGTTCGCTGAGCGGCCGCCGGCCATCTTTCGCCGTCAGGCCAGCAGTTCCACGCTGTAGTACAGCCGCCGCAACGCCGGATCGGGGTTGGCCTTGCCGCGGCGAACCTCGTCCATGAACAGCGCGATGAAGCGCTGCGCCGCCAGGCTGGGCGCCTCCTGCGCGCGGCGGATGACACCCACGGTGCGCGGGTCGAAGCGCTCGCGCAGTGGCAACGCGGCCAGCTCACCGCGCAGCTCGCCGGTTTCCAGCAGCGGCCACGGGCAGAAGGTGAGGAAGTCGGTCTGGCGCACCAGCGTCAGCATCAGCGAAGCCGACTGCGCCAGGTGGATGCGCTCACGCGGCACCGGCGCGCCATGCGCGCCGAAGAGCTGGTGCATCAGCGCTGCTTCACCGGCGGTGTCGAAGTTCAGCAGCCAGTCGCTGTCCAGCAGGTCGTGCACGCTGGTGGCGCCGGCGTTGGGGTGGCCGCGGCGGCCGGCCACGATGGCCTCGTAGCTGAACAGCGGCGTGGCCTGCAGGCCTTCCATCTCCTCCGGGGCGCCGATGCGGCCGATCATCATCGACAGCTCGCCCGAGCGCAGCCGCGGGTAGGCCAGGGCAGAGAAACCGTCGAACAGCTCCAGCTGCACCTGCGGCATGGCCGCCCTGAAGGCCACCAGCACCGGCGCCAGCAGGGCCTGCGCCACCCAGGGCGTGATGCCCAACGACAGCCGCTCGACCGCGCCGCGCTGGCGGTGCAGGGCGATGTCGGCTTCGGCCTGCTGCAGCTGCTGCACGATGCGTTGGGCATGGGCCAGCAGGTCGCGCCCGGCCTCGTTCAGCACCGCCGCACCGCCACTGCGGTGGAACAGGCTCAGGCCGCAGTCGGCCTCCAGTTCACGCAGGCCCTGGGTGACGGTGGCCGGCGCCACCCTCAGCGCCCGCGCCGCGGCGCGCACGCTGCCGTGGGCTTCCACGGCCACGAGGTAGCGGATCTGGTGCAGCTTCATCGGCGCGAATTATCCCGGTGGGCCGGTGCCCGCCACGCCCCGGCTTGGCGCGCACAGGGCCGTGTCCAGCCTGCGGCGCACCGGCGCTGGGCCGCGCTGCCTGCGTGTGGTGCCACAAGGCAGGCAGGGCTGACCGGTGGCAGGCGGTGCCTGCCTCCCCATCGGTGAGCGAGCTGCCTACGCTGGCAGCTCCGGGTCGAGCGACCCCTGCATGGCGAGCCTCACGCCGCCCCTTCGTCCATGAGCCTGTCCTGCTGCCCCACCAGCCCCTTCAGCGCGCTGACCGATGCCGAACTGCCCGAGCCGCACGCCGCCGTGCCACCCAGCGTATGGGCCTTGATGCCCGAGATGGTGGCGCTGCGCCACCACCTGCATGCCCATCCCGAGCTGGCGTTCGAAGAGCGGGCCACCAGCCAGGTGGTGGCCGACTGCCTGGCCCAATGGGGCTATGAAGTGCACCGCGGCCTGGGCCGCACCGGCGTGGTGGGCACGCTGCGCCGCGGCAGCGGCCCGCGCCGGCTGGGCCTGCGCGCCGACATGGACGCGCTGCCCATCGCCGAAGCCACCGGCCTGCCCTACGCCAGCCGCCATGCCGGCCGCATGCACGCCTGCGGCCACGATGGGCACACCGCCATCCTGCTGGCCGCGGCCCGGCACATCGCCGAGCAGCAGCACTTCGACGGCACCTTGCACCTGATCTTCCAGCCGGCCGAAGAAGGCCTGGGCGGGGGCCGCGAGATGGTGGCCGACGGCCTGTTCGAGCGCTTTCCTTGTGATGCAGTGTTCGCGCTGCACAACATGCCAGGCCATCCGGTGGGCAGCTTCGGCTTTCGCGAGGGGCCTTTCATGGCCTCGTCCGACACCGTGATCATCGACGTGCACGGCCGGGGCGGCCACGGCTCGGCACCGCACCTGGCGGCCGACCCGGTGGTGGCCGCTGCACACATCATCGTCGCGCTGCAGACCATCGTCAGCCGCCAGACCGATCCGCGCGACATGGCCGTCGTCAGCGTCGGTGCCATCCACGCGGGCGACGCACCCAACGTCATTCCGGCCCATGTGCAGATGAAGCTGACCGTGCGCGCCCAGCGCCCCGAGGTGCGGGCGGCGCTGCGTGAACGCATCACCGCGCTGGTGCAGGCGCAGGCGCAGACCCTGGGCGTGCGGGCCGAGGTGGACTACCACTGGCGCTACCCGGCGCTGGTCAACCACCCGGGCTGGACGCGCTTTGCGCGCGACGTGGCCCGCGACTGGCTGGGCGAAGAAGGCCTGATGCCCGACCTGCAGCCGTTGACCGGCAGCGAGGACTTCAGCTTCATGCTCGAAGCCTGCCCCGGCGCCTACCTGCTGGTGGGCAACGGCGTGGGCGAGGCGCATGGCCAGGGCGGTTGCATGGTGCACAACCCCGGCTACGACTTCAACGACGCCGCGCTGCCACTGGCCGCCACCTACTGGACGCGGCTGGTGCAGCGCTTCCTGGTGAACCAGCCGCTGCCGGCCTGAGAACCCTTTCGTCTTCCCCTGTCGAACCCAGCCGCCCTGCCACTGCCATGACCCACCTCACTGCTTCCTTGTCTTCACTGGCCTTGCGCCGCCGTCAGCTGTTGACCCTGGCTGCGGCCGGCGTGGCCCTGCCCGCGGCACGAGCCGCCGCCTGGCCCGAACGGCCCATCCGGTTGATGGTGGGCTACCCGCCCGGGGGCTCGGTGGACGTGACCGCACGGCAGCTGGCCGAAGTGCTGGGCCCCAAGCTCAAGACCACGCTGGTGATCGAGAACCTGGGCGGCGCCGCTGGCGCGCTGGGCGCGCAGCGCGTGGCCACCAGCCCGGCCGATGGCTACACGTTGCTGCTGGGCAGCAGCAACGAGCTGGCGGCCACCGGCGTGCTCAACCGCGCGCAGCGCTACGACCCGCTCAAGGACTTCACGCCCATCGGCCTGGTGTCCAAGGCGCCGGTGCTGCTGGTGGCCGGGCCCAAGGCGGGCGTGAAGACGCTGGCCGAGCTGGTGGACACCGTCAAGCGACAGCCGGGCAAGTACAGCTATGGGTCATCGGGCGTGGGCTCCACGCTGCACTTTGCCGGTGAGCTGATGAAGCAGCGCGCCGGGCTGTTCATGACGCACATCCCCTACCGAGGCGTGGCGCCGCTGACCAACGACCTGGTCGGCGGTGCCATCGAGCTGGCGATGCTGTCGGTGCCGGGCGCGCTGCCCTTTCTGCAGAACGGCCGGCTCACGGCGCTGGGTGTCACCGGCGACCAGCGCCTGAAGACGCTGCCGCAGGTGCCCACGCTGGCCGAGCATCCGCTGCTCAAGGGTTATGAGATGAGCGGCTGGTTCGCCCTGGTCGGCCCCAAGGGCCTGCCCGCCGACGTGAGCAGCCGGCTGCAAGCCGCGCTGCAGGAGGCGCTGGCCGACGCGACGCTGCGCCAGCGCATGGAAGACATGGGCTCTTACGCGGCCAGCCCGCGTGACGACCTGACCACTCTGATCCGCGACGACGTGGCGCGCTTCACCAAGCTGGCGGACTACGCCAGGATGCGCGAGTGACGACGGCCACCCCCCTATGATCGGCGGGCATTCGGAGCACCGCCTTGCCTCACTTCACCCTGCAGTACAGCGCCAACCTCGAGCACCTGGAGGTCGGGCGCTGCCTGGCCGCCGTCAATGCGGCGCTGGCGGATTCGGGCCACTTCCAGGAGGTGGACATCAAGAGCCGGGCCTTCAAGGCCGACCACTTCCGTGTGGGCGTGCAGGCCGAAGGCCGCGCCTTCGTGGCGGGCCAGCTGGCGGTGCTCACGGGCCGAACGGACGACACCCGGCGCGAGCTGGGGGAAATCGCCCTCAAGGCCTTGTTGTCCTGCCTGCCGGCGGCGCCAGGGCTGCACATCCAGGTCTCGGTGGAGGTGGTGGAAATGCAGCGCGACATCTACGCCAAGGCGGTGCTGGCGCCGCGTTGACATGCCAGCGCCCGGCGCCCACCGCAGCACGGTTGCCGCCACGGCACTGCCGGGCGTGTTCGTCACCACGACCGACAGCGCGCGCAGTTTTCCGCGCCACTGGCACGGCGGCTACGGCCTGGGCCTGGTGGACCGCGGCGCGCAGAAGTCGGCCAGCGGCCGCGGCATGGTCGAGGCTTTTGCGGGGCAGTGCATCACCCACAACCCGGGCGAGGTGCATGACGGCACCCCTATCGGCGACGCCGGCCGGCGCTGGCGCATGTTCCACATCGAGCCGGCCGCCCTGGCCCGCCTGCTGGGCCTGACGCAGGCCGCCAGCCTGGAGTGGCATGCGCCGGTCATCGACGCAGCAGCGCTGCGCGTGACGCTGGATCAGGCCTTTGCAGCCGCTGAAGCGGCATCGGGTGCGGCACCGCACGCCGGCGCCGCGGCCCCGGCCTTGCTGGAAGAGGGCCTGGTGCTGGCCTTCGGCCGCAGCTTTGAACGTACCCCGGCACCGCGACCGGCCCGGGCCGACGAAGGCCACCTGACCCGGGTGGTCGAGCGCCTGGCCGACGACCTGGCGCAGGCGCCCACGCTGGATGAACTGGCGGCCTTGGCAGGCACCACCCGGTATACGCTGGTGCGGCAGTTCGGCCGCCGGCATGGTTTGCCGCCCATGGCCTGGGGGCAGCAGTGGCGGCTGCAGCGTGCGCGCGACCGCATGGCCGCCGGCTGGTCGCTGGCCGACACCGCGATGGCCTGCGGCTTCAGCGACCAGAGCCACCTGACGCGTGTCTTCACCCGCCAGTTCGGCTACACCCCCGGGGCCTGGCGCAGGGCCGTGGGCCGCAGCCACCCGGGCGCGCAATAACGTTCTAGATCGGCGGCGGCGCAGGCGACATCCTGCGGGCATGTCGACCTCCAGTCCTCCTTCTTCTTCCACCCCGGGCGGCCGCGCGCCGCTGTGGGGCCCCGTGCTGTGCGGTGCCGCCATGGCCACGGTGGGCACATCGGTGGTGGCCAGCAAGCTCATCGGCGTGCAGATCGAACCTTTTGCCGCCACCGCGCTGCGGCACCTGCTGGCCTTGCCGGTGCTGCTGCTGCTGTGTGTGCTCTTTCGCCCGGCATGGCCCCGGCCTGACCGGCGCGATGCGTGGATCCTGCTGATGCAGGCCGCATCGGGCAGCGTGGGCTACACCGCGTTGCTGATCGCCGGCACCGCCATGGTCAGCGCGGCCGATGCCGGCGTGGTGACCGGCACGCTGCCCGCCATGGCGGCCCTGTTTGCGATCGTGATCCTGGGTGAGCGGCCCGGCGTCGCCGCGCTGCTGGGCATTGCGCTGGCCACCGCCGGGGTGCTGCTGCTGTCGGCGGGTGTGGGTGCGGGCCAGGGCAAGCAGCTGCCGCATCGCGGCCTGGGCATCGGGCTGGTGACGGCGGCCGTGGCTTGCGAAGTCATCTTCATCCTGGGGCAGCGCCGGCTGCGCAGCACCATCGAACCGCTGGCCATGGCCACCTTGATGTCGGCGGGCGGCCTGCTGCTGTCGTTGCCGGCCGCTGCCGTCGCCTGGGCGCTCGGGTCGCCGCGTCCTGCGCTCGGTGCATCGGGCCAGTGGTCGGCGCTGGCCGCGATCGCCTGGTACGCCTGGGTGCCCACCGTCATCGGCTTCTGGCTCTGGTACGCGGGTGCCCGCCGGGCCACGGCCACACAAGCTGCGCTGTCCACCGCCTGGCTGCCTGTGGTGGCGGTCATCGGGGCTGCCGCCGTGCTGGGTGAGGCGCTCACCCCCACGCAGCTGATGGCGCTGGGTCTGGTGCTGGCGGGTGCGCTCGTGGGCGCAAGACCGCCTCACCAGCCGCTGGAGCCCGGCCCGCCCTTGAACGGCCCCACCAGTTCGGGCGTCACCCAGCCGCCGTAGAAGCCGCCGGGCTGGGGCGTCACCGGCTGGCCGCCGACGCGGCAGTCCAGGCCTTCGGCGTAGAAGGCCACGCAATCGGCAATGGCCTCGGCGCCGGCCAGCGGTTGCGGGTAGCTCCAGGCGATGCGGTCGAGCCGGCGGCCCTCGTGCACCAGGCTCCAGTACTGGGCCGGGCCCTTCCATTCGCAGAACGAGCTGCCGTCGGCCCGCTGCAGCAGGCTGCGGTCCACGTCGGCCCAGGGGATGTAGAAGCTGGGCGGGTGCGAGGTTTCCAGCAGCCGGATGGCCCGGTGCGTGCGTGCCACCGGCAGGCCGTGCCAGTGGATGGTCACCTCGCGCGCATCGGGCACCAGCGCGGGCGGGCGCGGGTAGTCCCACACCGATTCCTGGCCGGGGCCGGGCTCGGCCGCAAAGGCAGGGCGGCGTGCGCCGCGCCAGGTCCAGTGGTCGCGGGCGGCGGCCAGCCAGGCGGGCAGCTGGTCTGCAGGTACCTGGCTCATCGCGACATGCGCCCGGTTCAGGGCTTCGGCGGCGCCGCGTTCACCGCGGTGGCTGCAGCCTTCTGCTTGCGCTTCTTGCCCTCGTCATAGTGCCACTTGATGGCGAAGAACATGCCCGTGCCGAAAACGGTGAGCTTGAAGATGACGAGGAAGATCGGAACCCATTCCATGGCGGGGGTGCTCGCAGCTTGCGGGTGATGCGGTGTCACCCGATTATCGATCCGGCCCACCAGCCCCAGGCGCAGGGCCGCAGGTGCGGGGCCTGTCAGCAGCTGGCGCCCGAGGCCAGGGTCTGCAGTTCGTCGGGCCGCAGGATGCGGATCTCGCGATGGTCCACGGCCACCACGCCGTCCTTGCGCAGCTTGGCGAAGGTGCGGCTCACGGTCTCGATGGTCATGCCCAGGTAGTTGCCGATCTCTTCGCGGCTCATGCGCAGCAGCATGTCGGCCGGGGCAAAGCCGCGGGCCTGCAGCCGCTTGGCCAGGCTCAGCAGAAAGGCGGCCAGCCGCTGCTCGGCGCGCATGCCGCCCAGCATCAGCATCACGCCCTGCTCACGCACGATCTCGCGGCTCATCACCCGGTGCACGCGGCGCTGCAGCTCGGCCGACTGGCGCGAGGCGTCTTCCAGTTCGGCGAAGGGGATGACGCAGATCTGCGAATCTTCCAGCGCGCTGGCGGTGGCGCTGTGCGCACCGGTGCCGATGCCGTCCATGCCCAGCAGCTCGCCGGTGGTCTGAAAGCCGGTGATCTGCTCACGCCCCTCGGCGGTGGTGATGCTGGTCTTGAAAAAGCCCGCTCGCACCGCGAACAGCGCGGTGAAACGGTCACCGGCGCTGAAGGCCGCGGCGCCACGCAGCACCGGGCGGCGCTCGCTGATGGCGTCGTCCAGCCGCGCCATGTCTTCGGCCGACAGGCCCACCGGCAGGCACAGCTCGCGCAGGTTGCAGTGCGAGCAGGCCACCTGCGCGCGTGAACTCGAGGCTGTGGACATGGCTTGCTCCGGGGACGACGACAACAAGGCCGAGCGTAACGCGCCCCGGGTCAGGCCCACCAGCGGGATTGCGCCGTGAATCCGCCGGTGTTGCCTGCCTGGCCCCGCCTTACTCGCGCACCCGCGTCACCACCAGGGCCGGGTCGGCGGCGATCTCCGCCTCGGTGAACGGCACGCGCAGCCATTGCCCGGCGGCATAGCGGCGGGTGTAGTCGGCATGGTGGGGCGAAGCCGGGTCGTCCGACAGCGAGAAGGTGAGGAAGGTGTGCGCCTGCACACCACCGGGCTGGAAGGCCACGATCTGCATGTAGCTGTTGCCGTTCGGGTCTTCGTCCATCGAATAGCCGCCCTGCTCGATGCGCTTTTCGGAGCAGGCAATGGTGAAGTAGCCGTTGGCGCCGCAGCCACCGAAGAGGCCGATGCGCTCGCCGTTGCGGGTGGCGAACAGCACCTGGCTGCGCGGCGCATCCACCGCAAAGCCGCTTTGCTGCACCCGGTAAACCGCCGCGGCAAAGGCCTGGCGCAGCGCGGTGGGGTCGGTGGTGTTCAGCCCGCGCGGTGTGTTCAGCGGATCGGCTGCGCTGAAGGGCACCGTGTACAGCTGCGCCGCCGGCAGGCGCTGGGCGCGGTTCATGAACTCGTCCCACACGTGGGTGCCGCGGGCATCGGCCGTGCCGCGGCCGTTCCAGGCGGCCAGGGTGCTGCAGGCCAGCGCCACGTCCACGTTCACCGCCGGGCTGATGGCGGTGCCGGTCAGCGGGTCGGCCGAGAGGGTGATGGGCGCGGCCGGGCTGCCGCTGCACACCGCGGCCAGTGCCGCGTCCTTGAACAGCTCGGCGGTCAGCACCCGGCTGTCCAGCGTCATCTGCTGCAGCACCTCGGGCGTGGCCTTGTTGCCGGCGTAACCGTCGGTGCCGGCCAGCCGGCGCTGCACCATCAGGTGGCCCAGGCGCGTGCGCAGCGACTGGGCCTGCGTGCCCGCCGGGCCGATGATGTCAGGGTAGCCCGTCAGCGGTTCGGTGGGGTTGGCCAGCCAGTAGCTGTCGTTCATGTTGGCCACGTAGTCGCGCCGCAGCAGCGAAGGCATGCGCGAGGCACCGATGGCCCCGGGCTGGCGCGAGTCGGCATCGGTCTGCCAGTCGCAGGCGGCGCGTGAGCCGTCGAAGAACGGCACGCGCGGCAGCGCCGACGCCACCGCCTGGCCAAAGGGCGTGGTGCAGCTGGCCACCTGCTGCGGCGAGACATTGGGCATGGCACCGATGTCGGCATACCAGGCCCGTGCGTCGCCGCGGCCCACCGCCACGGTGTTAACCCAGGGAATGGCCGCTTCCTCGCGCTGGATCTGCGCAAACGCCTCCAGCGATTCGGCCTGCGACCAGCGCATCCAGTTGCGGAAGGTGCGGTAGTTGCCGGCGTTGATGTCGCGGATGGCAAAGGCGGTGCTGCCCGTCCAGGCCAGCGCCGGATTGAGCGAGGCCAGGTTGACCAGCGGCCCGTACTCCGAGGTGTAGAGCGTGCGCGTCACCTCGCTCAGCGTGCCGTCGGCGCCCAGGCTTTGCACGGTGATGCTGCGCGCCGTCATCGGCACCCGCACGCCGTCCTTCAGGTAGGCCGTGGGTTCACCCGAAGCCAGCGTGAGCTGGAAGAAGCCGAAGCGCCGCGCGGTGCTGACGGTGTGGCTCCAGGCCACGTTGTCGTTGAAGCCGATCAGCACCAGCGGCACGCCCAGGAACGAGGCACCGCTGACGTTGAGCTTGCCCGGGATGGTGAGCTGCGCCTGGTAGAAGCGGTCGGGCCCGCGCCAGTACCAGTGCGGGTTGCCCAGCAGCAGGGGCACATCGCTGGCATCGGCCCCGAAGCCATACATGTTGCTGCCCACGCCTTCCTCACCACCCACCTGCAACGGCAGCTGCGCAAATGCCCGCGCAATGGCCTGGCGCTGCTGGCGGCTCAGGGCCGCCACGCGGGCCGGCGCCGCCGCAGGCGCGGCGGCGGCCGGTGCCAGCGCATTGGCGATCTGCGGCACGAAGTTGCTGTAGCCCCCCGCGAAGTTGGTGGCGTACAGCCGGCGGTAGACGTCGTCGGTGGTGGCGGGCTGCAACCAGCCTGCGCTGGCACAGGCGGCATGCCCGCTGGCCTTGCCGGCCTTCAGGTCGGCCACCTGGCGGTTGTAGCCGGCCACGAAGCCTTCGATCAACGTGGCCACGTCGGCGGGCTGGGCGCCGCGGAAGGCCGCCACCGCCTCGGCCGACAGCACGTGGCGATGGAAGAAGTCGGCGTCCAGGTTGCGCGGCCGGCCGGCGGTGCCGCTGCTGCTCAGCAACGCATCGGGGCCGAACCAGCGCGCGCGTTCGCCCCGGTAGGTGACGAAGCTTTCGGCGATGGTGCACAGGTTGTCCTGCGCCTGCGCCAGCCCGAAGCCGTAGCCCAGGCTGCCCCAGTCGTCGGCCTTGATGTGCGGCACGCCCATGGTGGTGCGGCGGATCTCGGCGCTGTAGCGCGCGTTGTCGTCGCCGCCCCCACCGCCGAAGCAGCCGGCCAGCAGGCCCAGGGCCGTGAACAGCAGCAGGCCGGGAACGGCATGCGAACGATGTGGCGCCACGTACTTCTCCCGCTTCATGTTCGGTGTTCGCGCCGGCAGCGGCCGGCAGCGCCAGGGCATGCTAAGCAAAAGCAGGCGCCTGCGATGTTGGTAGTGACGCGGGGGTGGCCCTGATGCCAAAGCCCGGCGTTAGAGTGCGCCGATGAGCTGGATGGAGCACCGACTGCTGCAGATGCTGCCCCGTGCATCGGCCGCCCTGCGGCGGCAACTGGTCGCACGGGTGCAATCCGTGACCCTGGACAAGGGCCAGCTGCTGCTGCCGGCCGGCACACGCTGGCAGCACCTGTGGTGGGTGGAGCAGGGGGCGCTGCGGCTGTACTACCTCGACCGGCAAGGCGCCGAGGCCAACAAGAACTTCATGCTGGAAGGCCAGTGCCTGTGGCCGGTGACGCCGCGGCTGCGGGACGAGCCGGCCGACTTCTTCATCGCCGCGCTGGAGCCCACCCGCGTGCACGCACTGGCGATGGCCGATGCACAGGCTGTGCTGGCCGATGAGCCCGACTGGGTGGCGCTGCAGCTGCAGGCCCTGCAGCAGCTGCTGGACGAGAAGCTGTGGCGCGAGCACCTGTTCCTGCAGTGCACGCCGGCCCAGCGCTACCTGGCCTTGCGCGCCGCCCGGCCACAGTGGTGCCAGCGCCTGCCGCTGCGCCACCAGGCGGCCTGGCTGGGCATCACCGATGTGTCCTTGTCGCGGCTGCGCAAGCGGCTGGGCCTGTTGGACGAAGGCAAGCCGCCGGCCGGCCCTTAACCGCTGTTAAGGCGGCCTGAGGCGCGCGCGGCCACAGTGCCGGCATGCGCAACAAGCTCCTGCATGCCGCCCGCTGGTCCCTGGCCTTCCAGGTGATGGCCGTGTTCAACCTGGGCTGGATGGCCGGCTTCTTTGCCACCTACAGCGGCAACGTGAGCCTGGCCTTGCAGGGCCTGGACGGGCCCACCTATGCCTTGGTGCAGTCGGCACTCAACCGGCATGTGCGCCATGCCGCCTTTTTCGCCAGCTTCTTCCTGCCGCCGCTGTGGTGCCTGCTGGCCTTGCTGCCTGCGTGGCGGGGGCGTGGTGCCTGGGGCGGATGCCTGCTGGTGGCCGGGCTGCTGTATGCCGCCGGCATCGTGCTGTTCACGCGGCAGGTGAACCTGCCGCTGAACGCCTACACCGAGTCGTGGTCGCTGCAGCAGTTGCCGGCCGACTGGGCGCTGGTACGCGCACGCTGGAACCTGGCCAACCATGCCCGCACCGCGGTCAGTGCGCTGGCCTTTCTGCTGGCCATCGCGTCGTTGGCCTGCCGCCGGGCCGCCCCAAGGGACTGAACGGCCGCCTTGGGGGTAGCGAGCGCAGCGAGCTTGGGGGCGACATCAGTCCCGCCGGGCCGCCCCAAGGGACTGAACGGCCCCCCCGGGGGGTAGCGAGCGCAGCGAGCTTGGGGGCTAGTTTCACTCTGCGGTGATGCCGCGTGCCTTGACGATGCCGCGGAACAGCCGGGTTTCGGCCTGCACCACGCCGCGGTAGGCCGCGGGTGTCAGCGGCACCGCGTCGGCGCCCAGTTCGGTGAAGCGGCGCTGCGTTTCTGGCAGGGCCAGCGCCTTGTTCAGCTCGCGGTTGAACAGTTCCACCGCCGCCGCCGGCAGCCCGGCCGGGGCATAGACGCCGAAGCGGGTGTCGGCCACCACGTCGGCATAGCCCAGCTCTTCGAAGGTGGGGATGGTCGGTGCGCTGCTGCTGCGCTGGCGGCTGGCCACGGCCAGCACCTTGAGCTTGCCCGCCTTCATCGAAGGCAGCACCGTGCCGGGCGCGAAGGCGAAGTCCACCTGCCCGGCCATCACGTCCTGGATGGCCGGGGCCGCGCCGCGGTAAGGCACGTGGGCGGCCGTGATGCCGGCCGCCTGCTTGAACAGCTCGCCGGCCAGGTGCGGCGTGGTGCCCACTCCGGCCGAACCGTAGCTCAGCGTGTCGGGGTGGGCCTTGGCATGGGCCACCAGGTCCTTGAGCGTGTTCACCGGCAGGCCGGGCCGCGCGATGAGGAACAGCAGCGAGTTGGCCAGCTGGCCCACCGGCTGCAGGTCCTTGTCGAAGTCCACCGGCATGCGGGCGAACATCGCGGGGTTGACCGATTCGGTGGTGGAGGTGGTCACCAGCAGGCTGTGGCCGTCCTTGCCGTTGGCCACCACCTCGCTGGCCGCCAGGTTGCCGGCAGCGCCGGCCCGGTTGTCCACGACCAGGGTCTGGCCCAGCGCCGCCGCCAGCGTGGGCTGCACCACGCGGCACATCACGTCGGCCAGCCCGCCGGGCGGAAAGGCCACCACCAGCCGCAAGGACTTGTGCGGCCAGGCCGCTGACTGGGCCCAGGCGGGCAGGGCGGTGGCCAGGCCCGCCAGCAGCAGCTGGCGGCGTGGCAAGGCGGGCAGGTCGCGGCACATGGGCATCCCCGAGGTCGGCTAAAGGCCATTCCATGGTGCGCAAGCAGCCAAGCCATGGCTATCCAGCTCCCGCAGCGGCTGTCCGCTTTGCGCCGGGTTGGCCGGCCCCGGCGCGTACGATGCACGTGCCGCCCGAACAACTGCATGCTCACGTACCGCCCCGCCACCCTAGAAGACGCTGCCGCCGTCGCAGCGCTGCTGCGCCCACTGGCCGAAGCCTTTGTGCTTGATCCTGCATCGGAGGAAGCGGCGCCTTTCTGGGCTTCCGTGGACGCAGGAGCGCAGCGCGGCTACATCGCCTCCGGCCGCTACCGCTACACGCTGGCGGTGGCAGCCGATGGCGCACTGGCCGGCTTCATCGCCTTGCGCGATGGGCGGCACCTGTTCCACCTGTTCGTGGCACCGGTCTGGCAAGGGCAGGGCCTGGCCACTCGGCTGTGGCGGCAGGCCCTGGCGGCAGACGAGGCGGTTGCCGCAGCGGGCGGCGGCGCGCCCGTGGTCTTCACCGTCAATGCCTCGCTGCCGGCGGTGGGCTTCTATCGGCGCCTGGGGTTCATGCCGGTTGGCGCAGCCGTGGCTGCCCATGGCATTGGATTTCAGCCGATGCGGCTGAGCCTGCCGCCTGCATGAGATCGGCCTGCGGCGCCAGCAGGCCGCGGATGGTCTGCACCGTGTCGTCCCACGACATGCGCCAGACGGTCTTGAGCATGGCGGTCACGCGGCGTTCACGCGCCTCGGCGGTCTCGTTCAGCGCGGCCTCGCAGGCGGCCACGAACTGCTGCGGCGAGTGGGCCACGCGCACCACGTTGCCATACAGCACCTGCACGTCGTGCACCGCGGTGCTGACCACCGGCCTTTCTCCGGCCATGTATTCCAGCGTCTTGGTGGGGCTGATGAAGCGCGTGGACTCGTTGAGCGCAAAGGGCAGCAGGCACACGTCCCATTGCGCCACCAGGTAGGGCAGCACCGCATAGGGCTGCATGCCCACCCAGTGCAGGTTGGGCCGTTGCGGCAGGCTGGCCGGGTCGATCTTGACCACCGGGCCCGCCATCACCCACTGCCAGTCGGGCCGGGCATCGGCCAGATGGGCCAGCAGGCCGATGTCCAGGCGCTCGTCGATCACGCCGTAGAAGCCCAGCCTGGGTGCTTGAATGCCGGCATGCAGCTGGCGGGCGGTTTCGGCCTCGGCACTGGCGGGCAGCAGCCGTGCGGGTGCAAAGTGGGCCGGGTCCACCGCGCTGGGCAGGCAATGCACATTGGGGTGCCGGTGCCGCCGCGCCTCGTACAGCGAAGGGCCGCCGGTCAGCACCAGGTCGGCACGCTGCATCAGCGCCGCTTCGCGCTGGCGCAACGCCGCCGGGGCGCCGCGGAAGGCCGACAGCTCGTCCATGCAGTCGTACACCACCGCGGCTGGTGACAGGGCGGCCAGCAAGGGCAGGGCCATCGGCGTGTAGAACCAGACGACCGGCTGCGTGATGCCCTCGGCTGCCAGCCAGGCCTGCAGCAGCGGCTGCAGCACCGGCAGCTGCGCGTCGTCGAAGCCCGGCGCCGCGATGCCGGTCACCGGCACCAGCACCTCCACGCCGGGCATGGCCTCGCGCCGCTCCAGGCGGGGCGGGCCATCACCGGGCATCGGCTCTTCGACGAAGACGACGCGCCAGTCACGCGCCAGGCGCGACAGCAGCTGCTGCGGGCGCTGGAAGACAAAGCCCCAACGCAGATGGGAGAACACGAGAAGGGTGGGCATGTCGGCTTTCCGAGGTTGGGGGAGTTGAAGCTGGCAGCGGCGCAGCGCGGCCAGGTAGGCGGGGTGGGGCACCCGCTGCCAGCAGGGTGCCGCGGGCGTGGGCGGCACCACGTCGAAAAGGCCGCTGCGGTGCCACTCGCGCGGCTGGGTCCAATCGGGGCGGTCGACCAGCGGGTACAGGCACAGCCCCAGCAGCGGCACGCCGGCGCGCAGCGCGGCGGCGGCCTGTTCGCTCATGTCCTGCAGCCACTCGGCGCGGCCTTCGCCCACGTGGCTGGTCTCGGCCACCATCAGCGGGCGGCCGTAACGTTCCCAGGCGTCCTGCAGCAGCAGGGCGGGCGGGCGACGGCGCGGGTCCCGCAGGTGCCAGGCCAGGCGGGTCTCGGTGCCCACTTCCCACTGGCCGCTGTGGTAGTGGTTCACGCCCAGCAGGTCCAGGCAGTCGGGGCGGCCGCCCAGCTCAGGCTCCAGGCGGCCGGCGATCAAGTCCCACACCTGCCACTGGTAGTCGGCCACCTGGCGGGCCAGCGGTGCCAGCTCGGGCTGGTCTTGCGGCGCCACCACATGCACCAGCGGTTCCACCTGCAGGAAGCGGCAGCGGGGATCCACCGCGCGCATCGCCGCCATCGCGGCCAGGCTGGCGCGCACCAGCCGGCGCTTGACCTCGTAGCCGCTGCGCAGCGTGCCTTGCCCTTCCTCCGGCAGGCCGGCGCGTGGCGGCCAGACCAGGCGGGTTTCAGACACCGCCCAGGCCAGGAAGCCGATTTCGTTGATCGGCGTGTACACCGGGGCCTCCAGCGCAAACGGAGCCAGCACACGTGCCACTTCGGACGCAAAGCGCGGCAGGCGCTCGATGAGGTGGTCGTCGAACAGATCCACGCCGGGCGGCGTGCCGTAGTGCATCACCGTCCACAGCACCTGCAGGCCATGGCGTCGGGCCGCCTCGGCCCTGCGCAGCACGCGGCTGAAGTCGTAGCGGCCGGGCTCGGGCTCGCACAGGCGCCAGCCGATGCTCTCGCGCACGGTGCGCAGGCCCAGCGCAGCGGCGGCGGCGTAGTCCTCCTCCAGCTGCTGCAGATGGCCATTGGCCATGGCCATGTCCTGCGGCACCTGCAGGCCGTTGACGTGGTCGGCCCCTTCGTAGCCACCCATCCAGAACGAGCGGAAGAGCAGGTCGGGCTGGGGGGCAGGCAACGGTGAGGCAGGCGCAAGCATCTGCGGCCCGGAGGGCAAGGCGCATGCCGTGCCGTGCCGGCGCCGGGAACACGCCTTGCCCGCCCCGACGGTCAAACACGCAGGAGCCAGGGATGGACAAAGCCACCAAGCAGATCGAACTCATGGCCGCGCAGGCGCCCCCGGGCAGCGAGGGCTTTGACTACCTCATCGTCGGTGCCGGCTTTGCGGGCAGCGTGCTGGCCGAGCGGCTGGCCAGCCAGCTCAACGCCCGCGTGCTCATCGTCGACAAACGCCCCCACATCGGCGGCAATGCCTACGACTGCTACGACGATGCGGGTGTGCTGATCCATCCCTACGGGCCGCACATCTTCCACACCAACTCGGCGGACATCTTCGAGTACCTGTCGCGCTTCACCGAGTGGCGGCCCTACCAGCACCGCGTGCTGGCCAGCGTCGACGGCCAGCAGCTGCCCGTCCCCATCAACCTGGACACGGTGAACCGGCTCTACGGCATGAACCTCACCTCGTTCGAGATGAAGGAGTGGCTGCAGACCGTGGCGGAGCCCTGCGACGAGGTGCGCACCTCGGAAGACGTGGTGGTGAGCACGCTGGGCCGCGACCTGTACAACAAGTTCTTCCGCGGCTACACGCGCAAGCAGTGGGGCCTGGACCCTTCGGAGCTGGACGCCAGCGTGACCGCGCGCGTGCCGCTGCGCACCAACCGCGACGACCGCTACTTCGCCGACACCTTCCAGGCCATGCCCCGGCACGGCTACACCCGCATGTTCCAGAACATGCTGGCGCACCCCAACATCAAGGTGATGCTGAACACCGACTACCGCGAGGTGGTGAACATGCTGCCGTGGCAGCACATGGTCTACACCGGGCCCATCGATGCCTTCTTCAACCATCGCCACGGCAGGCTGCCCTATCGCAGCCTGCGCTTCGAGCATGTGACGATGCCGCGCGAGCAGTTCCAGCCGGTGGGCACGGTCAACCACCCGAACGAATACGGTTTCACCCGCGTCAGCGAGTTCAAGCACCTCACCGGCCAGCAGCACGCCTGCACATCCGTGGTGTACGAATACCCCTGCGCCGAGGGCGACCCCTACTACCCGGTGCCGCGCGAGGAGAACGCCGCCCTCTACCGCCGCTATCAGGAGGAGGCCGACGCACTGGACCACGTGACCTTCGTCGGCCGCCTGGCCACCTACCGCTACTACAACATGGACCAGGTGGTGGGCCAGTCGCTGGCTGCGTTCAAGCGGCTGAAGGTCCGCCACGAGGCGGCCACGCAGACGGTGGCGGAACAAGCCATGGAGCCGGTGACGCCATGACCCACATCATGCTGATCCGCCATGCCGAGAAGCCGGAGGACGAGGCCGACACCGGCCTCAGTTTGCGCGGCTGGCAGCGTGCCGGGGCCCTGGTGCGCTTTTTCGCGCCCATCGACGCCGGCGCGGTGCGCAAGCACGTGGAACAGCCCGGCCATGTGTTCGCGGCGCGGCCCACCGACGAGCACACCAGCCCGCGGCCGCGGCTCACCGTGGAGCCGCTGGCCGAGGAGCTGGGCCTGCAGGTGGACGAGCGCTTCAGCGCCAGCGAGCCGGTGGCCCATGTGGCCCAGGTGCTGCGGCTGCTGACCGGCCCGGTGGTGGTGAGCTGGCGCCATGACGAGCTGCCCGCACTGGCCAATGCGCTGCTGGGCCGCGAAGAAGCGCCGCTGCGCTGGCCCGACCACCGCTACGACCTGGTGTGGGTGATCCATGCCACCAGCAGCGGCTGGTCGTTCACGCAGGTGCCGCAGCGGCTGCTGCCGGGCGATGCCACGCAGGGCATCGCGCGACGGCTGCGCACCGCCCCTTCCCCCGGCTGATGCCGGTAACGAGGAAGCGCCCTTCAGCGCCACCGTGGTGGGGTCGCTGGACATGCTGCTGTCGCCGATGGGGCTGGTGGCCATCCTGGCGGGTTGGTTCACCACCGAGAGGCGCTTGGCCTGGCTGCTGCAGGCATTGGGCCTGAAGCGCTGACACCTGGTGGGTACGGCGATTGCCCACCCGGTGGGCAACAACCCCAGGAGCACCCCGTGAACGAACCGTTCGATTCCTCGCAGAAGCCCGCACCCACGCCGGCGCCCGCCGGCGCCCCCGGTGGCAGCACCGGCACCATGGCCGGCACCACCACGGCCGGCACCACCACCGCCGACACCTCTGCCTCCGGCACCTCGGCCGCCGGCCCGCGCCAGGACTATTCGTCCTCGGCCGGCGACGAACCGGACTTTGCAGGCACCGCCGCCTCGCTCGACAGCCTGCCTGTGGGCGAGGCCATGCACGAGATGGTCGACCTGGTGCGGCAGTTCGTGCGGGAACACCCGCTGGCCTCGGTGGCTGGCGGGGTGCTGGTGGGCATGGTCCTCGGCCGGCGTTGATCGGCTTCGCGCCGCCGCGCGAGCGGTTGCAGGCAAGCGTGATCGTGCCGGTGCGCAACGAAGCGCAGCGGCTGCCTGCCACGCTGCAGGCCCTGGCCGCACAGCAGGAGCCACCCGACTTCGAAGTGCTGGTGCTGGCCAACAACTGCAGCGACGACAGTGCAGCGATCGTGCGGGCCTTCGCGCAGCGTCATCCCTGGCTGCAGCTGCAGGTGTGCGAGGTGCAGCTGCCACCGCAGCAGGCCAACGTCGGCCATGCGCGCAAGCTGTTGATGGACGAGGCCGCGCAGCGCCTGCTGGCAGGCCGGGTGCGCGGCGCTTTCATCGCCAGCACCGATGGCGACACCTGCGTGGCGCCGCACTGGTTGTGCAACACCGCGCGTGAGATCGACCGCGGCGCGGATGCGGTGGGCGGCCGCCTGCTGGCGGCCAGCGATGCGGAGCCCGGCAGCAACCCGCCCCAGCGCTGGCAGCGCTGGGACACCGGCTACCGCCTGGCCTGCGAAAAGCTGCAGTGCCTGCTGGACCCCGACGACGCCGACCCCTGGCCGCGGCACCACCAGCACTTCGGTGCCAGCCTGGCGGTGCGCGCCGATGCCTACCGCGCCGTGGGCGGCGTGCCGGCCGGTGTACCCTGGCTGGAGGACGAAGCGCTGGTGCAGGCACTGCGCTGCGCGGATCGCCGCATCCGCCACAGCTGCGAAGTGAGGGTGATCACCTCCAGTCGGCGTGAAGGCCGGGTGGACGTGGGCCTGTCCTGGCAGCTGCGGGAATGGGACCGCCAGGCCCAGGCCCATGGTGAGCTGATGGTGGACGACCCCGACGACCTGCAATGCCTGTTGCTGGCCCGGCACCGCTTGCGTGGCCTGTGGCGGCGCGGCTTCGTGGCGCGGGCCGACGACGCGGCCTGGCGCCCGCTGGCGCAGGTGCTGGGGTTGAGCGCGGAGCTGCTGCATCGGCAGGCCACGCAGGCGGCCACCTTCGGCGCGCTGTGGCAGCAGCTGCAGCAGCTGCGGGCCGAGCGCGGCCTGGCGGCCTGCCGGCCGCAGCCGGTGCAGCGGGCCCTGGCCGGCCTGCGGCGTTTGATCGCCGAGGCCGAGCCCCAGACCTCACGCTGGCGGGTGGGTCGTGGATCTGATGGGTGACGGCTGCACCGACTTCTCTTTGGAGCCGCCGCCCGGCGCTACTTCGATTGGAGCTTGACCGAACCGCCGTTGACCTTCAACGGCGCATGCTGCCTGTAGGTCTGCTTCAGTGCCGTAGCCCTCTCGCGATGCTCCTGGAGCTTGGTCTTGTACTCCGGGTCGTTGGGTGATGCTTCCTCTTCCAACGGCCCGATCAGCTTCCACCGCTCCTTGTCGGCTTCCATGGCCAGCCGAAACTGCTCCGAGGTCACCACCTTGGCATCGAGCATCAACCCAGGTCCCATCTCCTGGTCGAATGCAAAGCGGCTGATGGGTACGTTGGACGACCACATCAGCAGCGACGGCAGGTACATGTAGCCGATCCATCGCTTGACCTCGTTGTGCTTGACCGGCTTGTCACGACACACCAGGTCCCAGTCGATTGCGAACTCGTTGTCCGAGTGCAGCCCGTTGGCGTAGTCCAGGTACTGCTCGAGGTCAGTCTGACATCACCCGCTTCAAGGTCCTTGAGCCTGGGCATCGCGTACTCCTGTTGGCTGCACAAGCGGCGGCAAACGTAGCACGCGCCGCGCGCTCGTACAAGCCGGGCTGCGCTGGCAGCGCAGCCCGTTCGGCTTACCGGACGCCCTGCTCGGCAAAGATGTCCTTGTCCTTGTTCTCCGGCACGAACAGCATGCCGATGACGAAGGTGCCCAGCGCGATGACGATGGGGTACCACAGGCCGTAGTAGGGGTCGCCTGTCTGGGCGATCATCGCGAAGGCGGTGGCCGGCATCAGGCCGCCGAACCAGCCGTTGCCGATGTGATACGGCAGCGACATGCCGGTGTACCGGATGCGGGTCGGGAACAGCTCCACCAGCGCGGCCGCGATCGGGCCGTAGACCATGGTCACCAGCAGCACCAGGTAGGTCAGGATCAGCACCAGCGGAAACGCCTGGCTGTTGAAGATGTCGAAGAAGCCATCGAGCTTGACGATGCCTTCCGCCGGCTTGCCCGGGGGCGGGTAGCCTGCCGCGGCCAGCGCCTCGTTGACCTGCTTGGTGAAGGCCGCGGGCGTGGCCTTGGCCGCGTCACCCGACAGCTTGGCCACCTCGTACGAGGCGATCTCGGTGCTGCCCACCATCACCTTGGCCGGAATGGCGCCCGGCTGGTATTGCACCGAGTAGTTCACCGAGCTGCGCGCCAGCAGCGCCTTGCTGATGTCGCACGAGCTGGTGAACTTGGCGGTGCCCGTCGGGTTGAACTGGAAGGAGCAGTCGTCCGGGTCGGCGACGATCACCACCTTGGTGTTCTGCTGGGCCGCGTTCAGCGTCGGGTTGGCGATCGCGGTGATGGCCTTGAACACCGGGAAGTAGGTGGCCGCGGCCAGCACGCAGCCGGCCAGGATGATCTTCTTGCGGCCGATGCGGTCGGACAGCGAGCCGAAGAACACGAAGCCCGCGGTGCCCAGCACCAGCGACCAGGCGATCAGCACGTTGGCCGAGAACATGTCCACGCGCAGGATGCTCTGCAGGAAGAAGAGGGCGTAGAACTGGCCCGTGTACCAGACCACCGCCTGGCCGGCCACCAGGCCCAGCAGCGCCATCAGCGCGAACTTGCCGTTCTTCCAGTTGCCGAAGGCCTCGGAGATCGGCGCCTTCGACTGGCGTCCTTCGTCCTTCATCTTCTTGAAGGCCGGCGACTCTTCCATCTGCAGCCGGATCCACACCGAGATGCCCAGCAGGATGATGGACAGCAGGAAAGGCACGCGCCAGCCCCATTCCTTGAAGGCGTCTTCACCGGTGAGGGTGCGCACGCCCAGGATCACCATCAGCGACAGCAGCAGCCCCAGCGTGGCGGTGGTCTGGATCCAGCTGGTGAAGTAGCCGCGCCGGCCGCGTGGCGCATGCTCGGCCACGTAGACCACCGCGCCGCCGTACTCGCCGCCCAGGGCCAGGCCCTGCAGCATGCGCAGCACGATGAGCGCCACCGGGGCCACCCAGCCGATGGCTTCGTAGCTCGGCAGCAAGCCGACGACGAAGGTCGAGATCCCCATGATGAGGATCGTCATCAGGAAGGTGTGCTTGCGGCCGATCAGGTCACCCAGGCGGCCGAAGAACAGCGCGCCGAAGGGCCGCACCAGGAAGCCCGCGGCGAAGGCCAGCAGCGCGAACACGTTGCGCGTGGCCTCGGGGAACGAGGAGAAGAACTGCGCGCCGATGATGGCCGCCAGTGCCCCGTACAGGTAGAAGTCGTACCACTCGAAGATGGTGCCTGCCGAAGAAGCGAGGATGACCTTGCGTTCCTCCTTCGTCATGGGTCTCTTGCGGTCAATCGGCACCGCACTGCCTGCTTCGATCGTGCTCATGCTGCCCTTTGATTGGAGTGACAGGCCGCGATGCCGGAAGGCCCGCGGGTCCGGCACGCAGCGTAAGCAGCAGCGAATAAATGCCGAGTAAACGACGGCTTGCGGGCTTACACCTAGGCTGTAAGTTCGCCGTCAGGCGGCGTTCGCAGCGCCGGTATCAGCGGCTCACCAGCCGGTAGCCGACACCGGTTTCGTTGAGCAGGTACACCGGGTTGGTCGGGTCCGCCTCGAGCTTCTGGCGCAGCTGCCGCACGTAGATGCGCAGGTAGTGCAGCTGCTCGTCGTGCCCCGGCCCCCACACCTCGCGCAGCAGGGCCGCGCTGGTGACCACGCGCCCGGCATGCCGGGCCAGCGCCTCCAGCAGCCGCCACTGCGTGCCGGTCAGGCGGATGCGCTCATCACCGCGCTGCACGCTGCGGGCGTCCAGGTCCACGCAAAGCTCACCGAGCATCAGGCGGGTGCTGCCGCCCATGGCCGTGCGCGCCGCGTGGCGCAACGCCACCCGCATGCGGGCGTGCAGCTCGGCCACGCTGAAGGGCTTGCTCACGAAGTCGTCGGCGCCGGCATCCAGCGCCACCACCTTGTGCGCTTCGTGCACGCGGGCCGAGAGCACGATCACCGGCCGCTGGGTCCAACCGCGCAGCCAGCGGATGAACTCGACGCCGTCGCCGTCGGGCAGGCCCAGATCGACCAGGTAGACATCGATCGGCCGGTTGCTGGCGAGCGTGCGGCCGTCGCGCACGTTCGTCGCTTCTTCGATCTGGTGGCCTTCGGCCCGCAAGGTGGCCGCCAGCAGCTGGCGGATGCTGTCGTCGTCTTCCAGAACCAGCACCGTGGTGCGCATGGCCATCACCTCTCCAGTTCCTCGAGCCCATGGGCCGGTTGCGCAATGCGCAGCGTGAACACCGCACCGCCCTCGTTGTGCACGCCGATGGTGCCGCCGTGCAGGTCGGCAATGGCGGCGCACAGCGCCAGACCGAGCCCGGTGCCGTCGCGCGTGTCATCGCCCCGCACGAACTTCTGGAAGATGCGCTGCTCCATGCCGGGCGGCACGCCGGGCCCGTTGTCGGCCACGCACAGCTCCCAGAAGCCGGGCCCGTGGCGGCTGCCGATGGTGATGCGACCGCCGGCCGGAGCGTAACGGGCGGCGTTGTCCAGCAGGTTCGACAGCACCCGCTCGATCAGCCCCGGGTCGCACCACACCGGCGGATCACCGGCCACCGACACCTGCACCGTCAGGCCTGCCAGGCCCGGCGGCAGCGCACGCAGCACCTCCTGCACCAGCTCGTCGGCGGGGCACCACTCGAAGCGCGGCTGCAACGCGCCTTCCTGCATCCGCGTCAGGTCCAGCAGCGTGCTGGTGAGCGCATGCATGCGGCGTGCTTCGCGCAGCACGCTGTGCAGCAGCTGGCGCTTGGCGGTGGGGTCCAGCGCCTGCTCCTGCTCCAGCAGGCTGGTGGTGGCCCCGACGATGGTGGTCAGCGGCGTGCGGAAGTCGTGGGAGATGCCGGACAGCAGCGTGTTGCGCAGGCGCTCGCTTTCCGCGCGCACCGCGGCCGCTTCGCTGCGCGCCTCCGAGGCCAGGCGTGCCAGCGCCAGCCGGGCCTGGGCGGCCGCTCCGGCGATGAACTCGCGCGCTGCCGGGTCGCCGGGGGCGTCCGCTTCCAGGATCACCTCGCCCAGTTGCTGGTCTCCGGCGTCCTGGGCGGTGGCGATGCGCGCCCGCACCCCCAGCGATTCGTGCAAGGTGTGGGCCACGGCGCGCGCCACCGAAGCTTCGTCGGTGGCCGCCGCCAGGGCCAGCGACAGCGCGTTGAGCGCCTGCAGGCGCTCGGCCCGCCGCCGTGCCGCGGTGGCTTCGCGCCGCACCCGGCTGGCCAGCGCGGTGACCAGCAGCCCGATGGCGACCATGACGCCGAGCGTGAACACGTCCTGCGGGCGCGATGGCTCGAAGCCCCAGTGCGGCGCAACGAAGAGCAGGTCGAACAGCGCGATGCTGAGCGCGATCGAGCACAGCGACACCGCCCGCCGCGAGGTGGCGGCCACGTAGACGACGCCGGCCATGAAGACCAGGATCACGTTGGCCGTATCGAAGTGCGCCGCCATGGTCCAGGCCACGGCTGCGCACAGGCCGATCACCGTGGCCGAGCGGGAGACTTGACGGAAGAGGGGGTCGTTGGCGCGCTGCATGGTCGGGGTGGGAACGGCACCCGCGGGCCCGATTCTGCGCTGGCCGGGGCGAGAATCGCGCCCCGCCCCCTCCACCAGCCGGTGCCACCCCCCGCCCATGACCGACGCCACCTACACCCCGTTGCCGGCCTGGCCCCGGGCCTATCCGCCCAGCGGCGCCCGCGCCCTGCTCAAGGTCCTGAACGAGGACTTCGTCGTCACCGAGCTGCCGCTGCAGCCGCCTGCCGGCGAGGGTGAACACCTCTGGGTGGACGTCGAGAAGAACGGCGCCAACACCGCCTACGTGGCGCAGCAGCTGGCCGAGGCCGCCGGCCTGCAGGAGCGGGACGTGGGCTATGCCGGCCTCAAGGACCGCTACGCCGTCACCCGCCAGTGGTTCAGCCTCTACCTGCCCAAGGGCGAGACGCCCGACCTGACGCGGTTGCAGCACCCGGAATTCAAGGTGCTGGGCCAGGGCCGCCATGTGAAGAAGCTGCGCCGGGGCGACCTGCTCGGCAACCACTTCCGCATCGTGCTGCGCGAGGTGGCGGGCGACCGCGGCGCGATCGAGGCCAACCTGCAGGCCGTGGCGTCCCAGGGCGTGCCCAACTACTTCGGCGCCCAGCGCTTTGGCTTCGATGGCGGCAACGTGGAGCAGGGCCGATTGATGCTGGCGCGCGAGATCCGCGTGCGCAACCCGAAGAAGAAGGGCCTGTACCTGTCGGCGGTGCGCTCCTTCGTCTTCAATGAAGTGTTGGCGCTGCGCATCCAGCAGGGCCTGTGGGGCCACACGCTGCCGGGCGACGTGATGGACGAGGCGGGCCGGCCCACCGGGCCGCTGTGGGGGCGGGGCCGCGTGAGCACCACCGACCAGGCGCAGGCCCTGGAAAACGGCGTGGCCGAGCGGCATGCCGTGTTGTGCGACGGCATGGAGCACGCCGGCCTGGACCAGGAGCGCCGCGCCCTGGTGGCCCGCCCTGCCGACATGGCCTGGCGTTGGCTGCAGGCCGACCAACTGCTGCTCAGCTTCTCGCTGCCCGCCGGCCAGTACGCCACGTCGGTGTTGAACGAGATCCTGCAGACCACCGAGCCGGAACGGCACACCGAGGAAGAGCCCGCGCCGGTGGAGTGACGGCCGGTCCGCCTTGGTGTTTACGCCCATGAATCCGGTGCTTCGGCGACAGCCTCCTGAAAGCTGGCCCCAGGCAGCATGGCGGCCGCACAAGGATCGGGAGATGAAGATGGGCATGGAACGTGGAACGATGACGCGCCGCAGCGCGTTGCTGGGTGCTGCCGGCTGGGGCGCTTCGGCGGTGCTGCCGCTGGGCGCCAGCGCACAGGGGTCGGCCTGGCCGACGAAGTCGATCCGCTTCGTGGTGCCGTTTGCGCCTGGCGGCAGCTCGGAGATCGTCGCGCGTTCGGCCGCGGTGGAGCTGTCCCGCCTGCTGGGCCAGAGCGTCTACGTGGACAACAAGCCCGGCGGTGCCGGCAACGTGGCCATGCAGGAGGTGGCGCGCGCCGAAGACCAGCACACCGTCATCCTCGGCCACATCGGCACGCTGGCGGTCAATCCCTTCATCTTCGACAAGCTGCCGTATGACGTGAACCGGGACTTCCGCCCGGTGTCGCTGCTGGCCAAGGTGCCCAGCCTCTACCTGGTGAACAACGATGTGCCGGCGCGCAACCTGAAGGAGTTCGTGGCCCTGGCCAAGGCCAAGCCGGGTCAGCTGAACTATGGCTCGGCCGGCAACGGCAGCGCGGGCCACCTGGCGTTCGAGTACCTGAAGATGGCCACGGGCACCTTCATCACCCACGTGCCCTACCGCGGCACCGGCCCGCAACTGACCGACCTGCTGGCCGGCCGGCTGGACGCGGCCTCCGTGGGCGCACCCGCGGTGCTGCAGTTCATCAAGTCGGGCAAGCTGCGCTGCATCGCCACCGGCACGCCGCAGCGCATTCCGCAGCTGCCGGATGTGCCTACCGTGGCCGAGCAGGGCTTCGCCGGATTCGAGATGACGCAGTGGTACGGCCTGCAGGCGCCGGCCAGCATGTCGGCCAGTGCGGTGGACATGCTGGCGGCGGCCGCGGCCAAGGCCATCACCGCGCCCGCGGCGGTGGAGCATCTGTCGAAGGAAGCGGCGATTGCCGTGGGCAGCACGCCCGCCGACTATGCTCGCTTCATCGCCCAGGAGCAGCAGCGCTGGAAGCCGGTGCTGGCACGGGCCAAGGTGCGGCCCGACAACTGACGGGAGCGCCCAGACGCAGGAGACCGGATGAACGCCCGACGAATCGCCGCCTGGCTGTGCCTGGCCACCGTGCCCGTGCTGGCAGCGGCCGGGCCGTTGGGCAAGACGGAGTGCATCGCGCCGGCCAAGCCGGGCGGCGGCTTCGACCTCACCTGCAAGCTGGTGCAGACCGCCTTGCTGGAAGGCCGGTTCATCCAGGACCCGATGCGCGTGACCTACATGCCCGGCGGCATCGGTGCCGTGGCCTACAACGCGGTGGTGGCGCAGCGGCCCGACAGCGGCAACACCATCGTCGCCTTCAGCGGCGGATCGCTGCTGAACCTGGCGCAAGGCAAGTTCGGCCGCTACAACGAGAACGACGTGAAGTGGCTGGCCGCCGTCGGCACCGACTACGGGGCCGTGGTGGTGGCCGCTTCGTCGCCGTACAAGACGCTGCAGGACGTGATGGCGGCGATGAAGGCCAACCCCCGGAAGGTGATCCTGGGTGCGGGCGGCACCATCGGCAGCCAGGACTGGATGAAGGCGGCCCTGCTGTCGCGGGCGGCCGGCGTCAGCCCGCGGGCCATGCGCTTCGTGGCCTTCGAGGGCGGCGGCGAGGCCATCACCGCGCTGCAGGGCGGGCACATCCAGGTGTTCACCGGCGACGCGGCAGAGACGCTGCAGCAGGCCAGGGCCGGCAGCCAGGTGCGCATCCTGGCCGTGATGTCGGACAAGCGGCTGCCCGGTGATCTGGCCCAGGTGCCCACCGCCAGGGAGGCCGGCGCCAACGTCGAGTGGCCCATCGTGCGCGGCTTTTACATGGGCCCGCAGGTGGCGCCGGAGGATTACCGCGCCTGGAGCGAAACCTTCGCCCGCCTGATGGCCACGCCGGCCTACGACCGGCTGCGCAGCGAGCGGGGCCTGTTTCCGCTCGGCCTGGTGGGTCCGGAGCTGGACGCCTACGTCAAGCGCCAGGTGGCCGACTACCGCAAGCTGGTTGCGGAGTTCGGCCTCAACGTTGCGCGCTGATCGGGCGCAGCGCGCCGACTCACCCTTTGTGCAGCGGCAGCTCGAGGGTGGCGCGCAGGCCGCCTTCGTTCGGCTCACGCGCCAGATGCAGCTGGCCGTGGTGGCGCCTGACGATGGATTGGACGATGGCAAGCCCCAGCCCTGAGCCGGCGCCCTGCGCGTTGCTGGCGCGGAAGAAGCGTTCGGTCGCACGCGGCAGTTCATCCTCGGGAATGCCGGGCCCGTTGTCGCTGACGTGGATGCAGGCCGTGCCCGGCCCGGGCGTGATCTTCACGGTCACCCGGCCACCCGCGGGCGTGTGGCGCAAGGCGTTGTCCAGCAGGTTGGACAAGGCTTCTTCCAGCAGCTCGGCCCGGCCGCTCACCAGCAGCGGCCCAGCCGGCGCCTCGTAGCCCAGGTCCACGCCACCTTCGCGCGCGGCGGACCACCAGCGCGTCGTCACGCCGCGGGCCAGCGCGGCCAGGTCCACCGGTGCCGTGGGTTGGTCGGAAGAAGCGTCGGCCCGTGCCAGCGCCAGCATCTGGTTGGCCTGGCGGATGGTGTGCTTGAGCTGCACACGGATGGCCTGCAGCGCCTCGCGCACCTTGCCGGCATCGGGTTCGCGCTGCGCGAAGGTCACCTGCATCAGCAGCGTGGCCAGCGGCGTTCGCAGCTGGTGCGAGGCATCGTCCAGAAAGCGCCTTTGCGCGGCCAGCAGGTCGCGGTACCGGAACACATGCTGGTTCATGGCCTCCACCAGCGGCAGCACGTCGGCCGGCACGCGGGCCGTCTCCACCGGGCTCAGGTCGTCGGGTGCGCGTGATTGCACTTCCGTGCGCAGCTGCCGCAGCGGCCGCAGCGACCAGGTGACCGCCGCGGCCACCATGCCCGCGGCGAACAAGGCCAGCAGCAGGTCGCGGGTGACGGCGCTCCAGATGAACTGGCGGCTGAAGCTCTTGCGGGAGCTGAGGTCCTCGGCCACCTGGATCACCAGCCGCGTGCCGGGCTGGTTGGTCAGCGGTCGCTCGATCGGCCGCACATAGGTGCCGATGCGCACCGGGCCGTCCACGTACATGGCGGTCTCGAAGTAGGGCTGGCGCGTGGCCAGCGGGCCCTGGGGCATCGGCAGGTCGGGGCTGCCGATTTCCACCAGGCCGTCTTCGGTGGCCACGCGGTAGAACACGGCGCCGCTGGCCGTCAGCTCGAACAGCTCGAACATCACGTAGGGCAGCTCCACACCGACGCCCCCGCTGTCGGTGGACACATTGGCATCGATGGCCCGGATGGCGCCGTACAGCGAGCGGTCGAAGGCGGCATTGACGGCGGCCTCCGAGGAGCGCCAGGTCATCCACGCCTGCGCGATGCCGCCGACGAACACGCCCGCCAGCAGCACCACGATCAGCGTGCGCCGCAGGCTCAGGCGGTGCAGGGCGTCGCCGGTCATGGCGCGGCCTCGAGCACGTAGCCCAGGCCGCGCATGGTCACGATCTGCGTGCCGCTGCCCACCAGCCGCTTGCGGATGCGGTGGACCAGCACCTCGATGGCCTCGGGGTGCACATCGGTGTCGTCGGAGAACACCTTGTCCAGGATGTCCTTCTTGGTCAGCGGCTCGCCCACCGCCTGGATCAGGGTGCGCAGCACCGCGTGTTCGCGTGCCGAGAGCAGCAGCGGCTCCTTGCCCACCTGGAAGCGCTTGCTGGTGGCGTCGTAGCTGAGGTTGCCGCAGGCAAAGCGCGAGGTCTCGCGGCCGCGCGAGCGGCGCACCAGGGCCAGCAGCCGGGCTTCCAGCTCCTCGATCTCGAAGGGCTTGGCCAGGAAGTCGTCGGCGCCCGCAGTCAGGGTGGACACGCGCTCGGACAGCGTGTCGCGTGCGGTCAGGATGATGATGGGCAGATGCTGCTCGTCGGCGCGCAGGGCTTCCAGCACGTCGTGGCCCGCCAGCCCGGGCAGCCCCAGGTCGAGGATCAGCGCGTCGTAGCGGTTGGCCCGCATGGCGCGCCGCACCAGCCTGCCATCGGCCACCCAATCCACCTGGTAGCCGCTTTGACCCAAAGCGCGAACCAGCCAGTCGGCCAGTGCCGATTCATCCTCAGCCAACAGCAGGCGCATCTGCATCCCCATGTTCAAGCGCGCGATTGTCCGTGGCGCCATGGGGCGTGCACCCGCTAGAGCAAACCCTCACCGGCGCACACCCGGCACGAAAGGCCACTGAAAGCCTGGCGAACGTACCGTGCTGGCACCGGTCGGCCAGGGCGCAAGGCGGGCCGATTTCAAAACGAGCGTCGAGGAGACTTCACCGTGAAACTGCGTGTTGGGTTGAGTGCCGTGGCTGCTGCCGGGCTGCTGATGTTGGGGGTGGCTGCCTGCGGGGGTGGTGACGATGGTGACGACAACGCGCCGCGCAGCGTGCGCATGACCTGGTTCGGCATCACCAACTGGCACTACCAGGTGGGCGACCTGGGCATCCTGCTGGACGGTGCGGTCGGCTACCCGGCGCGTGACCCCAACCCGGAGATGGTGACCCGGGTACACGATGCGCTGAAGCTCAAGGGCGACATCGATGTGGTGCTGCTGGGTCACCTGCATGGCGACCATTCGGTCGACACGCCCGAGTGGGCCAAGCAGACCGGCGCGCAGTACTACGGCTCCAAGGCCGCCTGTGAAGAGGCCGTGGCCTATGGCGTGCCGGCGGCCAAGTGCACTTCGCTGTACGGCGGCGAGAAGGTGGCGCTGAACGACCACGTCACCATGCGCGTGGTGCGCTGGGTGCACAGCATCGGCTGCGGCCAGCTGCAGAACGGCGGCGGCATCGAGACCTTCGGCTACCTGTTCACCGCGAAGACGCCGGACAAGACGCTGACCTGGTACGTGACCGACAGCGGCGCCGGTGGCCGCGACCTCACCACCGACCAGGTGGATCGCGACGGCGTCAACCGCGGCGCGCCGCTGACCAACCTGTCGAAGGCGGTGCGCGACGCCGGCATCGACGGCTTCGAGGTGTGGCAGGGCGGTCCGGAGTCGCGCGTCGTCAACCAGGCCCGCACGGTGGTGCCGGCGTTCAACGTCAAGTACTTCATGCCGCATCACTTCGGCGCGCGCGGCGGCTTCAACATCCTGGGCGGGCTGCACTACCCGTATGTGGAAGACGAGATGCCCGAGCTGAAGAAGCTGCTGGCTGGCAGCGGCGTGCCGCAGATCTACTCGAAGAACTACTTCGACGCCTACGTGTACGACAAGAACGGCGTCAGCGCCGTCGACAACGCCGATGTGAAGCGGGCGATGGGTCTGCCCGCTTCCGGCCCCGGCCCCACGGCGCAGGGCACCAACCCGCGCGCGGGCGAAATGGAATGTGCGGGTGACTGAGCCGCGACATGCTGCACGTCAAGAGCTTGACCCAGGCGCATGACGGCCGCGTGGTGCTGCAGCTGGACCACTGGCAGGTGGCTGCCGGCCGCAGCTGCTGCATCACCGGGCCTTCGGGCAGCGGCAAGACCACGCTGCTCGACCTGCTATGTGCGCTGCGCCGGCCGGCATCGGGGGACATCCTGGTGGAGGGCGTCAACGTGGCCCGCCTGTCGGGCCGCGCCGCCGATCGTTGGCGGGGCAGCACGGTCGGCGTGGTCACGCAGACGCCCCACCTGCTGGAGATCCTGACGGTGCAGGAGAACGTGATGCTGGCGGCACGCATGGCCCGCGTGGCGGTGGATGGGGCACGCGCCGCGAGCCTGCTGGATCGGCTGGGCGTGAGTGCGCTGGCCTCGCGGCCGGCGGGGCGGCTGTCGCAAGGCCAGCGCCAGCGCGTGGTACTGGCGCGTGCGCTGCTGTGCCGGCCGCGTCTGCTGCTGGCCGACGAGCCTACGGCCCATCTGGACGATGCGGCCTGCGCGCAGCTCTGCAGCCTGATGCTCGAAAGCTGCCGCGAAGTGGGGGCCACGCTGCTGGTGGCCACCCACGATCGGCGCATCGAGCCGCTGTTCGACCAGCGCCTCTCGCTGCCCGCCCCGGAAAACGCGACATGAGCCCGACCACCATGGCCTGGCGCCGCCTGATCCGGCGCCCGACGACGACCTTGCTCAACCTGGTGCTGCTGGCCTTGGGCACGGCCGCGCTGGCGACCATGCTGCTGGTCATGGGCCAGCTGACCGATGCCGCCGAGCGCAATGCCGCTGCGGCCGACCTGGTGGTGGGCGGCAACACCAGCCCGGCGCAGCTGGTGCTGTCGGGCATCTTCCACCTGGATGCACCGCCGGCACCGGTGCCTCTGGCGCGCCTGGCGCCGGTGCTGGCGCAGCCGCTCGTCAAGCGCTGGGTGCCGGTGGCGCTGGGCGATTCGGTGGAGGGCCATCGGGTGGTGGGCACGCAGGTGCCCGAGTTCGCCGGCCTGTATGCCGCTGCGTTGAGCGCTGGCCGCTGGCCCGTGCTGCCGGGCGATGCCGTGCTGGGCGCGGACGTGGCGCGGGCCACGAAGCTGTCGGCTGGTGCGGCCTTTGCGACGGCCCACGGCTTGTCATCCGACGCCGAGCTGCATGCCGACCTGCGCCATCGCGTGGCGGGTGTGCTGCAACGCACCGGCACGGTGGTGGACAAGCTGGTGCTGGTGCCCATCGAGGCCGTGTGGGCGGCGCATGCGCCGTCGCCGCACATCGATGGCCTGGGCAAGCCGCCAGCGGAAGAGCCGGACCGCAAGGCCAGCCTGGTGCTGGTGCAATACGCATCGCCGCTGGGCGCGGTGCTGCTGCCGCGTGCGTTGCAGGCGGCAGGCCTGCAGACGGCTTCGCCCGCGCGTGAGGCGGCCAAGCTCTTTTCGATGGTGCAGCTGGGGGCCGACGGCACCTGGATGCTGGGCGCGCTGCTGATGCTCTGCGCCGCGGTGGCGGTGTGCGCCGGTCTGATGGCCTCACGGCGCGAGCAGGTGCGCGACGTCGCGGTGCTGCGGCTGCTGGGGGCCTCGCGCGGCTTCACCGCGGCGGTGGTGGCCTGTGAGGCGGTGTTGATCGCGTTGCTGGGCACCGCTGCGGGCCTGGTGATCGCGCATGGGGCGGTGGAGTGGATCGGGCAGCGCCTGCCCGCCTCGGCGCCGGGGCTCACGGGGTGGGCGGTCCACCCGGGCGAGGCGGCTTTGGCCCTGGCGGCCTGCGCGGTGGCGCTGCTGGGCGCTGCCTGGCCCGCCTGGCAGGCTCAGCGCGCGGCCGTGGCCGACGTGCTGGCCATGCGATGAGGACACACGGATGAAGATCATGCTCACACGACGCAGCTGTCTGCTGCTGGCCGCCTTGATGGTGCTGACCGCGAGCGAGACCGCCCATGCACAGCCGCGTGCGCCGGACCGGGCCGGCCCACTGCCGGTGGTCAGCTGGGAAGCGCTGGCTCAGGCGCAGCCCGCTTCCAGGAAGCTGGGCGCCGATGTGCGCTTTCCGCCAGCGCTCGACCAGCTGGACGGCAGACGGGTGGTGCTCACCGGCTTCATGGTGCCGCTGGAAGCCAAGGCCGAGCAGACGCGCTTCCTGCTGACGGCCCAGCCCCAGGACTGCGAGTTCTGCATCGAAGGCGGCCCTTCCCGGTACGTGGAGGTGCGCAGCGCGCCGCTGCGCTTCAGCGGCCAGGCCTTCACCCTGGTGGGCCGGCTCACCTTGCTGCGCAACGACCCCTCGGGCCTTTTTTATCGGCTGGTCGAGGCATCACAGGTGAAGCCGGGACCTTGAGGCCGCAGGTGACCGATGGCCGGGACCGGGACACGAAGTGACCGCGCTCCGGCGACCTGGGCGAGCACCCGCCTTTTCGCCGCCAGCGCGGCTGGAGGATCCATGTCTACCGACCGGCTTGTCTGGCTGCACGCTCGATGAGCCTCGCCACCACCTCCGGATGGCTGGCCATCGACAGGTGGCTGGACGCCAGCTCCTGCGTGTGCGCCCGGACCTGCTGCGCTATCAGGCGCTGGGTGCGCGGCGGCAACGCGTGGTCTCGTGAAGTCACCAGGTACCAGCTCGGCTTGTCATGCCAGGCGGCATGCGACACCGCCTCGGTAAAGGCGCGGGCAGCCAGCGGCTTCTGCACGGCGGCCAGTGCGGCTGCCGTGGCCGGCGGCAGGTCGCCGGCCATCACCTCGCGGAAAGCGCGGGCGTCGTCCAGCCAGATCAGCCCGGCCGCATCCGGCGCCAGCCCTTGCATCGGCGCGTCGAGGCGCTGCAGCAGGGCCTGGGCCGATTCACCGCTGTCCGGCACCAGCGCCGACAGGTAGACCACGGCCTTGACCTGGGGTGCGTTGCCGGCCTCCGACACCACGACGCCACCCCAGGAGTGCCCCACCAGCACCACGGGGCCGGGCTGCCGGTCCAGCACCCGCCGGGTGGCGGCCACATCGTCGGCCAGCGACGTGAGCGGCAGCTGCACGGCGGTCACCCGGTAGCCTCTTTGCTGCAGCAGAGGAATCACGCGCGACCAGCTGGAGCCATCGGCAAAGGCGCCGTGCACGAGCACGATGCTGGCCGGCTCGGCCGGGGGCGGGGCGGCGTGGGAAGGGGCGGCCAGGGTCAGGGCCAGCGCGCCGAACAGCCAGCCACGAAAAAGGCGGAGCATGGCGTTCTCCACGCCTCAGCCGGCCAGCACGGCCGCGACCACCGCCTGCGCGGCCACGCCGGCCGCGGTGAGCGACTGTTCGCGCAGCTCGGCGCCCTTGGTCAGCCGCTCGGCACGCACCACATGCACATCGGTGATGCCCAGGAAACCGAAGTAGGCCCGCAGGTAGGCCTCCTGGAAGTCCATGCCCGCGGCGTTGCCCACGGAGTACATGCCGCCGCGTGTCGATGCCAGGACGATGCGCCGGCCACCGGCCAGGCCCACCGGGCCTTCAGCCGTGTAGCGGAAGGTGCGGCCGGGCTGCGCGATGCGGTCCATCCAGGCCTTCAACTGGCTGGGCACCGAGAAGTTGTACATGGGCACGCCGATGACGATGAGCTGGCTGTCGAGGAACTCGCGCACCAGGGCCTCGGAGCGTGCGTGCTCAGAGGCCACGGTGGCATCGCCTTCGCCGGCCGGGGCGGTGCCGCGGAAGCCCGCGGCGATGGCGCCGGTCAGGTGGGGCACCGGCTCGGCCACCAGGTCGCGGTAGCGCACCTGCGCCGCTGGATGCTGGTGGGTGAGGCCGTCCACGATCTGACGGCTGAGTTGGTGTGAGGCGGAAGCTTGAGCGGCGATGCTGCTGTCCAGATGCAGGATGTTCATGGGTACGAAAGGCGTTGTGGATGCCTGGCACGATACGAACGGGCCGCCGCCGGCACTAGCCGTCGCGGGCAGGACGGATCGTTCTGCTTTCAGGACAATCCGGCGCCATTCACACGAGGCCTGAATGGAAGACTTGAACGATCTGGCGCTCTTCGCCGCGGTGGTGACGCACGGCGGCTTCTCCGGCGCGGCACGTGCGCTGGGCATTCCCAAGTCGCGCCTGAGCCGGCGGGTCGCGGAGCTGGAGGAACGGGTGGCGGTCAGGCTGCTGCAGCGCTCCACACGGTCGGTCAGCGTGACGGAGGTGGGTGCGGCGTTCTTTGCGCACTGCGAGTCGATGTCGGCATCGGCCAGGGCGGCTTTCGAGGTGGCTTCGCGCGCCCATGCCAAGCCTTCGGGTCGGCTGCGCGTCAGCTGTCCCATCGGCGTGGCCCATCTGTTCATCTCGCCCTTGCTGCCCGCCTTCCTGCTGGCGCACCCGGACGTCCGTCTGGACCTGGACCTGACGAACCGGCGGGTCGACCTCATCGGCGAGGGCTATGACGTCGCCATCCGCATCCGCTCGGCGCTGGAAGACTCCGACCTGGTGATCCGGCAGCTCGGCCGCAGCGATCAGCTGCTGGTCGCCACCCCGGCCTTCATGGCCGCGCATGGCCCCTTCACGAAGCCGCAGGACCTGATGGGCGTGCGGGGCGTGGGCCCGGCCGGCGTGCGTGGCGAGCGGCCGCGCTGGAGCGTGGCTTCAGCGCAGGGTGAGTCGATGGAGATCGACTACCAGCCTTCGCTGGCGACGGACGACGTCTACCTGATGTCACGCATGGCGGTGGCCGGCGTCGGGGTGGCGCAGCTGCCCTTCCACGTCTGCGAAGACGACCTGCGGGCCGGCCGGCTGGTGGACCTGCTGCCGCAGCACCGCCCGCCGGCGCACCAGCTGCATGCGGTGTATCCCAGCCGCCGGGGCATGGTGCCCGCGGTCAAGGCCTTCGTCGACATGCTGGCCACCGAAGTGCCGCAGGCCATGGCCCAGGCCCACCAGGACTTCCTGCGCGTGATGGGGCAGGTGCTGGCCGCGCCCTGAGCCGCTCAGGCCCCCACGCCCTGCCCGAACAACTCGATCAACCGCCGCGCCGCCGGCGACAGGAACCCGTGCGCCCGGTAGCTCACCACCAGCCGCCGCCGCATTGCGGCGCCCTTGACCGGCACTTCGCGCAGGCCGGACTGCCCGCCCGGCCCCTGCAGGTGGTGGCGTGACACGAAGCTCAGCAGGCCGGTCTCCGCGATCAGGGCCGGCAGCATCAGCAGCATCGTCGTTTCCACCTGCACCTGCGGGCGTGGCAGGCGCTTGCGGTCGAAGGTGTGGTCCAGCCAGTCGCGCGTGGGCGCGCCCGGTGGCTGCAGCGCCCATCGGTACGCCGTCAGGTCCTTGAGGGTGGGCGTGCCGCGGAACACCTCGTGGCCTTCGCTGGCCACCACCACGATGGTGTCCTCGGCCAGCACGCGGGAGATGTAGCCGGCCTCGGGCGGGCTTTCGGTGGCCACGATCAGGTCCAGCTCGCCGGCGCGCAGCATGGGTTTGAGCGTGTCGATCAGCGCCACCACCGTGCGCAGGGTCACGCCCGGCGCCTCCTGCAGCAGCTGCCGCGCCACCGACGGCAGCAGGAATTGCGCGGCGGTGGGCACGATGCCCACGCGCACATGCCCGGCCAGGCCCGAGCCGATGGTCGACAGCTCGCGGCGGGCGTCCTCCACGTCGAAGCGCACCTGCTGCGCCCACTTCTGCAGCACCTTGCCGGCCTCGGTCAGGCGAATGCCGCGGCCCGACTTCTCGAACAGGGCCGCGCCGCAATCGGCTTCCAGCCGGCGGATGCTGCTGGTGAGCGCGGGCTGCGTGCGGTGCAGCCGCGCGCTGGCGCGGCCCAGGTGCTGCAGCTCGGCGATGGTCTCGAAGTAGCGCAGGTCGCGCAGGTCCATGGCCAAAGTCCCGTTGATGGGTTTCAAGAAACTATTGATTGGACTGTAGGGGATCCGCACCCAATACTGCATTCCGACGACGCGCAGATGTCCATCAAGCGCGCACCCTCAGACGGAGACATCGCATGCAGTCCACCCGACGCCTTGTGCTGGCCCTGGCCCCGGCCCTTGCCGCTTCCACGCTGTGCACCGCCGCCTTTGCCCAGGCCTGGCCCAGCAAGCCCATCCGCATCGTCGTGCCGTTCCCGCCCGGCGGCGGCACCGACGTCATCGCCCGTGAGACCAGCCAGCGCGTGGCCGCGGCTACCGGCTGGACCTTCATCATCGACAACAAGCCCGGTGCCGGCGGCAACCTGGGCGTCGATTCGGCGGCCAAGGCGCCGGCCGACGGCTACACCCTGGTGCTGGGGCAGACCAGCAACCTCGCCATCAATCCTTCGCTGTACGCGAAGATGCCCTACGACTCGCAGAAGGACCTGTTGCCCATCGTGATGGTGGCCAATGCGCCGCTGGTGATGGTGACGGGCGCCTCGTCGCCCTACCGCACGCTGGCCGACGCGGTGAAGGCCGCCAAGGCCAAGCCGGGGCAGGTGAACTTCGCGTCGCCCGGCAACGGCACGGTGGCGCACCTGACCAGCGAGCTGTTCCAGAAGGCCGCCGGCATCCAGACGCAGCACGTGCCCTACAAGGGCGCGGCCCAGGCGCTCACCGACGTGATCAGCGGCCAGGTCGAGCTGTACATGTCGTCGGTGCCCACGCTGATCGGCCAGATCAAGCAGGGCAAGCTGCGCGCGCTGGCCGTCACCTCGGCCAGCCGGGTGGACGATCTGCCCAACGTGCCCACCATCAACGAATCGGGCTACAAGGGCTTCGATGCGGTGACCTGGTTCGGCCTGCTGGCGCCGGCCGGCACCCCCAAGGAGGTGGTGGCCCGCCTGAACGCCGAGTTCAACAAGGCCCTGAAGCAGCCCGAGCTGGCCAAGCGCCTGAGCGACGAGGGCGCCGATCCCGCCGGCGGCACGCCGGAGCAGTTCGCCGCGCTGATCAAGGACGAGATCCCCCGCTGGGGCAAGGTCGTCAAGGACTCCGGCGCCAAGATCGACTGACCCCTTCCACCGCATCCACCCGCACCTTCTGGAGCTCTTCATGAGTCAAGCCGCCGCATGGCCCGACGTGATCCGCGACTTCGAGCGCGTCGACGCCGCCGTCGTCGAACAGGCCGCCCGCTTCCCGTCCTCCATCCTGGCCGACGTGGCCGGCCGCCGCGGCGCGCTGCACGGCCGCATCGCGCCGCTGTCGCCCGGCATGCGCTTCGCCGGCCCGGCGCTCACCGTGGAAGTGCGCCCTGGCGACAACCTGATGATCCATGCGGCGATGGCCATCGCCAAGCCCGGCGACGTGATCCTGGTCGACGGCAAGGGCGACCTGTCGAGCGCGCTGATGGGCGAGATCATGAGCCAGCAGTGCGCCGCCATCGGCGTGGCCGCGGTGGTGATCGACGGCGCGGTGCGCGACAGCGAGGCCATCCGCGAACTGGGCCTGCCGATGTACGCCGCCGGCCTCAACCCCAACGGCCCCACCAAGTTCGTGCCCGGCCGCCTGAACCATCCGATCTGCATCGGCGGCGTGACGGTGTACCCCGGCGACCTGGTGGTGGGCGATGCCGACGGCGTGACCGTGGTGGAACGTGCCAAGGCGGCCGCGATGCTGCCGCTGGCCGAAGAGAAGGTGGCCGCCGAGACCAAGCGCATTGCCGACATCAAGAGCCGCAAGGCGCTGCGCCCGGGCTGGCTCGATGCCGCCCTGCGCGCCGCCGGCGTGCTGAAGGAAGGGGAGACGCTGTGAGCACCAAGAAGCCAGTCTTCCTGGTCACCGGCAGCGACCTGGCGCCGCAGGCGCTGGCCCTGCTGGGCGACTACGAGGTGGTGTACGCCGGCCGCACGCCCAGCGAGGACGACGTGGTGGCGCTGTGCCGCCAGCATGACCCGGTGGCCATCATCGTGCGCTACAGCAAGGTGGGCGCCGCGGCCATGGATGCCGCGCCCAGCCTGAAGGTCATCTCCAAGCACGGCAGCGGCACCGACACCATCGACAAGGCGGCTGCCGCGGCCCGCGGCATCCAGGTGGTGGCGGCCGTGGGCGCCAATGCGGCGGCGGTGGCCGAGCATGCGCTGGCGCTGCTGCTGGCCTGCGCCAAGTCGGTGGTGGCGCTGGATGCGCGCATGCATGCCGGCCACTGGGACAAGGCCACGCACAAGAGCGTGGAGCTGGAAGGCCGCACCATCGGCCTGGTGGGGCTGGGTGCCATCGGCCTGCGCTTTGCGCGCATGGCCGATGCGATGGGCATGCGCGTGCTGGGCTTCGACCCCTACGCCAAGGACCTGCCGGCTTACGTGCAGAGCGTGTCGCTGGACACGCTGTGGCGCGAGGCCGATGCCATCTCGCTGCACTGCCCGCTGACCGCGGACAACGCACGGCTGCTCAATGCCGAGACGCTGGCGCAGTGCAAGCGTGGCGTGATCGTGGTCAACACCGCCCGCGGCGGCCTGATCGACGAGCCTGCGCTGCTGGCCGCGGTGCAAAGTGGCCAGGTGGCCATCGCCGGGCTGGACAGCTTCGCCGTCGAGCCGATGACCGCGGGCCACCCCTTCCAGGCCGAGCCGCGCATCACGCTCAGCCCGCACATCGGCGGCGTCACGGCCGATGCCTACGTGAAGATGGGCGTGGCCGCAGCGCGCAATGCGCTGGCGGTGCTGCACGGCTGAAACGGAGACCCTCATGCCCAAGACTCTCCTCCGTATCGCCGTGGCCGCCACGTGGCTCACGTCCGCCGTCGTGGCGCAAGCGCAGGCCTGGCCGACCAAGCCGGTCAAGATCGTGGTGCCCTACCCGCCGGGCGGCGCGGTGGACGTGGTCACGCGCAAGATGGCAGCCAAGCTGCAGGAGCAGACCGGCCAGACCTTCTTCGTGGAGAACAAGGCCGGCGCCACGGGCACCATCGGCCTGGCCACGGTGGTGCAATCGCCGGCCGACGGCTACACGCTGGCGGCCAACGACACCACCTACGCGCTGCTGCCGCACATCTTCAAGAAGCTGCCCTTCGACCACCAGAAGGACCTGCTGCCGGTCAGCGCCTTCGTCTTCGCGCCCATGGGCCTGGTGGTCAAGGCCGACTCGCGCTTCAAGACCCTGGGCGACCTGCTGGCCGCAGCCAAGGCCAAGCCGGGCGACATCACCTATGGCACCGGCGGTGCCGGCTCGGCGCCGCACTTCGCCAGCGAAGCCCTGGGCATCGCCTCGGGCGCGCGCTTCCTGCACGTGCCGTTCAAGGGCGCGGGTGAGGCGACGATGGGCCTGCTGTCCGGCACGGTCGACTTCCAGCTGGCCTCCACTCCCGGCGTGATGGGCAACGTCAAGGGTGGCAAGGCGCGTCTGCTGGCCGTGAGCGGGCAGCACCGGCTGCCGGCGCTGCCCGAGGTGCTCACCTTCGCCGAGGCCGGCGTGAAGAACTTCGGCCTCATCAACTTCACCGGGCTGTTCGCACCCAAGGGCACGCCGAAGGCGGTGGTCGACCGCCTGCAGAAGGAAGTGGCCACGGCCATGGCCTCGGCCGACATGAAGGCCTTTGCCGAAGGCATTGCCGCCGAGCCCGGCACCTGGGATGCTGCGGCCTTCGCCAAGGAGTTGACCGAGCGCACCGCCTTCTGGGGCCGCATCGCCGCCAACACCGCATTCGAGCGCGAATAACGCGCGCCAGGAAGCCACCATGTTGTTCGTGCTCCAGCCGCCGCAGGTGCAGCCGCTTGAAGTGTTCAGCCGCCTGCCCGACGAGTTCCGCCGCACCGGCGAGCGCTCCGCCTGGGCCGACGCCAACCGCGGTGGCCAGCCCACCGACTCCTTCCTGGAAGGGCCGGTGTTCGACGAGGAGGGCCGGCTGTACGTGACCGACATCCCGTTCGGCCGCATCTTCCGCATCGACACCACGGGCGAGTGGACCCTGGTGGCACGCTGGGACGGCGAGCCCAACGGCCTGAAGTGGCTGAACCGGCGCGAGCTGCTGGTGACCGACTATCGCCACGGCCTGATGGCCTGCGACGTGGTGACCGGCAATGTGCGGCCCTACCTGGACCGCCGCAACAGCGAGCGCTTCAAGGGCGTCAACGACCTGTGCTTCGACCGCTGCGGCAACCTCTACTTCACCGACCAGGGGCAGACCGGCCTGCACGACCCCAGCGGCCGGCTGTATCGCCTGCGGCCGGATGGACGGCTGGACCTGCTGCTGTCCAACGTGCCCAGCCCCAACGGCGTGGCCCTGTCGCCTGACGAGCGGGTGCTGTACCTCGGCGTCACGCGGGGCAACCAGGTGTGGCGCGTGCCGCTGCTGCCGGATGGCAGCGTGGCCAAGGTGGGCGCCTTCTTCACGTCGTACGGGCCCAGCGGGCCCGACGGCCTGGCGGTGGACAGCCAGGGCCGGGTGCTGGTGGCCAACCCGGGCCTGGGCTTGGTGTGGGTGCTCAGCCCCCATGGCCAGCCCGAGCAGGTGCTGCAGGCGGCGCCGGGCACATCGCTGACCAACGTCGCCTTCGGCGGACCCGACCGGCGCACGCTCTACGTCACCGATTCCACCCACGGCCAGGTGCTGCGCGCCACGCTGTCGCAGGGCGGGCTGCCCCTCCATGGCGGCCCCGCGCCGCAGAGCTGAACCGGCTTACTTGCTGGCCGACTTGCTGCCCTTCTTGTTCACCTGGGCATCCAGCGCCTTGGCCATCTGCAGGTGATGCTCCAGGGCGGGCACCGTCTTGGCGGCCCATGCCTTCACGTCGGGGTCCTTGGCATCCTTGGCCGCCTTGCGGAACAGCTTCAGCGTGTCCTCGTGCGCGTCCACGCCCATGCTGGCCACGTAGCGCTGGTCGAACTTGTCGCCCTCGGCGGTGTCCAGCATCGCCTTGGCCTTGCCCTTTTGCACCAGCGAAGGTTCGCTCGGCAGTTCCACGCCCTTGGTGGAGGCCAGCGACGTCAGTTCCTGGCCCACCTTGGTGTGGTCGTCGATCATCTGCTGCGCGAACTTCTTCACCTCGGGGTGGCTGGCCTTCTGCAGCGCCATCTTGCTGGCCTCCACCTCGGCATGGCCGTTCTCGGCGGCCTGCTTCATGAAGTTGGCGTCGCTGCGCGGCATGGCCGGCATCTTCATGTCGCCCGAGGCGCGGGCGGCCGGCGCCGTGGCCTGCTGCTGCGCGAAGGCCAGCGGGGTGGCCAGGCTGACGGCGGCGATGGCCATGGCGACGAGACTGCGGTGAAAGCGGTGTTGCATGTTCGATCTCCTGCTTGTAAAGAGGGGGCGTCTCCCACCACGGCAATCGGCGTTCCCTGGCAGCGGGTGGCCGCGCCTCACCAGCGGCTGGGGCGGCGCAGCGCCAGGCCGAGCAACAGGCCACCGACGAACATGCCCAGCGTGGTGATCGCCAGTGCCGGCGGCATCGTGCGCACCGAGCCAGCCAGCAGTTCGCCTGCATGCGGCGCGGCCAGCTGCAGGCGGCGCCGCGTCATGCGCGCGCCCAGCACCGGCAACTGCTCGGCCAGCAGCGATTCGGCGGCCGGCAGCAGCACCGTCTCCTCGTCGGCCACGTGGTGCATCACGTCGCGCATCAGCTCGAGAAAGGCGCGGTCGTAGCCGCGGTCCTCGGGCGCCATCGCGCGCAGCTCGGCGATCAGCCGCTTCATCTCGTCGTGTTCGGGGCGCGACTTGGTGAGCACCGCATTGCCGGTGGCCACGGTTTCCAGCGCGGGATAGAAGATCTCCTCTTCCAGCTGCGCATGGATCTCCAGGGCCAGGCAGATCGCATCGACGATGGACTTCTTGCGGGCGGGTTGCGCATCCACCCGGTAGCGGTGCGACATGGTCAGCACATGCGAGTGGTCCATCCGGATCATGGTGGTGATGCCGGGCGAAAGCGAGCGGATGGCGCGGTCCGTGTTCATGCGGTCTCCTTGGCGATGGCGGTGGTTGACGACAGGACGGACTGGGGCAAGCGGGGTGCCTTGCAGGTTTTTGGCCGGCATGAATGGGAACGCCCCTTGCCGCTGGGCGGCTCAAGGCGCGCATGGGTCGCGCCACCCAGCCAGGAGCAGCGATGAGCACGCAGGACACCACCGATCGACACCTGAAGATCCAGCAGGAGCAGGACGCCAGGGACGCCCGCCAGGCCCAGGAGGGCGGGCAGGACAAGAAGGCGCCGGGCGTGCAGGCCGGCGCGCGCGAGCAGCCCACCGAGCTGCCGGCGCAGCACCAGGCCAAGCCCGGCAGCGAGGCCGAGCTGCAGCTGGCGCCGCGCTTCCAGGCGCCGGACTACAAGGGCAGCGAGAAGCTGCAGGGCATGACCGCGCTGATCACCGGCGGCGACTCGGGCATCGGCCGTGCGGTGGCGGTTTTGTTCGCGCGCGAAGGCGCGGACGTGGCCATCGTGTACCTCAGCTCGCACGAGGACGCGGAAGAAACCAAGCGCTGCGTGGAAGCCGAAGGCACCCGCTGCCTGCTGCTGCCCGGCGACGTGAAGGACAGCCGCTTCTGCCAGCAGGCCGTGGACGAGACGCTCAAGGCCTTTGGCCGGCTGGACGTGCTGGTGAACAACGCCGCCTTCCAGGAGCATGCGCAGTCCATCGAGGACATCACCGACGAGCGGCTGCAGGAGACGCTGCAGACCAACATCGCCGGCTACTTCCACATGGCGCGGGCGGCGGTGCCGCATCTGAAGCAGGGCGCCTCCATCATCAACACCGGCTCGGTGGTGGGGCTCAAGGGCAGCGCCAAGCTGCTGGACTACGCCACCACCAAGGGGGCCATCCACGCCTTCACCAAGTCGCTGGCGCAGAACCTGGTGAGCAAGGGCATCCGCGTCAATGCGGTGGCGCCCGGCCCGGTGTGGACGCCGCTGAACCCGGCCGATTCCCCGGCCGAGCAGGTGGCCGAATTCGGCAGGCAGACCGACATGAAGCGCGCCGCCCAGCCCGAGGAACTGAGCCCCGCCTATGTGTACCTGGCCTCGCCGGTCATGTCCGGTTATGTCACCGGCATCGTGCTGCCGGTCACCGGCAGCGTCGGCGCCATCTGAGGCGGGTCGCAGGTACGGCCCTTGCCGCAGGGCTGTGCCGCTGCGCGGCCAAGGAGAACATGATGAACCCGACCGACAAGCAAGACCTGCTGGACAAGCAGGCCAGCGCCAAACCCGGGCCTTCGAGCCCCGACGACCAGCGCGCCGAGGGCAAGGACAAGGACCGCGTGCCCACCTACCAGGAACTGCTGGACGAATCGCTGGACCAGACCTTCCCGGCCAGCGATCCGATCTCGCCGGGTGCCGCCATCAATGCCGAGCGCCGCACCAGCACCGACAAGGACGATGTGGACTGGGAGCTCAAGCCCAGCCAGTCCACCCCATCCGGCAAGACCGACAAGCCCGAGGAGGCTGGCGAGACGGAGAGCAAGCAGCCGGGCAAGTGAAGCCCCCTGGGGCGTTCCGTGCGCGGCATGTGCCTTGCCCACCGCCGCGCATCACACCAAGGAGCGCCATCCATGATCACGTTGGGCATCAACGCGGCTTTCCACGACTCGGCGGCCGCGCTGGTCATTGATGGGCGGCTGTGTGCCGCCGCCGAAGAAGAGCGCTTTTCGCGCATCAAGCACGCCAAGCGTCCGGTGCCCTTCAGCGCCTGGGAGCTGCCCTTCCATGCCATCGACTTCTGCCTGGCGCGTGCCGGCATCCAGCTCACCGACGTGGATGCGGTGGCCTACAGCTTCGATGCGCAGCTCTTCCTCGATGGCCGGCTGCAGGGCGAGACGATCACGCTGCCGCTGATTCCTTCGGCCCGGCCCGACCCGCGCTGGGAGAACCCCTGGGACCCGCTGTTCGCGGCCTACATCCTGAATGCCTCGCGCCAGCTGGTGGACGGCGCACCGCACCACCTGGGCAAGCGCTTCCAGGGTGCGCGCTTCGACGGGCCCTTCACCTTCCACCATGTGGCGCACCACCTGTGCCACCAGGCCAGCGCCTTCCTGGCGGCGCCCTTCGAGCGCTGCGCCGTGATGACGCTGGACGGCCGCGGCGAGCGCGCCACCAGCACCTACGGTGTGTACCGCGACGGCCATTACCAGGCCCTGGGCGAGGTGCAGGTGCCGCATTCACTGGGCCTGCTGTACGAGCAGGTGACCACGCACCTGGGTTTTCTCGCGTCCTCCGACGAATACAAGGTGATGGCGCTGGCCGCGCAAGGCCGGCCGCGATGGCTGAGCGCGCTGAAGTCGCATGTGCATCTGCTGGACCGGGGCCAGTACCGCATCGACCCCATCGACCTGGCCAAGCTGGTGGGGCCGGCGCGTGAACGTGGTGGCCCGCTGACGCAGGATCACTTCGACCTCACCGCCAGCCTGCAGGCCTTGCTGGAGCACACCACCCTGCAGCTGGCCGGCTGGCTGCGGGAGACCACCGGTGAACGCCAGCTGGCCATGGCCGGCGGCGTGGCATTGAACTGCGTGGCCAACGCGCGCCTGCGCGATGCCGGCATCTTCGACGAGGTGTGGGTGCAGCCGGCCGCCGGTGATGCCGGCACCGCACTGGGTGCCGCGCTGTGGATCGACAGCCGAGCCCGCGCCGAAGGGGGTGCGCAGCATCCGCAGCTGCCGCAGGCGCCGCAGGGCCAGCCGGTGAAACTGGCCCCGCGCCAGTGGACGATGACGCATGCCTACTGGGGCCCCGACTGGAGCGACGAGGCCATCGAAGCCGAGCTGAAGTGGGCCAAGCTGCCTTACCGCCGCATGGCAGAGCCCGCACAGGAAGTGGCCCGGCTGCTGGCCGACGACCAGGTCATCGGCTGGTTCCAGGGGCGCATGGAGTTCGGGCCGCGGGCGCTGGGTGCCCGGTCCATCATCGCTTCACCGCTGCATGCCGAGATGCAGGCCCGCATCAACGAGCTGAAGGACCGTGAGGACTTCCGGCCGGTGGCACCGGCGGTGCCGCAGGAACACCTGGCCGAGTGGTTCACGCCCGGCCAGGCCAACCGCGGCCAGTCGCCGTTCATGCTGTTCATCTACGACGTGCTGCCCGCCCAGGCGGACCGCATTCCCGCGGCCTGCCACAGCGACCGCACGGCCCGGGTGCAGACGGTGAGCGCCGATACCCAGCCTGCTTTCCACCAGCTGCTCACGGCCTTCGGTGCGCTCACCGGCGTGCCGGTGCTGATCAACACCTCGTTCAACGTGCGCGGCGAGCCGGTGGTGTGCACGCCGCGCGACGCCATCCATGCCTGGGCCAGCACGCCGGTGGACGCGCTGGTGCTGGGGCCGTTCCTGCTCGAGAAGCGGCGGCCCTGGGGCGTGCTGGACGCAGCGTAGGGGATTGCAGCCGTCAAAGCGGCTTGCGGGGCACCACGCCTTCGGGCCCTGAGCTGGGCTCGCGCAGCACCTCGTCGGCCGCGCCCGGGTCTTCCTCGCCAGCCTCGGACTCGCCTTCGATGGAGGCCTGGGCCGGGCGCGCCGCACGCTGCGCGTGCTGGGCCTTGATCAGCTCGGCATCAGGGTCTTCCGGCGCCACATCGGGTGGCAGCTGCGCGTCGGGCAGGGCCGATTGCACGTGGACGCGCTCGGGCGGCGGCACGTAGTCGCCGTAGTTGGAGCCGGCACGCGTGCGGTCGCCGCCGTCCTGGGTGGCCACGCGGGGTTCGTCCTTCTGGCTGTTCAGCGGGTAGGTCATGGTGCGGTCCTCGTCGTGGGTGTGCCGCGTTGCGGCAACCGACGTTCCTGCCGCGCGCAAGGGCTGGGCATCAGGGCCTTGGCGGCACGGAACACCGCTTGCCCACCGGGCCCATCGGAGATCACCACGAGGGAGCCAAGACCATGGTGCAAGACCGCCTGCGCATCGGCCTGATCAGCGAACATGCCTCACCGCTGGCCCACGCCGGCAGCGTGGACGCCGGGGGCCAGAACATCTACGTCTCGCAGGTGGCGCGTGCGCTGGCTGCGATGGGCCACCAGGTGGATGTGCTCACCCGCCGCGACGACCCCGCGCTGCCGGCTGTGGTGGACGTGCGGCCAGGCATGCGCGTCATCCACATAGATGCCGGGCCGCCCGAATTTGTTCCCAAGGAAGACCTGCTCCAGCACATGCCGGCCTTCACACGCGCCGCGCGCCACCTGATGCAGCGCAGCGTGGGCTACGACCTGATCCATGCCAACTTCTTCATGTCGGGCTGGGTGGGGCTGGCACTGCGCCACATCTTCGAGGTGCCGCTTGTGATGACCTTCCACGCGCTGGGCCTCGTGCGGCGCGAGCACCAGGGCAGTGCCGACACCTTCCCCGAGGCGCGCATCGGCATCGAGCGGCGCATCGTGCAGGGGGCCGATTGCCTGATCGCCGAATGCCCGCAGGACCGTGACGACCTGCTGCGCCTGTATGGCGCACGGCCCGAAGGCATCCGCACCGTGCCGTGCGGCGTGGACCTGGCCACCTTCGGCCCGCGCGACCGCCTGCAGGCGCGCCGCCGGCTGGGCCTGGCGGACGATGAGTTCGTGGTGCTGCAGCTGGGTCGGCTGGTGCCGCGCAAGGGCATCGACAACGTGATCCGCGCCGTCGGCCTGATGGACCCGGCGCTCAAGCCGCGCCTGCTGGTGGTGGGCGGTGAATCGGTGGAGCCCGACGAGGCGCGCACGCCCGAGATCGCGCGGCTGCGCGCCCTGGCCCGCCGCTGCGGCGTGGAAGAGCGCGTGACCTTCACCGGCCGGCGCGACGTGGCCGAGCTGCCCGAGTACTACGCGGCGGCCGACGTGTTCGTCACCACGCCAGCCTATGAACCCTTCGGCATCACGCCGCTGGAAGCCATGGCCTGCGGCACGCCGGTGGTGGGCAGCGCGGTCGGGGGCATCCAGTACAGCGTGGTGGATGGTGTCACCGGCTATCTGGTGCCGCCCCAGGACCCGGCGGCGCTGGCCGACCGGCTGGCCTGGCTGCAGGCCAACCCGGCGCTGCGCCTGGCCCTGGGCCGTGCCGGCGTGGCGCGCGTGCGTTCGCACTTCACCTGGGACCGCGTGGCCCGCGAGCTGGCCGCGGTGTACCAGGCGGTGGTGGCGGCCGAGGCGGCGCTGGTACCACGCAGCGCCGCCTTGCACCGCGCCGCGCACACCCGCCCCTCCGGCACCGGCAAGCCGGTGCAGCAGGCGGTGGTGATGGCGGCCGTGCCGCGCGGGGTGGGCGCATGAAGGCCGTGTTCCTGGACAAGGACGGCACGCTGGTCGAGGACGTGCCCTACAACGTCGACCCGGCGCTGCTGCGCTTCACCCCGCAGGCGCTGCCGGCGCTGCAGCGCCTGCTGCAGGCGGGCTACCGGCTGGTCATCGTCAGCAACCAGTCGGGGCTGGCCACCGGTCGCTTCACCAGCGCGCAGTTCAAGGTGCTGCGCCTGGCCCTGCTGGACAAGCTGCGCGAAGAGGGCGGCATCGAGATCGCGGGCTTCTACGTGTGCCCGCATGCGCCGGCCACGGCCGATGGTCCGGGCTGCGATTGCCGCAAGCCGCAGCCCGGCATGCTGAAGCTGGCCGCGCAGGCCCATGGCCTGGACCTGGAAGGCAGCTGGATGGTGGGCGACATCCTGGACGACGTGGAAGCCGGCCGCCGTGCCGGCTGCCGCACCGTGCTGCTGGACCGGGGCGGCGAGACGGAGTGGCAGCTCTCGCCCTTGCGCACACCGCACCATGTGTGCACCGACCTGGCGGAAGCCGCCCAGGCCATCCTGCAGGACGATGCGTCGCCCCATGCTGCGATGGACGCAGCCCCGCAGCCGGTGGCGCAAAGCCGCCTGCACGCCGCATGAGGGCCGCGGCTCCCCCCACCGGCGTGGCGCCTGCCTGGGCCGGTGTGCGCCGCCTGCTGGCCGTGCGGCTGGACAACCTGGGCGACGTGCTGATGACCACGCTTGCGCTGGCCGCGTTGCGCCAGGCCTGGCCCGGCGTGCACCTGGCGCTGTTGGCCTCGCCCGCCGGCGCCGCGCTGCAGCCACACCTGACGGACGTGGACGAGGTCATCCCCTTCGAGGCACCGTGGGTGCAATCGGCCTGCGGCGCGGCCGAGGCCGGCCCGGCGGTGCAGGCCCTGGTGCAGCGGCTGGCGCAGGGCCGCTTCGATGCGGTGGTGATCTTCACCGTGTGCACCCAAAGCGCGTTACCGATGGCCATGGTGGCACTGCAGGCGGGCATCGGGCTGCGCCTGGCCCACTGCCGCGAGAACCCCTACCACCTGCTGACCGACTGGGTGCGCGATGCCGAGGTGCCGGGCGCGGGCATGCGGCACGAGGTGCAACGCCAGCTCGACCTGCTGGCCGCCATCGGCGTGCGGCCGCCGGCCGACGAGCGGCTGCGGCTGGCTCTGCGGCCGGGCGATGCGGCCTCGCTGGTGCAGCGGCTGGCACGGGCCGGCGTGGACCCGTCGGCCCCTTACTTCGTGGTGCACCCCGGTGCGTCGGCCGCATCGCGCCGCTACCCGGCCGAGCGCTTTGCGCAGGCCGCGCAGGCGGTGGCCCGGGGCGGTGGTGGCCGCGCCCTGGTGGTGGGTGGCGCGGCCGAGGCTGCACTGGTGCAGGCCGCCATGCCCGCGGGCGTGCCGGCCACCGCGCTGGTGGGCGGGCTGGCGCTGGGCGAACTGGCGGCGCTGATCGCCGGTGCCACCGTCACGCTGTGCAACAACAGCGGGCCCGCCCACATCGCCGCGGCGTTGGGGGCGCCGGTGGTGGTGCTGTATGCCCTGACCAACCCGCAGCACACACCCTGGCGGGCACCGGCCCGGGTGTTGAGCCATGACGTGCCCTGCCGCAACTGCCTGCGCAGCGTGTGCCCGATGGGCCACCACGCCTGCCTGCTGGGGGTGCCGGCCGAGGCCGTGACCGAGGCTGCCCTGGGGCTGATGCACGCCCCGATGGAGACGACATGACGGCGCCCGACCGCCACCCCCGCCCCGAGATCGCGGTGGTGATGGCCACCTACCGCCGGCCTGAGCTGCTGCGCCGCTGCCTGCAGGCCGTGCTGCGGCAAAGCCTGGCCGGCGACCGCTACGAGGTGCTGGTGGTGAACGACGGCCCCGACGAGGACACCCGCCGCGTGGTGGCCGAGTTCGATGCCGTCACCGGCGGCGCGCCGGCCGTGCGCTACCTGCGCAACCAGGGCAAGGGCCCGGCCACCGCCCGCAACGTGGGCTGGCGTGCCAGCGCGGCGCCGCTGATCGCCTTCACCGACGACGACACCGTGCCCGACCGCGACTGGCTGGCCCAGGGCCTGGCCGCGATGGCCGGCGGTGCCGCAGCCGCCAGCGGCCGGGTGCGGGTGCCGGTGGAAGGCCCGCCCACCGACCATGCCCGCATGACGCAGGGGCTGGAGACGGCCGAGTTCGTCACCGCCAATGCCTTCGTGCGGCAGGACATCTTGCAGCGTGTCGGCGGTTTCGACGAACGCTTTCAGCGTGCCTGGCGCGAGGACTCGGACCTGCATTTCGCCATCCTGTCCCTGGGGGCCGAGGTCATCCGTGCCGAGCGTGCCGTGGTGCTGCACCCGGTGCGGCCGGCGCCCTGGGGCATCTCGCTCGGGCAGCAGAAGAACGTGGTGTTCGACGGGCTGCTCTACAAGAAGCACCGCGACCTGTTCCGGCAGAAGGTGCGCACGCAGCCGCCCTGGCTGTACCTGGCCATCGTCGGGCTCACCGGTGCTGCGCTGGTGGCCCTGGCTGCCGGCGCGCCGCGGGCCGCCGGCGGGTGCGCGGCCGGCGCGCTGCTGGGCATCGGCCGCTTCGCGTGGCTTCGGTTGCGGGACGCCTCGCACGATCCGGCCCATGTGTGGGAGATGCTGTGCACCTCCGCCGCCATCCCGTTCCTGGCGCTGTGGTGGCGGCTGGTGGGCGCCTGGCGCTTCAAGGTGATCTACCCATGACGGCGGCGGTGGCCTGGCCCGTCGCGCCGCGGCGCATCGGCGTCTTCCGCGCGCTGATGCTGGGCGACATGCTGTGCGCCGTGCCGGCCCTGCGTGCCATCTCGGCGCGCTGGCCGCAGGCGGAGCTGGTGCTCATCGGCCTGCCCTGGGCGCGCGAATGGGCGCGGCGGCTGCCGATGGTGCAGCGCTTCGTCGAGTTTCCCGGCTGGCCCGGCCTGCCCGAGCGTGAGCCCGACCTGGCCGCGCTGCCCGGCTGGCTGCAGGCCATGCAGGCCGAGCGCTTCGACCTGCTGCTGCAACTGCATGGCAGCGGCAGCGTGGTCAACCACCTGCTGGCTGCCTGCGCCCCGCAGCGGCTGGCCGGCTTTGCCGAGCCCGACGACCTGGCGCCCGAGCCCGCGCTGTTCACCCGTTGGCCGCGGCAGGGGCATGAGATCGAACGCCTGCTGCACCTGACCGACCACCTGGGCCTGCCGCGCCAGGGCACGGCCATGCTGCTGCCCTTGGCCGAGGAGGACCGGGCACGCGCCACGGCGCTGCTGGCGGCCGAGGGCGCGGGTGGTGGGCCCTATGCCTGCGTGCATGCCGGCGCGCGCTTCAGCTCGCGCCGCTGGCCGGCCGAACGCTTTGCCGCGGTGGCCGACCAGCTGGCGCGGCAGGGCCTGCGCATCGTGCTCACCGGCAGCGAAGGCGAGCGGCCGCTGGTGCAGCAGCTGCGGCAGGCCATGCGCCAGCCCGTGATCGACCTGACCGGCCGCACCGACTTCTGGTCGCTGGCCGCGCTGGTGCAGGGCGCCCGCCTGCTGCTGAGCAACGACACCGGCGTCTCGCATGTGGCCGCCGCTGTGGGCACGCCCAGCGTGGTGGTCAGCTCGGGCAGCGACGTGGCGCGCTGGGCACCGCTGGACACCGGGCGCCATACGGTGCTGTGGGCCGACACGCCCTGCCGCCCCTGCGGCCACGAGCACTGCCCCTATCAACACGAATGCGCGCTGGCCGTGGGCGTGGACGAGGTGGCCGCGGTGGCCCTTCGCCGCGCCATCGACCCTGCGCCGGCCGCCCCTGCGGCGCCACGGACCGAGGAGGCCACCCCATGAACACCACCCCCCGCCGCCGCCTGCGCGTGCTCACCTGGCATGTGCACGGCAACTACCTGTACTACCTGACGCAGGCACCGCACGACTTTCACCTGGCCACGCTGCCCGGCCACCCGCCCGGCCATGTGGGCAAGGTGGGCGTGCTGCCCTGGGGCGACAACGTGCACGAGGTGCCGGCCGATGCGCTGGGCGAGCACAGCTTCGACTGCGTGCTCTACCAGCACGAGCGCCATTGGCACACCGACCGGCTGGAGCGGCTGACGCCGGCGCAGCGCGCGCTGCCCACGCTGTTCGTGGAGCACGACCCGCCGCAGGGCCACCCCACCGACACCCGCCATGCGGCGGCAGGCAGCGGCGCGCACCTGGTACAGGTCACGCCCTTCAATGCGCTGATGTGGGACAACGGCGATGCACCGGTCCACATCATCGACCACGGCGTGCTGATACCGCCGGACGTGCGCTACAGCGGCGAGCGGCCCGAGGGCATCGTCGTCGTCAACCACCTGCAGCAGCGCGGCCGGCGGCTGGGCGCCGACGTGTTCGAGCAGGTGCGTCAGCAGGTGCAGCTGCAGCTGGTGGGCATGGACAGCGGGCGCATGGGCGGCCTGGGCGAGGTGGGCAACCTGGACCTGGCCGCCGCCATGGCCCAGTACCGGTTCTTCTTCAACCCCATCCGCTACACCAGCCTCGGCCTGGCGGTCATCGAAGCCATGATGGTGGGCCTGCCCATCGTCGGCCTGGCCACCACCGAGCTGAGCACCGTCATCCGCAATGGCGAGAACGGCTGGATCGACACCCGCATCGACAAGCTGGTGGAGGTGATGAACATGCTGGTGCATGAGCCCGAGGTGGCGAGGCGGTGGGGCGAGGCCGCGCGCCAGACGGCGATGGCGCGCTTCAACATCCAGCGCTTCGCGGCCGATTGGGACCGGGTGCTCACGCAGGTGGCCGGGGGTGCGCGATGACGGCCGCGCCGAGGCCGCTGCACGCCAAGCGCGTGGTGGTCACCGGCGGTGCCGGCTTCATCGGGTCGCACCTGTGCCGCCGGCTGCTGGAGGCGGGCGCCGAGGTGCTGTGCGTGGACAACTTCTATACCGGCTCGCGGGCGCTCATCGCGCCGCTGCTGGGCCACGCGCGCTTCGAGCTGCTGCGCCACGACGTCACCTTCCCGCTGTACGTGGAATGCGACGAGATCTACAACCTCGCCTGCCCGGCGTCGCCGGTGCATTACCAGCTGGACCCGGTGCAGACCACCAAGACCAGCGTGCACGGCGCCATCAACATGCTGGGCCTGGCCAAGCGGCTGAAGGCGCGCATCCTGCAGGCCAGCACCAGCGAGGTGTACGGCGACCCGCTGGTGCACCCGCAGAAGGAAGACTACTGGGGCCATGTGAATCCCATCGGCCCGCGCAGCTGCTACGACGAAGGCAAGCGCTGCGCCGAAACGCTGTTCATGGACTACCGGCGCCAGCACCAGCTGCGCGTGAAGGTGGCGCGCATCTTCAACACCTACGGGCCGCACATGCACCCGGGTGATGGCCGCGTGGTCAGCAACTTCATCGTGCAGGCGCTCACCGGCCAGCCCATCACGCTGTACGGCGACGGCCAGCAGACGCGCAGCTTCTGCCACGTGAGCGATACGGTGGATGCGCTGATGCGGCTGATGGACACGCGCGACGACTTCGCCGGCCCGGTGAACATCGGCAACCCGGTGGAGCGCAGCATGCTGGACATCGCCCGGCTGGTGCTGGAACTCACCGGCTCGCGCTCGCCGTTGGTGTTTGAGCCGTTGCCCCAGGACGACCCCCGCCAGCGCTGCCCCGACATCACGCTGGCGCGCGAGGAGCTGGGCTGGCAGCCCACGGTGGCGCTGCGCACCGGCCTGCTGGACACCATCGCCTGGTTCGACCGCTGCCTGGCGGGCGGGCCGGAGGCGAGGCGGATGTGAGGGCGTGAGCGAGCCTGCCTGATGCGCAGCTTTGCGCAAAGGCCACGCGCGTCAGCGCAGCACGTTGACCAGCTGCGCAGCGCTGCGGCTGCCGGCCACGTCGCTGGCCTGGGTCCAGGTGACGCCGACGGAGCCGTCACGGTGCACGGCGATGGCCGGACCGGCGGTGAACATCGTGGCGCCTGCAGGCGGTGTGCTGATCGTCGTCACCGGCGTCCAGGCCTGGTCCTTGAGCAGGAAGCGGAGCACGGCGATGCCGGTGCCGGTGTCCGACACGGCCGTGACGTTGCCTGCCGGGTCGGCGGCAATCAGCCCACTGCCCCCACCGGTGCCTGCCCCCATCAGCTCGGGGGCTGACCAGGTGCGTGTCTCAGCGTTGTAGCGCGACCAGCGCGTGCCGTTCGATGATCCCCACACGGCGGTCACGTTGCCGGCCGGGTCCACGGCCAGGGCGGCGCGGCGGTCCAGCCCCGTGGTGGCCGGGTCCAGGTTTCTGAACGTGCCCCACTGCCCGCTCGCTGCTTCCCAGCGGACGACCCGGGCGCGCGAATCGAAGCCACCCTGCGCGTAAGCCACGGTGACGGAGCCTGCGCTGTCGGTCACCACATCCAGCTGCGAGATGTTGTTGACCCCGTCATCCAGCTGCGCCGGCACCGTCCAGGCGCCGCGTGCGGCGTCGTAGTGGCTGCCCATCAGGCGCTCGCTGCTGATCAGCCCTTCGATCCACACCGCGGTGAGGTTGCCCGCGCGGTCGGCGACCAGCCGGGCCGTGCGTGCGCCGCTCGGCACCACGACCAGGGTGATGGGTACTTCCCAACCCGTCTTGCTGGCGTCTTGCCGCACGGCCGTCACGCTGTCGCGCGTCCACCCCAGCAACATCAGCCGCTCGTCGTCACCCGTGGCCGCTGTCGTGCTGGCCAGGTCCCAGAGGCCCTCTGGCACTGGCAGGGTGTAGGGTGCACTCCAAGTGCCGCTGCGGGCGTCCAGCTGTGACCATTGCAGCGTGGTGCCGGTCGTCGTGGACCGGTTCCAGATGGCATGGCATGCGCCGCTGTCCAGGCATTTCAGCCTGGGGTTGCCGGCGCTGGCGGTGGCGTCGGACAGCCTGGCGGCCGCGGACCAGTTGCCCCCGGACGCGTCGGACCGTGCGGCCATCAGCACGGGCGGGCCGCCGGCCGTGGCTTGCGTCCAGGCCACCACCAGCCGCCCGTCCCGATCGAAGCTGGCGACCCGTGCGTTCACCTCATTCATGTCGGACAAGGGGGCCAGCGCGGTGGCGCGTGCGCTCCAGCTCATGCCCGCCGTGGTGAACTGCAGCGAGACCGGCGCGGACAACGAACGGCCCGTGATGTCCTGCAGCCCCGTGGCCCAGTCGACGGTGTAGCGGGCATCCGCCACCAGGCTGCCGCTTCGGGGGCGCAGGCTCACGGTCGCCGCTTCCGCGGTGGCCACGCTGTCCACAGCGCCCAGGTCACTGGCCAGGCGGATGTTGGCCCCCGATGCGCTGGCCGGAGCGACCGGCGCATTGAAGGTGGCCGTGATGGCTGCAACGCGGCTGACGCCGGTCGCGCCCTGCGCAGGCGTGGTGCCCACGATGGCCAACGGCGGCGGCGGTGGCGGCGGCGGAGGGGCCGGTGGCGTCGAGTCCGGCGGGGGCGGGCTAACCGGACGGGTAGTTTGCCCGTACTCAAGCTTTTGCCGCAGGGGCTGCCGACGCTGGCGCAGCGTCCAGGGCCTGGAGGTCGAAGGTCAGCAACGCACCTTCAGCGCCCCTCGGCCGGAAGGGCGCCTTGCTCAGTACCGCGGCCTGCGAGGCGGTGTGACACCCGCCTCGGCCCGCTCGGCGCGGGCGGTGTTCACCTGCTCGGCCCGCTTGGCCTGCTGGGCGGCGCGCCAGTCCATCGCGGTACGCGCCACGCGGAAGATGCGCATCGGCCACCAGCCGCCCGGTGCAAAGGCCGATGCCGCCGCCGCCGCGGGTGAACGGGCCGGCAGCACGAAGGGCGCGAGGATCAGGCCCAGCCGCCCCAGCTGGCCCCAGATGCCGGGCCGCTGGTCCGGCGGCACCGGCACGTCGGCCAGGCCATGGCCGTACCGGTAGGCGGCCTGGCGTGCACGCTCGCGCTCGCGTGCCTTGGCCTTCGGGTCGGGTCGCACCGCCTTGTACACGCGCCAGCCTGCCCACACCGACAGCAGCGCGCCTGCACCGATCAGCGCCACGCGGCCGCCCGAGCGCGCGGCATTGCGCGTCTGCGTCGTCACCTGGTCCAGCCGCTGCATCACCCGGCGGTCATGCAGCATCACCTCGCGCTCGGCGCGGCGGATGCGTTCGTCCAGGGACAGGCCGTCCTGCGGTTGATGGGCGGTCATGGCGACACCTCGGTGGGGTTGTTGGCATTCTTGACGGTCATGTGGTGCAGCGTGGCCGGCAGCGCCAACAGCGGCACCATGGCCACCGCGCGCCAGGCCAGCACGCCGGCCACCACCAGGTTCACGGCGGTCACCAGCGCCATCGTCCACACCGGCGACCATTCGGCCACCTGCACCAGCAGCAGTGCAACGGCCACCCACAGCGCGAACCAGCCGGTCAGCGCCACCACGGCCGCCAGCACCAGCAGGGCCAGGATCTTGGGCAGCACGTCGCGCGCGCGCCGCAGCTCCAGCGCCAGCAGGTTCACGCGGGCGCTGATGGCGGCCGCGCCTTCCTGCAGCAGGCCCTGGATGCCGGCGGGCAGTCCGGCCAGGCCGGGGCGCGGATCACCGCTGGATGAAGAGGAGCCGGGGGGTCGGTTCATGCGGGTCTTTCTCGGGTCGGGAGGACGCAGGTGGGTCAGAACTTCGATACACCTGTTGGCAAACAGGGTGCCGGCCCCGTGGCCACTCTGCCGTACGTTTGCTGACGCCGCGTGAACAGTCCACCGTCCAGGTGGCCCGGCGCTGCTTCAGCGCCGGCTGCCCGTGGGGTCGGACTGGCCGATCACGCGCGTCTCCCCGGCTTCCGGCTTCAGGTCGCCGACACCGCTGCCGCCATCGAAGTCTTCGCTGATGTTCTCCAGGGCGGCCTTGCTCTGCTCGCGCTGCTTCATGGCCGGGTCTTCGGGCTTGCCGTGCGCCTGCTCGTCGGCGCCGCTCTGGCTGGTGGGGATGGGCATGTCATGTCCTGGTGGGGTGAAGGTGCCAAGCATCGGCAATCGGGCGGCCGCGCCTGCGCCGCCTCTTGCGCGGACGCGGAACACGCCTTGCCACCCTTGCCGGGCAAGCACCGCGCGACCGCGCAGCCACCTCCACACAAAGGAATTTCCATGTTCGTGCACAACAAGCGATTGCAGTACACCGTCCGCGTCAGCGAAAGCAACCCGGGCCTGGCCAACCTGATGCTGGAACAATTCGGCGGCCCGCAGGGCGAGCTGGCCGCGGCCTGCCGCTACTTCACGCAGTACCTGGGTGAAGACGACCCGGGCCGCAAGGACATGCTGATCGACATCGCCACCGAGGAGCTGAGCCACCTCGAGATCATCGGCACCATCGTCGGCATGCTCAACAAGGGCGCCAAGGGCCGGCTGGCCGAGGCGGTGGAAGAGGAGGGCGAGATCTACCGCGCCATCACCGGCGCCGGCAACGACTCGCACCTCACCCAGGTGCTGTACGGTGGCGGCCCGCCGCTGACCAACTCGGCCGGCGTGCCCTGGACCTCGGCCTACATCGACACCATCGGCGAGCCCACGGCCGACCTGCGCTCCAACATCGCGGCCGAGTCGCGCGCCAAGATCGTCTACGAGCGGCTGATCGCGCTCACCGACGACCCGGGCGTGAAGGAAGCGCTGGGCTTCCTGATGACGCGCGAGGTGGCGCACCAGAAGAGCTTCGAGAAGGCGCTGTATGCCATCGCGCCCAACTTCCCGCCGGGCAAGCAGCCGCCGGTGCCCGAGTTCGCGAGCGTGTACTACAACCTGTCGCAGGGCGCAGGCGACCTGCGTGGGCCGTGGAACAGCGACGAGAACTTCACCTACGTCAGCGACCGCGAGGCACAGGTGGCGGTGGACGGCGGTGACGGCCTCTTCAGCGTGAAGCTGACGTCGGACGAGGACGAGGTGGTGCAGCAGATGGCCACCCGCACCGCGTCCGATCCGCAGTCCGACCCCACCACCGGCGCCGAGCTGGGCATGGGCCAGGCCCCGGAAGCCGGCACCATCGTGCGCTGACAGGCCTGTGAGGCCAAGGGCTTGGGCCCAGGGGCACGGCGCTTGCCGCACCCCTGTGACGAAACCCCGTTGCACCCCAAGGTATCCGATGACGATCACTGTGGCCGAACTGATGACGCGAGGCGTCCACGTGATGGCGCCCGACGACAGCCTGGACCTGGCCGCGCGCCTGATGGACGACCTGAACGTCGGCGCCATGCCGGTGTGCCAGGAAGAGCGGCTGCTGGGCATCGTCACCGACCGCGACATCGTCGTGCGCGGCATCGCCCGCAACCGGCCGGTGGACCGCACGCCGGTGTCCGACGTGATGAGCCAGCCGGTGCGCTTCTGCTTCGACGACCAGCCGGTCAACGAGGTGCTGCCCGAGATGCGCCAGGCCCAGATCCGCCGCCTGCCGGTGCTGGACCGCCGGCGCCGCCTGGTCGGCATGCTGACCTTGGCCGATCTGGCCACCAAGGCCGATCCACAGGCCGCCGCCGCCGTGCTGGCCGCGGTGTCCGAGCCGGCGGAGCCGGATCGGCCGGCCCTGCCGCAGCGCCGGGTGGCCTGAGGGCCGGGGCGCGCCCGGCCACTACCGTTAGCGCAAGACAGCCGCCTGCGGCACCAGCACCAGCCGGTCGCGCGGCAACGCAGGCAGGCGGCTCATGTCGATCGACAAGTCCTGCGGTGGCAGGCTGTAGTGCAGCTCATGCAGCAGGAACTGCAGCGTCTGCTTCATCAGCTGCTCGGCCAGCCCTTCACCCGGGCAGCGGTGGTGACGGGCCGGCTCGCCGCCGCCTTGCGGCACGAAGCTGAAGGGCCGCTGCTCGGGCGGGCCGGTGCGCTCGCTGCCTGGGCGTTCCACCGCGCGGCGCTCCGGGCGGAAGCGTTCGGGCCTGAAGGCGCCGGGCGTCTGCCAGGCACGGGCATCATGGTTGGTGCCGTACAGGTCCAGCAGCACGCGCCGCCCGGCCGGGAAATCGTAGCCATTCCAGCGGAAGGCGCGCCGTGTGCGGGCCGCCACCGCCGGGAAGAACGGGTAGTAGCGCCGCACCTCGTGGACGAAGCAGGCCAGGGCCATCGGCGCGTCCTCGGGGCTGGCGGCCAGCAGGGCTTCGCGCTGGCCCGGGTGCTGGTGCAGCGCATGGGCCGCCAGCACGGCGTACACGGCCACGGCCACGGTCGGCCGCAGCAGGTTCAGCAGTTCCACCGATGCCACTGCGGCGGGCAGCAGCTCGCCATCGGCATCGCGGTGGTGGGCGATCAACGCCAGTGCCGTGGCCTGGGGTGCAGTGCCGGCCTGGCCGCGCACCGCGGTGATCAGATCCTGCGCCCAGCCATCGGTTGCGCGGCGCGCGCGGCGTGCCCGCAGGTGCTGCAGGCCCAGCACGCCGGCACCGTCGAACAGCAGGCTGAGCTGGCGGGTGCGCAGCCGCACTTCGGCTTCCGGCAGCGGCACGCCGGCCCAGCTGCAGACGGCGCGGGTGAACACCTCGCGTGCGGCGTCGTACAGCGTCACGGGCTCGCCGGCCGGCCAGCGGGTGGCGGCCTGCCGCCAGGCCTGGCGCACCGTGCGCGCCAATGCGTCCACCGCCTCCGGCGCGGTCAGCCGCAGGAAAAGGGCCTTGCGGTGGCGGTGGCGTTCACCATCCAGGCCCTGCACGCCGCCTTCGCCGAACAGGGTGGCGCGCAAGGCCTCGGGCGCCGCGCCGGCGCGGGCGAAGCGCTCGTCGTCGTAGAAGAGGCGTGCCGCCTCGGGCCCGGTCAGGCACAGCGTGGGCCGCAGCAGCAGCCGGGTCTCGAACACGTCGCTGCCGTGCTCGCGGCAGCGGCTGCTGATGAAGCGGTACGGGTCGGCCAGCAGGGCCAGGCTGCTGTCGGCCTGCGGGTCGCGCGGGATGGGCCGTGGTGCGGCTGCGGCGGTGGGCGTCATGGCGGCAAATGGGGTGGCGACGCCCCGGCATCGGCAATTGCGGCGCCCGCGGGCGTCGCAGGTGCGTCGCTTGCCGCAAGGCCGTCATCACGAAAGGCCGCGCATGAACGACGACATCAAGATCAAGCCCTATGACGGACCGGTGGGTGGCTGGGGGTCGATGACCTCCATCGCCCACCACGTGCGTGACGAGGCCGCCGCCACCGCGCTGCCCGAGCTGGCGCGGCAGAACAAGCCCGATGGCTTCGCGTGCACCTCCTGCGCCTGGGCCAAGCCGGCCAAGGCCCACCTGGCCGAGTTCTGCGAGAACGGCGCCAAGGCCACCTTCGCCGAACTGACCCGCCGCCGCGTGGGCGCCGACTTCTTCGCCAGCCACACGGTCAGCGAGCTGCGCGGCTGGCCCGACCAGGCGCTGGAGCACCAGGGCCGCCTCACCGAGCCGCTGCGCTACGACGCGGCGCTGGACCGCTATGTCCCGGTGGGCTGGGACCAGGCCTTCGAAGAGATCGGCCGTCAGCTGCAGGCGCTGCGGGCCGACGACCCCGATGCGGTGGTGTTCTACACCTCGGGCCGTGCCTCGCTGGAAACGGCCTACCTGTGGCAGCTGTTTGCACGCCTGTACGGCACCAACAACCTGCCCGACAGCTCCAACATGTGCCATGAAAGCACCTCGGTCGGCTTGAAGGCCGCGATGGGGCAGCCGGTGGGCACGGTGCGGCTGGAGGACTTCGAGAAGACCGACTGCCTCTTCTTCTTCGGCCAGAACGTGGGCAGCAACAGCCCGCGCATGCTGCATCCCTTGCAGGAGGCCAGCGAGCGCGGCGTGCCCATCATCGTCTTCAACCCGCTGCATGAACGCGGGCTGGAGGAGTTCACCAATCCGCAACGGCCGCTGCAGATGGCCACGCGCTCCACCACCCGCATCGCCTCGCGCTACCACGCGGTGCGGCCGGGCGGCGACATCGCGGCCATCACCGGCCTGTGCAAGGCGCTGCTGGCGCTGGACGACGAAGCCCAGGCCGCCGGCCGGCCACGGGTGCTGGACGTGGACTTCATCGCCCAGCACACCCAGGGCTTCGACGACTTCGCCGCCTTCGTGCGGGCGCAGGACTGGGCGGACATCGAGGCCACCAGCGGCCTGCAGCGCGCCGCGCTCACCGAAAGCGCGCAGATCTATGCCAAGGCCACTGCCACCATCGGCGTGTATGGCATGGGCCTGACCCAGCATGAGCTGGGCGTGGACAACGTGCGCATGCTGGTCAACCTGCTGTTGATGCGCGGCAACATCGGCCGCCCCGGCGCCGGGGCCTGCCCGGTGCGCGGCCATTCCAACGTGCAGGGCCAGCGCACGGTGGGCATCGCCGAAAAGCCCGAGCTGGTGCCGCTGGACGTGCTGGCGCGGCAATACGGGTTCGAGCCACCGCGCCACAAGGGCATGAATACGGTGGAAGCCTGCGCGAGCGTGCTCAACGGCCGGGTCAAGGCCTTTCTGGGCCTGGGCGGCAACTTCGTGCGGGCCGTGCCCGACCACCACGCGATGGAGCCCGCCTGGCAGCGGCTGCCCCTCACGGTGCACGTGGCCACCAAGCTCAACCGCAGCCACCTGCTGCCCGGCCGCAGCAGCTGGCTGCTGCCCTGCCTGGGTCGCATCGAGCGCGATCTGCAGGCCGGCGGTGTGCAGACGGTGAGCGTGGAGGACAGCACCGCCTGCGTCCATGCGTCGCGCGGCCAGCATGCGCCGGCCAGCGAGCACCTGCTGTCGGAGACCGCCATCGTCGCCGGCCTGGCCCAGGCCACGCTGCCGCCCAACCCGCAGGTCGACTGGGCCGGCTGGGTGGCCGACTACGCCCGCATCCGCGATGCGATCGAGGCCACCTGGCCTGACCAGTTCGCGCAGTTCAACCAGCGCATGCACCAGCCGGGCGGGTTTGCACGGCCGCTGCCCGCCGTGCAGCGGCAGTGGAAGACCCCCAGCGGCAAGGCCGAGTTCAAGGCCCCGGCGCGGCTGGATGCGGCCTTTGCCGGCGATGGCGGCGACGACGTGCTGCGCCTGGTCACGCTGCGCAGCAACGACCAGTTCAACACCACGGTGTACGGCTATGACGACCGGCTGCGCGGCATCCAGGGCACGCGCGACGTGCTGCTGATGAACCGCGACGACATGCGCCGCCTGGGCGTGGCCGATGGCAGCACCGTGACCCTGGCCTGCGCCGCCGCCGATGCCGGCCCCAACCCGGAAGGTGTGCTGCGCGAGGTGCCCGGGCTGCGCGTGGTGGCGTACGACCTGCCCGCGGGCTGCTGCGCCGGCTACTACCCCGAGTGCAACCCGGTGGTGCCGCTGAGCCACCATGCGCGCGAAAGCCATGTGCCGGCGGTCAAGTCGGTGCCGGTGCGGGTGAGGGCGCAAGGCCAGGCTTGAGGCCGGGTGGGCTGCCCGCGGTGGGATACTCCCGGCCCCATGGCCATGTCTCCCGAAGCCCCCGACAGCGCGCCAGCGCCGCAGCAGCAACAGCCGCGCAACCCGCTGCACGGCCTGACGCTGGAAGCCATCGTCACCGCGCTGGTGGCCCACTATGGCTGGCCGGGCCTGGCGCAGCGGGTGCCGCTGCGCTGCTTCAGCACCGACCCCAGCGTGGCTTCCAGCCTCAAGCTGCTGCGCAAGACACCCTGGGCCCGCGAGAAGGTGGAAGGCCTGTACCTGTACATGCTGCGTGAGCAGCGCCGCGGCACCCCACCGGCATCCCGATGAGCAGCCCCTTGCCCGACGATACCGACCACCGGCTCACCGAGCTGGAAATCAAGGCCAGCTACGCCGAAGACCTGCTGGACCGGCTGAACGAGGTGGTGGTGCGCCAGCAGGCGCAGATCGACCTGCTGCTGCGCGAGGTGGCGCAGCTGCGCCGTGAGCAGCCCGACGGCGACGTGCGCGTGGTGCGCAGCCTGCGCGAAGAACTGCCGCCGCACTATTGACGCGCTGTTGACGCTGAGCCGCTGACGCCCGGCGACTGAAGCCGAACGACTGAAGCGCGCGCCGCCCGGGCGCTTCAGCGGTGGTCGTCCAGCAGACCGGCGGCAGCCAGCCCGATGCGCAGCGACGCCAGCCGGTTGTGCAGGTTTTCGTCCTGCTGCTCACCGGCCTGGGCCACCGAGGCCATTTCGGCCAGCAGCCGCCGCAACGCCGCCAGCGCCACGCCCTGGCGCACCGTGGGGTCCTGCTCGTAGCGGCTGTTGTACCAGTCGATGCGGGCCTGCAAACGGGCCTGCCAGGCCCGCAGCACTTCGGGCTGCGCACCGGGGGATTCGTCGATCAGGCGCCAACAGAACATGACGCGGAGGTTAGCCGCCACTGCCGCCCTGCGGCGAGCGGAAAACGCTGTGATTGTTGACCTGCTTGCACCTTCTTGGCCGTGTCGTTCCGTTCAAGCCCTGGCCGCGGCGGCCGATACGCAGACCTAGGAATTCCCCCAGGGCCGCCGTCCGCCCCGCCGTTGTCGTCATGTTTGCCACCATCCGTCTCCGCCTGATCGGCAGCAGTCTGCTGATCGTCATCGCCGCCATCGCCGTGGTGGGCTTCATCAGCTACCGTTTCACCCGCGCCTCCCTGCTGGAGGACCTCAACGTGCAGCTCAGCCGGGTCGGCGCTTCCGAGGCCGCCAAGCTCGGCGACTGGGTGGCCGCCAACAAGCGCCTGGTGGCCGCCATGGCACCGGCCGCCGGCCAGGCCGACCCCCACCCGGCGCTTCAGCAGGCGCTCAGCGCCGGTGCGCTGGAACTGGCCTACGTGGGCCATGCCGACAAGCGCATGATCTCGGTGCCCGCACGCCAGCGAGCCGCCGATTACGACCCCACCGCGCGGCCTTGGTACAAGCTGGCCGAAACGGGCGAGCAGCCGGTGATCACCGCGCCCTACATCGCCGCTTCGTCCAAGAAGCTGGTCGTCACCTTCGCGCAGGCCGTGCGCGAGGCCGGCCGCGTGGTGGCCGTGGTGGGCACCGACGTGACGGTGGACGACGTGGTGGCCGGCCTGGCCGCCATCCATCCCACGCCCAGCGGCTATGTGTTCCTGCTGGACAAGGAGGGCCGCATCATGGCCCACCCCGACCGCCAGCGCATCCTGAAGCCGGCCAGCGAACTGTCGCCCGAGCTCACGCCTGCGCTGCTGCAGGGCGTGCGGGCGGCCGAGCAGCCGCCCGCGCCGGTGCGCATCGGCGAGGGCGATTTCCTGCTCAAGAGCGCGGCCGTGCCGGGCACCGACTGGGTGCTGGTCACCGCCGCGCAGCGTGGCGAGGCCCTGGCTCCGCTGGACGCGCTGCTGTGGAGCCTGGGCGCCGCGCTGGTGCTGGTGGCGGTGGCCGCCGCCACGCTGACCACCGTGTCCATCAGCGCGCTGCTGGGCGGCCTGCGCCGCGTGCAGGAAGCCATGCAGCAGATCGGCTCCGGCAGCGGCGACCTGACGCAGCGCCTGCCCGTCAAGGGCCGTGACGAGATCGACGCGATCGCGCTGGCCTTCAACGACTTCGTCGGCAAGATCGAGCAGGTGATGCGCGACGTGCGCGGCAGCGCCGATGCCATCGCCCACGCGTCGCAGGAGATCGCGGCGGGCGTGCACGACCTGAGCAGCCGCACCGAGCAGACCGCCAGCAACCTGCAGCAGACCGCCTCGTCGATGGAGCACATGACCGAGCTGGTGCGTCGCAGCGAGCAGCAGGCCGTGGCCAGCACCCAGGTGGCCGACAGCTCCGCCGCCCTGGCCGACCGCGGCGGCGCGGTGGTGGACCAGGTGGTGGCCACGATGGACGGCATCAAGGACAGCTCGGCCCGCATCGCCGACATCATCGGCACCATCGACGGCATTGCCTTCCAGACCAACATCCTGGCGCTGAACGCGGCGGTGGAAGCCGCCCGCGCCGGTGAACAGGGCAAGGGCTTTGCGGTGGTGGCCGGCGAGGTGCGTCAACTTGCCCACCGCAGCGCGGAAGCCGCTCGCGAGATCAAGACCCTGATCCACGACAGCGTGGAGCGGGTGGACCAGGGCGGGCGCCTGGTGGGCGAGGCCGGTGAGGCGATGAAGGCCATCCTGGGCAGCGTGCGGCAGGTCAGCGGCATCGTGGGCGAAATCACGCAGAGCACCGACCAGCAAAGCCGGGGCATTGGCGAAATCAATGCCGCGGTGGCCGACGTGGATCGCATGACGCAGCAGAATGCGGCCCTGGTGGAGGAATCGGCGGCTGCCGCCTCCAGCCTGCAGGAGCAGGCCCGCCACCTGGCCGAGGTGATCGGCCGCTTCCGCATCCGCGACTGACATGCTGCGCACCGGCCGCCAGGTCGGGCGGCAAATGCAACAGCCGGCTACGGGGCGGAACCGATGGACGTGGCGCCGGTCCGCCCAGGATGCCGTTTTCAAGGAGTACCGCCCGCATGCGCAAGACCTCCCTGTTGCTGACCGCCCTGGGTCTGGGCCTGTCGGCCTTTGCCGTGCAGGTGCGGGCGCAGTCGTCCGCGGCGGCCGGCACGCCGGCCACGCGCAGCGGCGCCCTGGCCGCCTCCACCGTCGATGCCCGCTGGAAGGCCAGCTTCGAGGCCTTCGCGGCCGAGGACAAGCTGCATGCCCCGCAACCCGGCGGCGTGCTGTTCGTCGGCAGTTCGTCCATCCGGCTGTGGAACGGGCTGGAAGAAGCCTTCGCCGCGCCGGGGCAGCCGGTGCTCAAGCGGGGCTTCGGTGGTTCGCGCATGCTGGACTGCGCCCAGTACGTGGACACGCTGGTGCTGCCCTACCAGCCGCGGCTGGTGGTGGTGTACGCCGGTGACAACGACCTGGCCGAAGGCCGCACGCCGCAGCAGGTGCTGCAAAGCTTCACCCAGTTCACCGAAGCGGTGCGCCAGGCGCTGCCCGACACCCGCATCGCCTACCTGTCGATCAAGCCCAGCCCGCTGCGCGCAGCGCTGGTGCCCGCGGTGCGCGAGGCCAACAGCCTGATCGCGGCCTATGCCAAGGCCACGCCCAACCTGGACTACATCGACGTCTTCAGCCGCATGCTCACCGACGACGGGCAGCCGCGCAGCGATCTGTACTCGGCCGACTCGCTGCACATGAATGCCGAGGGCTATGCCCTGTGGCGCAGCGTCATCAGCCCGCATCTGCAGCCGGCCGGGGCGCGGCAGGCTGCCCTTCCTGCGGCAACACCGCCCGCCGCAGCGGCGCCGGCGGATCCGCAGGCGCTGAAGACGCTGGTGTCGACGGTGCGCTGACGCCCGCGGCCTGCGGCCGCGGCTTGCGCGACATGCGCTGCTTGAGCGCGGCCCGCTTGGCCGCGGTGCGGCGATCCAGCTCGCCGCTCACCCAGGCCACCAGATACAGCGCCGGAAAGCTCACCGCCACGATGGCGGCATCCACCCAGTAGGGCCGCTGCGGCTGCACGTCGCCGGCCAGCGCCAGCGCCAGCAGCGCCAGCACCAGGTGCGCGCAGAACACCGGCAGCGAGGCCCGGCCCAGCGTTTCCAGCACCGGCAGGCGCGGCAGGTGGCGGCGCAGCCAGGGCGCGAAGTGCATGGTCAGCAGCAGCAGCGCCATGAAGTTGATCAGGCGCAGCGGCCCCAGGTGCCATTTGTCGAACAGCGGCGCCAACGAGGCCTGGCCCGGGAACGGGTTCTGGCCGATCACATGCCGCCACACGAAGCCCACCAGCGCGATGCCAACGGCGGTGTTCACCATCCAGCGCGGAAACACCAGCGGCGGCGCATCCGGCCGTTCGGCCTGCATCGAGCCCATCCACAGCCCCAGCACCCACAGGAACTGCCAGCCCCAGATCTCGAAGGAGCCGGTCTGGCGATAGGGCACCGGGATCGGCGCCACGGTGGTCACCGCGTTGTAGACCGCCTCGCCCAGGTCGAACTGCGCCAGCAGCCAGGCCAGCAGGCTCAAGCCCAGGATGCCGCCCCAGCCGCGGTGCAGCCCGTGCAGCAGCAGCACCGGGCTGGCCAGCATGAAGACGATGTAGATGGGCAGGATGTCCAGCAGCGGCGGCGCATAGATCAGCAGCAGGCCGCTGAACAGCGCGGCCAGCGGCTGGTCGAGGTAGAAGCCGATCAGGTTGATCACGGCTTCCTGGCCGGCCAGCAGGCCCATCACGGCCACCACCGTCATCAGGAAGATCAGCAGCGCGATCTGGCAGGCATAAATCTTCAGCGCGCGCTTGAAAAAGGCGCCGCGCATCGCCTCGGCGCCTTCGCGCCGCTCACGCGCGGTGTACACCATGCCGGCCATGAAGGCCGACAGCATCACGAAGCCTTCGGCCGCGGACACGAAGCCGAAAGGCTGGCCCGTGGGGTTGGACAGTCGGGTGGGCAGATGCGTGAGCGTCATCAGCACCAGCATCAGCCCGCGCACTGCATCCAGCTCCCACAGCCGCCTGGCGGAGGCGCCACCGGCACCGGCAATTGCCACGAACATCTCCCGCTCAATGGTCCGACGAGCGCCGATTCTGGTCAGCAGGCGGGCGGCGGGCTGTAGGACAACGGCGGTTCGGCGTCTGGGACGGCGGCGCAGATGTACCGGGATGTGTGCGGCTCACCCGGGTTGCATCACCCGGCGCCGGGCCGAGGGCGGCACGCCGTAGCGCTGGCGGTGGTAGCGGCTGAAGGCGCTGGCCGACTGGAAGCCGGTGCGCCAGGCCACATCCAGCAGGCTGAGCTCGGGTCGGGGCAGCAGCTCGGCCAGGCGGCGGGCGCGCAGCCGCTCCACCAGCTCGGCGAAGGGCAGGCCGGCGCAGTCCAGGTGGCGGCGCAGCGTCCAGCGGGAGCAGCCCAGCGCCTGCGCCACCGCCCGCTGCAGCGCCTGCAGGCTGCCGGGGTCGGCGTCGTCGGCTTCGGTCGGGGTGGCCGGCGGTGTCGGCCCGCTGCCGCTGGCGGCGTCCCACAGGCCGCACAGCACCGCCTCGGCCCGCGAGAGCAGGTCGTCGGACACCGGCTGGGCGGCCAGCTCATCCAGCCGCGCCTGCAGCTGGCGGCGGCTCAACTCGGCCAGCCACGGGTTGTGCGGCACCAGCGCCGCCCGCAGCGCCGGCCCGCGCACGATCAGGCGGTGCGCATCCACCTCGCTGCCGCCGTGCACCGGCATCTGCAGCCGGTGCTGCCAGGCCAGGCGTGCGCGGCTGCGGCTGGCGCCGGCCAGCTCGGCCCGCAGCTGCAGGCCACGCGGGCCGGCAGCGGCCTCGTGGTCGCGCAGCACTTCCCGCAGGATGCCGAAGTTGGCCAGCACGCTGTGCAGCGCGGCCTCGCCCTGGCAGTCAGGCCGGTAGGTCAGCACCAGGCAGTCGTCGCTGGCCTGCAGGTCCACCGTGTCGATGCTGCCCACCAGCGGCCGGAAATGCACCCATTCCGTCACCGCGCGGGCGGCACCGGGCTGGTTGAACCACAGCGCCGCCTGGTCGGACCAGTGGCGCTGCAGGCTGTCGCGGTCGATCGAGGCCAGGTCGGGCGCTCCGGGCGTGATCAGCGGCATCAACGCGCGCAGCCGTTCGTGCCGCTGGCGGCCCACGCGCAGGCCTGGCTGCGTCAGTTCATGGGCGCTGATGCCGCTGCGGCGGTGGAACTCGTCGGCGGGCATGCCATGGCGCCGCAGCGCTTCGTGCAGCACGCGGGCCAGGGTCATCGACACCGAGGGGGCTGGCGCGGCAGGCAGGGCAGGCCGGGTACTGAACATGAGCGCAGGATTAACGAATCGACGTGTTTGTTCATCCCGTGTTAACCCTCAAACCGGGCTGGCTGCTCCCGCAGGTCAAGTGCCTGCCCCCGCGTGCACAACGCGCCCGGCGCCCGGCCGGCAGCATCGGCGCCCCCACAACACGGAGACACACCATGAAGCAGTCCCCCACGGGCCTGACCTCTGGCCGCACGCGCCGCGCTTTGCCACGCCCGCTGGGCCTGCCGCCCGGTGCCTGGCTGCTGCTGGCCGCGGCGCCCTGGCTGGGCGCCTGCGGCAGCGGCGACGACCGGCCTGCCCAGGCCACGCTGGGCCGCGACAGCCTGCCGCTGATCAGCCAGGACGGCTACCAGTTCAAGGATTTCAACCGCAACGGCCAGCTCGATGCCTTCGAGGACTGGCGCCGCAGCCCGGAGGCGCGCGCGGCCGACCTGGTGGGCCGCATGAACCTGGCCGAGAAGGCGGGCGCGATGATGCACGGCACCCTGGTGCTGGACAGCGCCGGCACCGCCATCGACCTGGCCGCCACCGGCCCGCTGGTCACGCAACGGGGCGTCAACACCTTCATCACCCGCATGAGCGCCGACGCCGCCACGCTGGCCACCCAGCACAACAAGCTGCAGGCGCTGGCCGAGACCACGCGGCTGGCCATCCCGGTGTCCATCAGCAGCGACCCCCGCAACCACTTCCAGTACACCGTGGGCCAGAGCGTGTCGGGTGGGGGCTTCACCCAGTGGCCCGAGACGCTGGGCCTGGCCGCCATCGACGATGCGGACCTGACCCGCCGCTTCGGCGACATCGCCCGCCAGGAATACCGCTCGGTGGGCCTGCACGTCGCGCTGTCGCCCATGGCCGACTTGGCCACCGAGCCGCGCTGGGGCCGCATCTTCGGCACCTTCGGGGAAGACCGCGCGCAGGTCAGCCGCCAGGTGCAGGCCTATGTGCAGGGCTTCCAGGGGCAGACCGACGGCCTGGGCGCCAACGGCGTGGTGGCCGTGGTCAAGCACTGGGGCGGCTACGGCGCGGCGAAGGACGGCTGGGACAGCCACAACCCCTACGGCAAGCTCATGACCTTTCCCGGTGCCAACCTGGCCGAGCACCTGAAGGCCTTCGACGGCGCCTTTGCCGCCGGCGTGAGCTCGGTGATGCCCACCTATTCCGTGCCCGAGGGCACGGTGACGGTGGACGGCGTGACGCTGGAGAACGTGGGCGGCGGCTTCAACAAGCCGCTGCTGACCGACCTGCTGCGCCAGCGCCGCAGCTTCGACGGCGTGATCGTCAGCGACTGGGGCATCACCTCGGACTGCACCGGTCCGTGCCTGGACGGCGCGCCCGCCGGCGTGTCGCCCTTCGCGTTCTTCTCGTCCTTCGGCACCTCCTGGGGCGTGGAGACGCTGAGCCGGCGTGCCCGCTTCGTCAAGGCGGTCCATGCGGGCATGGACCAGTTCGGCGGCACCGAAGACAGCGACTACCTGGTGCAGGCCGTGCAGGCCGGTGAGCTGACCGAGGCGCGGCTGGACGAATCGGTGCGCCGCATCCTGCGGCAGAAGTTCCGCCAGGGCCTGTTCGAGAACCCGTATGTGGACGTGCAGGCCGCCGCCACGCTGGTGGCCACGCCGGCCCACCATGCCGATGCGCTGGAGGCGCAGCGCCGCTCGCAGGTGCTGCTGCAGAACCGCAACCAGCGGCTGCCGCTGGCGGCCAGCGTGCGCAAGGTCTGGCTCTACGGCATCAATGCCGACGTGGCCCGCAGCTACGGCTACACCGTGGTGGCCACGCCGGCCGAGGCGGACGTGGCCCTGGTGCGCACCGCCACGCCCAGCGAGCTGCTGCACCCCGGCTACATCTTCGGGCTGCTGCAGCATGAAGGCACGCTGGCCTTTGCCGACGGCCAGGCCGACTACGAGGCCATCAAGGCCGCCGCGGTCGTGGTGCCCACGGTGGTGACGGTGTACATGGACCGGCCGGCGGTGCTCACCGCGCTGGTGGACAAGGTCGATGCGCTGCTGGCCAACTTCGGCGTCAGCGATGCGGCCCTGTTCGACGTGCTCACCGGCCGCGCCAGTCCGCGCGGCAAGCTGCCGGTGGAGCTGCCGCGCTCGATGGAGGCGGTGGCCGCGCAGAAGTCAGACCTGCCGCACGACTCGGCGCAGCCGCTGTTCCCGTACGGGCACGGCCTGGCGTATTAAGCCGGCGCCAGCCGGAAGGTGTTCATCATCGCCGTCAGCCGCTGGGCCTGTTCCTTCAGGCTCTGGGCGGCGGCGGCCGACTGCTCCACCAGCGCGGCGTTTTGCTGCGTCATCTGATCGAGCTGGTTGACCGACTGGCCGATCTGGCCGATGCCCTGGCTCTGCTCGCTGGAAGCCGCAGTGATCTCGCCGATGATGTCGGTCACGCGCTGCACGCTGGCGACGATCTCGCCCATCGTGCTGCCCGCATCACGCACCAGGCGTGAGCCGGTTTCCACGCGCTCGACGCTGGCGCCGATCAGGGTCTTGATCTCCTTGGCGGCTTCGGCGCTGCGCTGCGCCAGGCTGCGCACTTCACCGGCCACCACCGCAAAGCCGCGGCCCTGTTCACCGGCACGGGCGGCTTCCACCGCCGCATTCAATGCCAGGATGTTGGTCTGGAAGGCGATGCCGTCGATGGTGCCGATGATGTCGGCGATCTTCTGCGAGCTGGTGTGGATCTCATCCATGGTGGAGACCACCTGGGAGACCACGGCGCCGCCCTTGCCGGCGGTGTCGGAGGCCGAGCCGGCCAGCTGGTTGGCGGTGGTGGCGGCTTCGGCGGTCTGGCGCACGGTGCCGGTCAGCTGCTCCATGCTGCTGGCGGCCTGCTGCAGGTTGCTGGCGGTGTTCTCGGTGCGCTGGCTCAGGTCCTGGTTGCCGGTGGCGATCTCGGCCGACGCGGTCTCGATCGACTGCACCGCCTGGCGCAGCTCACCGAACATCGTGGCAAAGCGCTGGCGCATGCTTTCCACCGCGCGGATCAGCAGCCCCACTTCGTCCTGGCGGCTGCTGTGGGCGGGGTGCGTCAGGTCGCCCTGGGCCAGCGCGTCCACGGCGCCGGTCAGCTCGCCCAGCGGCTGCGCCACCCAGCGGCGCATCGCCCAGAACAGGCCCACGCCCAGCAGCAGCGCGGCGCCACCCAGCAGCGCGCAATACAGCTTCACGGTCTGCCAGTGCGCGGCCATGGCCTGGTCTTCGCTCACCTCGGCCACCACCCACCAGCCGGTGCTCTGGCTGCGGCGCATCAGCGCCCAGCGCTCGCCGGGGCCGCCATCGCGCAGCGCCGGGGCCGCCCGCAACCAGCCGGCATCGCCCTGCGGCATCTGGTCGAACAAGGCCTGGGCGGCCGGCGTGGCCTCCAGCACCTTCTTGCCGGTGAATTGCGGGTGGTAGACGTACACCGCTTCATCGGGCTTCTTGCGCGGGTCGACGACGTACAGGCCGCCAGTGTTATGCAGCTTCACGGCCTGCATCATCGTCAGCATCTCCGACTGGAAGCTGCTCAGGTCGAAGCCGATGAACAGGATGCCGGTGATCTGGCCCTTGGCATCGCGCACCGGCTCGTAGTGCGTCATGTAGGGCTTGCCGAAGAGGGTGGCGCGGCCGCTGTACACCTCGCCGGCGCTCAGCTTGGCATAGGCGGGGTGGGCGCGGTCCAGCAGGGTGCCCATCGCGCGGTCGCCGTTCTCCTTGCGCAGCGAGGTGGTCACGCGGCGGAAGTCATCGCCTTCCCGCGCGAACACGGTGGCCACGCCGCCGGTGGAGGCGAGGAAGCGGTCTACCGCGTCGAACTGGCCGTTCAGCGGCTTGCCGGCGGCCAGCAGGTTCTTGCTGGCGGGGTCGAGTTCAAAGGTGGCCGGAAACCCGCTGCGAAAGCTCTGGAAGCTGCGCTGCGCCATCTGGCGCGACGATTTGTCGAAGGCATCGACGAAGCCGGCCATCGCCTGGGCGGTGTCGTCGGCCGCATCGGCGGCGGCGTCGCGCTGGCGCCCGGTGGTGATCAGCGTGATCAGCAGGCAGATGGCCAGCAGCACGGCGCCCACACCCAGGCTGCCGATGAGGGAGATGCGTCGGGCCAATGCGCCGGACGCGGGTTTGTCGGTCGAATACTTCACGTGGGGATCCCTCGCACTTGTGGCACTCAGGGGCCTGAAAAAAAGGAAAGCGGGCCGAAGCCCGCGGTCTGTCAGAAGGTTTCCCAGTCGCCGTCGTCAGCGGCGCGGGCGGCCGGGGCCGGCGGCGCCGGCTTGGCTGCCGGTGCTGCCGCCGGCGCAGCCGGCAGCGGCTTGGGTGCGGCAGCGGTCACGACCGGGGTGGCGGTGGGCGCCTTGGCGGGCACGGCCTTGGCCGCCTTGGCCAGCTTGCCGGCGGCCGCCTTGACGGCCGGCTTCACCGCCGACACCAGCTTGGTGGCTGCCTGGCGGGAGGTGACGCTGGCGCGCTGGATGGCGGCGCGCGCCGGGGCGGCGGCAGGCGCAGCCACCGGCGTGGGCGCATGGCTCACGGGCGCCGCCATCCGCGGCGCAGCCGCGGCCGGACCGGCCAGCGTGAACGAGGCGGTCAGCTGCGTCAGGCGCGAGGCCTGTTCCTTCAGGCTTTCGGCGGCGGCGGCCGACTCTTCCACCAACGCGGCGTTCTGCTGCGTCATCTGGTCGAGCTCGATCACCGAGCGGTTCACCTGGTTGATGCCCTGGCTCTGCTCGGCCGTGGCGGCGGTGATCTCGCCGATGATGTCGGTCACGCGCTGCACGCTGGCGACGATCTCGCCCATCGTGCTGCCCGCATCGCGCACCAGGCGTGAGCCGGTTTCCACGCGCTCGACGCTGGCGCCGATCAGGGTCTTGATCTCCTTGGCGGCCTCGGCGCTGCGCTGCGCCAGGCTGCGCACTTCACCGGCCACCACCGCAAAGCCGCGGCCCTGTTCACCGGCACGGGCGGCTTCCACCGCCGCATTCAATGCCAGGATGTTGGTCTGGAAGGCGATGCCGTCGATGGTGCCGATGATGTCGGCGATCTTCTGCGAGCTGGTGTGGATCTCGTCCATGGTGGAGACCACCTGGGAGACCACGGCGCCGCCCTTGCCGGCGGTGTCGGAGGCCGAGCCGGCCAGCTGGTTGGCGGTGGTGGCGGCTTCGGCGGTCTGGCGCACGGTGCCGGTCAGCTGCTCCATGCTGCTGGCGGCCTGCTGCAGGTTGCTGGCGGTGTTCTCGGTGCGGTGGCTCAGGTCCTGGTTGCCGGTGGCCACCTCGCTGGATGCCAGCTGGATGTTGGAGGCCGCATCGCGGATGTCACCGACGATGCTGCGCAGGCGCTGCTGCATGGCCGAGAGCGAGCGCAGCAGGTGCGCGGTCTCGTCCTTGCCGTCGGCATTCACCTCGCCGCTCAGGTCGCCCTTGGCGATGTCGTCGGCCAGTCGGCGCGCAGCATCCACCGGCTGGCAGATCGAGCGCATGTTCAGCAGCGTCAGCGGCAGCACCACGGCCACGGCCAGCAGCAGGGCGCCACCGAACAGCCACACCGTGCTGGTCACGGCGCCGACGGCTTCGGCATGCGCCTCTTCGGCTTCCTGCTCCAGCGCCTTGCGGATGTCGCCCACCAGGGCGTAGGCCGCGTCGCTGTGCTGGTGGGCGGGGCCCAGCATGCGGTTGGCCACCGTGGCGGTGTCGTACGCGCTGGCTTCCAGCTGGCGGGCCACCGGCGCCAGCTTCTTGGCGTAGTTCTCCAGCTCGGGCTGCATGCGGCGCAGGAAGGGGTTGTCCAGGTCTTCCTCGCCGGACAGCATCTCGACGACGAGCTTGTTGGCCCGCTCCATCGTCTGCTTCCAGGCCTCGTAGTGCTTGGCCACCAGCTCCGGTTTCTCGTAGCTGATGATCATGTCCTTCTCGCGGCTGCGCAGGTCGCCGATGGCGGCGCGCAGGTCGCTGAGTTCCGAGGCCTCGGCCACCGTGTTCTGCGCGAACGCGGTGTTGATGGACTCGATGCGGTACATGCCGTACAGGCCGGCGCTGCCCACCAGGGCCAGCAGCACCAGTACCACGCCAATCGCTCCGATCATCCGCACGCGGATGGTGAAGCTTCTCATCATGTCGTTCAGCTGCATGCTCTACTTCTTTCGCGAACGTCAGTGGCGGCTGCGGCGGATCAGGCTGCCCACATCCAGGATCAGGGCCACCCGGCCGTCACCCATGATGGTGGCGCCCGAGACGTCGTTGACGCGGCGGTAGTTGGCTTCGAGGTTCTTCACCACCACCTGCTGCTGGCCGAGCAGCTCGTCCACCAGCACCGCCACGCGGCCGCCCTCGGCTTCGATCACCACCAGGATGTTGCTGGCGTGCTCGAAGTCGAAGCGCGGCACCTGGAACACTTCCTCCAGGTCGATCACCGGCATGTATTCGTCGCGCACTTCCACCACGCGGCCGCTGCCGCCGATGGTCTTGACCATGCCCGGCTGCACCTGGAAGGACTCGACCACGCTGGACAGCGGCAGGATGTAGCACTCCTCGCCCACGCCCACGCTCATGCCGTCCATGATGGCCAGCGTCAGCGGCAGGCGCACCCGCACGCTCATGCCATAGCCCTCGGCCGAATCGATCTCCACCGAGCCGCCGAGCGAGGTGATGTTCTTCTTCACCACGTCCATGCCCACGCCGCGGCCCGACACGTCGGTCACCTGTTCGGCGGTGGAGAAGCCCGGGGCGAAGATCAGGTTCCACACCTCGGCATCGGTCAGCGAGTCGGGTGCGTCGATGCCCTTCTCGCGGGCCTTCTTCAGCAGCTTCTCGCGTGACAGGCCGCGGCCGTCGTCGCGCACCTCGATCACGATGCTGCCGCCCTGATGGGAGGCGACCAGCGTGATGGTGCCGTTCTCGCTCTTGCCCTTGGCCAGGCGGTCGGCCGGCATCTCGATGCCGTGGTCGCAGCTGTTGCGCACCAGGTGGGTCAGCGGGTCGGTGATCTTCTCGACCAGGCCCTTGTCCAGTTCGGTGGCTTCACCCTGCGTCACCAGCTCGACCTTCTTGCCGAGCTTGGCCGCCAGGTCGCGCAGCATGCGCGGGAAGCGGTTGAACACCATCGACATCGGAATCATCCGGATCGACATCACCGCTTCCTGCAGGTCGCGGGTGTTGCGTTCCAGGTCGGCCAGGCCCGAGACGAGCTGCTGGGCGATGCCGGTGTCGAGGTTCTTGCTGTTCTGCGCCAGCATGGCCTGGGTGATGACGAGTTCGCCCACCAGGTTGATCAGCTGGTCCACCTTTTCCACCGACACGCGCAGCGTGGCGGAGTCCAGGCCCGCGCCCTGTTTGGCCTCGGCCTTGGGCGCACGCGGTGCGGCAGCCACGGGCTTGGCCACTTCGGCGGCGGCGGGCACGCCGGCCACGGGGGTGGCGGCAGCGGCGGCCTGGCCGGGGGCGCCCGGTGCGTCGTCGAAGAAGCCGTAGCCAGGGTCGGCGGCCGAGGGCTTGGCCGGCTCCGGTGCGCCGGGGCTGCCTTCGTGGAAGCCGAAGCCCGGGCCCAGCGGCTGCAGCTTCATGTGCTCACGCGCCACATGGAAGCTGAACAGGTCCAGCAGGTCGTTGTCCGAGCTGCTGGTGGTGATCTTGAAGCGGCGCATGCCGTCGGCGGCGCGGCCGGCGTCCAGCGGCTCGATGACGCCCAGATCGGCAATTTCCTTGAACAGGTCGGCCAGGCTGTCGGCCTGCTCGGGCTGCGGCAGCGGGCCAACGGTCAGCTCCAGCTGGCGCAGGCCGGGTGCCAGCGGCGCAGCCTGGGCGGCCGGGGCCGGTTGCAGGTCGTCGATCAGGTTCTCCGGCGCAGGCGCGGCCACGGCGGCCGGTGCCGGCGCGGGGGCCGGCGCAGCGACGGGGGCGGCTGCCGCGACGGGCACGGAGCCACCTTCGACCAGCGCGCGGATGCTGAACAGCAGGTCGGTGGTGTCCACCGGGTCGCCGCCGGCACCCTGGTGGCGGGCCAGCTGTGCGCGCAGCGCATCGCCGGCGGCCAGCAGCACGTCCACCATCTGGGCGTTGGGGGCCAGCTCATGGCGGCGCAGCTTGTCCAGCAGCGTCTCCATCTGGTGGGTCAGCTCGGCCACGTCGGCAAAGCCGAAGGTGGCCGCGCCACCCTTGACCGAGTGCGCGCAGCGGAACACCGCGTTCAGCTCTTCGTCGTCGGCCTGTTCCAGGTCGATCTGCAGGAGCATCTGCTCCATGCTGTCCAGGTTCTCGCCGGCCTCTTCGAAAAAGACCTGGTAGAACTGGCTCAGATCGAAGCCGGCCGAGGCGTTGCCGCCTTCTTGTGTCATTTCGCCCATCGGGTGCTCCGGGAGTGCTGCTTCAGCGGATGACCTTGCCGATCACCTCGATCAGCTTGGCGGGGTCGAACGGCTTGACCAACCAGCCAGTCGCGCCGGCGGCGCGGCCGGCCTGCTTCATCTGGTCGCTGGACTCGGTGGTCAGGATCAGGATGGGCGTGGACTTGAACTTGGGGTTCTCGCGCAGCTTCTTGGTCAGCCCGATGCCGTCCATGCGGGGCATGTTCTGGTCGGTCAGCACGAGGTTGAAGTCGCGGCTATTGGCTTTTTCCCACGCGTCCTGGCCGTCCACGGCTTCGACGACGTTGTAGCCCGCATTCTTCAGGGTGAAGGTGACCATCTGGCGCATGGACGCCGAATCGTCGACGGCAAGGATTGAGTGCATCGTTCGTAACTCCGAATCGTTCTCGGGGGTTTTCGGGCGAACCCGGGGCTTCTTTAGGACTGTCGAAGGGGCCGCTGGCGTGCGGATTGCCTAGAACAGCTCGATGGAACCGGCGTCCATCTCGTCCTGCGTCACCGGGTTCGGGCGCAGCGGCGGGGTTTCGACGATCGCGAGGCCCTCCTCGTCGTCGACGCCCCAGGCGTCGGCGGCCAGTCGGTCGGCGCAGTTGCGCAATCGCTGCATGGTGTGGTTGACCAGCTGCGAGGCCATGTCCTGGAACTGCAGCGCGGTGATGGCCGTGGCCAGGTGCTGCGAGACGGTGCTGGCCGGGTCGTGATGCGCTGCCGCCTCACGCAGCTGCTCCAGCGCCGCGTTGGCGCCGTCGAAGCTGGCCATCAGGGTCTCGCAGGCGCCGGACAGCAGCCGCTGCAGGCGTTCGAGGTCGTTGCAGGCCACCATGAGGTGATCCTGCATCTCGGCATTGGCCAGCAACACGTCGCTGGGTTGGGTCTCTGGAACGTCGTTCATCGGCTTCGGGGCTCCGGCTAGGGCGGCGAACTTGCCCGACCGGGCGAACTGCCCGGGCTTGGTTTTCGATGCATGGCATTGTTGGAATGGCCGGCCCGCGGCGAAGCCACGATCACCCGTCAAAATGCGCCCCAGTTCACACTTCCCGCCCGGGCGCTCCGGGCGACCGATACTCCGCCGCCATGACCAGCCAGCGTCTGCGCGTTTTGCACATCGAGGATTCCGAGCTCGACCACGACCTCGCGCTGGCCTACCTGCGCCGTGGCGGCCTGCAGGTGGACACGCGCCGCGTCGACACCGAGGCCGCTTTCCGTGAGGCGCTGCAGGAGCCGTGGGACGCCGTGCTGTCCGACTACAACCTGCCCGGCTTCTCGGGGCTCACGGCGCTGGAGATCCTCAACCGCAGCGGTCTGATGATCCCGTTCATCCTCGTGTCGGGCGAGATCGGCGAGGACACCGCGGTGGAGGCGATGCGCAACGGCGCCAGCGACTACCTGCTCAAGGCCAACCTGTCACGGCTGGCTCCGGCGCTGGAACATGCGATCGAGACCACCGAGATGCGCCGCCAGAAGGCCGACACCGACCGCGCGCTGGCAGCTTCGCGGCAGCGGCTGTCCGAGCTGGCGCAGCACCTGCAAACCAGCGTCGAGATGGAACGCGCGGCCATCGCGCGCGAGATCCACGACGACGTGGGCGGCTCGCTCACGGCGGTCAAGTTCGACCTCGCCTGGATCGCCCGCCACACCGTGAACACCGAGGTGTACGACCGCGTGCAGCAGGCGCTGGAAACCGTCACCTACGCCATCGAGGCCAGCCAGCGCATCATGCACAACCTGCGGCCGGCCATCCTGGAGCAGGGCCTGGTGGCCGCGCTGCAGTGGATGGCCAACCGCTTCGAAAAGCGCACCGGCATTGCCTGCACCTGCCGCACCAGCCACGACCTGCTGCCCACGCTGCCGCCCGGCGTGCCGCTGGTGGCCTACCGCACCGCGCAGGAGGCGCTGACCAACGTCAGCAAGCATGCGCAGGCTACCCGCGCCTCCATCGACCTGTCGCTGGCGCAGGGCGTGCTGTCGCTCGAGGTCAGCGACAACGGCCGCGGCCTGTCGAACGAGGACCTGGCCAAGGCCCGCAGCTTCGGCATCCGCGGTCTGCACGAACGTGCCGGCACCGTCGGCGGCTGGGTGGAACTCAGCAGCGGCGGCAGCGGTCGAGGTACCACGCTCATCCTGTCGGTGCCGCTGCATGCGCAGCGCAGCACGCCGGGCCGCGACGACGACTTCGACGATGTGAACGAAGAAACACACGATCCATCCGCCTGGGGGAAACCATGATCAAGGTGATGCTGTGCGATGACCACGCGCTGATACGGCGGGGCATCCGGGACACGCTGTCCGACGCCTCCGACATCGAGGTGGTGGGCGAGGCAGGCGACTACGGCGAGCTGCGCACGCTGCTGCGCAGCGCCACCTGCGACGTGCTGGTGCTCGACATCAACATGCCGGGCCGCAGCGGCCTGGACGTGCTGCACGTGCTGAAGGACGAGAACTCGCCCATCAAGGTGCTGATCGTCAGCATGTACCCGGAAGACCAGTACGCCATCCGCGCGCTGCGCGCCGGCGCGTACGGTTACGTGAACAAGGGCGGCGACCCGCAGATCATCGTGCAGGCGGTGCGCACGGTGTCGCAGGGCCGCAAGTACGTCACGCCCGAGATCGCGCAGATGCTGGTGGAGAGCCTGACCACCCCGGTGCCCGAGCAGGCGCATGAGAAGCTGTCGGACCGCGAGCTGCAGACCCTGGTGATGATCGCCAGCGGCAAGCGCCTGTCCGACATCGCCGAGGAGCTGATGCTCTCGCCCAAGACCGTCTCGGTTTACCGCGCCCGGGTGTTGGAAAAGCTGGGGCTGGCCAACAACTCCGAGCTGACGGTCTACGCGATACGGAACGGGTTGGTGGGGAGTTAACTGCGGCCGGGTGCGCCGACGGCCCTGTGCAGCTCGGCCGACGCCTTGGGCAGGCTGGGCGTGACGCGCACCGCTTTGGCCGCATCGATCAGGCTCTCGACCTCGCCGTCCCACGGCGGCAGGTCGGCCGGAGGCAAAGGCAGCACGCGATCGAGGTTGGGCAGGCGGGTGTCGGGGTGGTGCCGGAGATAGTCGCCGATGGCGCTGTAACGGCGAGCGCGGATGGGGTCTTTGGCGTGACCGGCTTCAATGTGTCCCTGGTAGTACATAGCGCTGAGACCGTCCGCGCACTGCCGACTTCCGAACTTCACGCCTTCATGGAGGCGCTGGAGCGCCTTGGCAAACAAGGATTGCTTCTCAGACCGGTCCGTGGTGTCCCCGACGTCCACCTCATAGGTCAGCCCCAACTCATATGCCGCATCGCCGCTGCCTTGCGCGAACGCGCACTCCAGCATCTGCCGGCCGATTGGCCGGTTGTTGTAATGGCGGGGTGGCTCGTCAATGAGCGCATCCAGCGCCTTGCCCAACTCGGCCTGCGCATGCAGGCTGCCCATGTCGGCCGCGCGCTGCCAGAACGCGTAGGCCACCGTGGCGCTGGGCTGCAGCGGGCCCACACCGCTCATGTAGTAATTGCCCATGTTGAACCAGGCTGCCGGCACGCCCTGGCGCATCAGGTCTTCGGTCAGGCGAACAGCCTCGTTGGGGTCGAAGGGCACGCCCTTGCCTTCAAGGTACAGCCCCGCGAGGTTGAACTGGGCTTTCCAGTGCCCGAGGGTCATGGCTTCGCGATACAGCCCGGCGACCTTGCCGTAGTCGATGTACCGAGGGTCCAGGCTGTATTCGTCGAGGGCCAGTGCCTGCTCGAACAAGGCTTGCGCCTGATCGCTGGGCACCGGGTTGACGGCGGCCTCGTGGCGGCAGGTGAAGATCTTGCGGTAGGGATCGAAGGCCGGCAGCTCGGTGAAGCGTGGCAGGTCTGCGTGGAGGCGGCGGGCGATGGCTTGAGTCATGGCGTCGCGCTGCCATGCGAGCAGCCCGACTGCGGCCAACAGTCCCAGCACCGCCAGGACTCGGCGCCAATGCTTCAGCAGGTCAGACGCGGCCATGAGACGAGGTCAGGCGCCGCCCGGCCTGGAGGAGTCCGGCGCAAAGCCTGCACGGCATGCGCGCTCGCAGGCCACCATCAGGCGCCATTGCACTTGGAGCTGCGCACGCTCCGCTTCGGCAAGAACCGGCGCAAGTTGTTCGCCCAGCGATGGCAGAGGCTCCCCGGCCAGCACAAACGCCTGCCGCCGCCAGCTCTCGCCGGCCAGCGTGCCGTTGAAGACCTTGGCCAGCGGATGTTCGGCGTTCGTCACCTCAGGCTGCCAGATGCCGCTGGTGGGGCACACCTGCCCATCGACGCAGCACTGATCAGTGGCCTGTGCGATGGCCTGCACCAGGCCTGCACGGGCGAGATGGTCCGTCAACGGCCGCACGGGCCGGGCGGTCCCCACGAAGCGCCAGTACACGCTGCTGTGGCCTCTGGCGTTCTCGGGGAAGCCGAAGGCCTGAGGCAGCAGGCCGCTGCTGGCCAGCGATAGGGTCTCGCCTTCGCGGTAGAACAAGGGTGGCGTCTGCGCCAACAGGTCGCGGTCTCGACGCTCGTAGGTGTCGTCCTGCAGGTGGCGCAAACGCTCGGGCAGGCGGAAGAGCTTCTGCGCGGGCCGCATGGCACTGGCGTGCAGCGGCTGGTAGTAGCCGTCTTGCGGTGCACGCACCAGGAAGCTTTGACCGTAGCGGTGGTCAACGGCCGCAAACGGCAGGGTGGGCCCTTCGTAGGGCGCGATGGCGTAGCCCTCGGGCACATGAGCGCGGGTGCGCTGCAGCTCGGCCGAGGCCTTGGGCAGGCTGGGCGTGACCCGCACCGGTTTGGCCGCATCGATCAGGCTCTCGACCTCGCCGTCCCACGGCGGCAGGTCGGCCGGAGGCAAAGGCAGCACGCGATCGAGGTTGGGCAGGCGGGTGTCGGGGTGGTGCCAGAGGTAGTCACTGATGGCGTGGTAGCGGTCTTCACGGGCTGGGTCTATAGGTTGGCCTATCTCCAACTTGCCTAGGCCAAAGAGGGCGCTGAGGCTGCCAGCGCAGCGCTGGCTGCCGAACTTGACGCCCTCGTGGAATCGCTGGAGTGCCTTGAGGAATATTGCTTGCTTGTCGGCAAGGTCGTCCGCATGGGGAACATCAGTTCGATAGCTCATCCCCAACTCAAAGGCCGCATCGCCGCTGCCTTGCGCGAATGCGCACTCGAGCATCTCTCGGCCGATGGGCCGGTTGTTGTAATGGCGGGGTGGCTCGTCAATGAGCGCATCCAGCGCCTTGCCCAACTCGGCCTGCGCATGCAGGCTGCCCATGTCGGCCGCCCGCTGCCAGAACGCGTAAGCCACCGTGGCGCTGGGCTGCAGCGGGCCGACACCGCTCATGTAGTAATTGCCCATGTTGAACCAGGCGGCCGGCACGCCCTGGCGCATCAGGTCTTCGGTCAGGCGAACTGCCTCGTCAGGGTCGAAGGGCACGCCGTCGCCCTCCAGGTAAAGCCCGGCCAGATTGAACTGGGCCTTCCAATGGCCCAAGGCCATGGCCTGGCGGTACAGCGCGGCAATCTTTGCGAAGTCACGCTCCTTGCGCGGGATGCCCCAATCACTCAACGCGACAGCTTCCTCGAACAAGGCTTGCGCCTGATCGCTGGGCACCGGGTTGACAGCGGCCTCGTGGCGGCAGGTGAAGCTCTTGCGGTAGGGGTCGAAGGCCGGCAGTTCGGTGAAGCGGGGCAGGTCGGCGTGGAGGCGGCGATCGATGGCTTGAGTCATAGCGTCCTTCTTCCAGATAAGCACTGTCACCAGGGTCAGTGCGGCAAGAGCCAGCGCGGCACGCAGGATTTTTCGTGCGTACGGCAGGGAGATGGCACTCTTCATGATCGGCTTCAAGCCACGCGAAACAGGGGCGAATCGCGTGGGTCATCGTGGGTGTGTATGAGGCTGTGTTCCTCAGGGGCCTTTGCATTGGCTCCGACCTGCCGCGCCTTGGCGTTCTCGGTCATGCGGTCAGCCCACTTCTCAACTTGCTTATCCAACCGCCCCAGATCCCCCCCATCCAAATCGCTGCCCGCCAGATTCCCCCAGACACGCCGTCGCGCGTCCTGAGCCAACCGGTGCTCCGCGCTGGCAATGTTGATCTCGCTGTCCACCACCATCGACCGGGCATTGAGGTTGGCACTGCCCAGGGTGATGAAGCAGTCGTCGATGATCATGAGCTTGGAGTGGATGTAGATCTCGCGGTAGCGCTGCGGGCGGATCTTGTACGGGGAGTAGTCGCCCTCAATCTCGTCTTTGGCCAGCGCCGTCTTGGTGTCCGGATGCTGCGCCTTGTACTCCGAACGCTCCTGCGAAGCCTGGGCCTCTTGGGCCTGGTTGTCGCGCGCGTTCACTTGCAGATGCCTCGCCTCGTCGTCGTAGTCGTAGCTCATCAGCATGGCCGCCAAGGTCTTGATATTCAGCTCCTGGAGTTCTTCACGGATCTTGCTCTGACTGACCCTGGCCGAGCGACGCACCAACCCCTCATTCAACACGGCGCGGCCCTGGTTGTCCGTCACCGGCTTACCGTCCTGCACCTGCTCCACCTGCCGGTGGTAGCCCCTGACGCTGGTGGCCTGACCCATTTGCGCCAGGGCGTCGTAGGTGCGGGGCACCATCTCTGATCGCTCGGCCTGCGGGTGGATCACCATCAAATGCAAGGGCGGCAGCTTGTCCTTGCTGCCACCGGCCTGTCGCAGCAGGTCCAGGGTCCGTTGCCTCAGTTCCTTGATGTACTGCACCCACTCCACCAGCTGGAAGTACTGGTTCTCGATGTAGATGTAGCGGCAGGCGTTGGAGCAGGCCTGCACATAGGTCTTGAGGATGGTGGCGTCTTTGTCCTCCGGCTGGGTGCGCACGACCTGCGCGCGGTGGGGACCCACAGGTTCGGGCACCACCGCCGCACGAGCGGCCGCGAGCGAGGGTTTGGGGCTTGACCTGTGCGTGGTCTGCGCCCGGTCCCAGGCCGTGACGAAGTTGCGGTTGATGCAGGCCAGCGCCTGGCCGCGCACCCGCATGGCGTAGTCGCGGTACGGCTTGAGGTGCCAGGGCTTGGTCCAGCTGGCGCCCTTGCCGAAGGCCACTTCACGGCGCGGATCGTTGTACCGGTGCTCGGGCGTGTCCCAGTAGTCGGTGACGCTGTTGAGTCCCATGATGTAGCCACAAGCGTTGAGCTTGGCCGCCGGTTTGGCGCCCTGACCAGGGTGGTAGTCGATCAGCACGGGCTTCTGATGATGGGTGGCTGCCAGCCTGAGAGTGGCATCCTCCACCCGGTCGGCCACACCGGGCAGGTAGGCCGATTTCAGTTCGCTGACCGCTTGCTCATCGCTGGCCCGGAACCGCACCTCGAGATTGGCGATGGCGCCCGATAACGCCGCCTGCCACCAGGCCTTGGCATAAGCGGCACGCACTTCCGCGGTCGTAGGTTTGGCATGCCGCACCTGCATGCGCGGTGCCGCAGCCCATTGGTCTGCAAAGGCAGGCATCGGCTGCCAGACCCACGGCATGTCGGGGGCGTTGCCCGCGCCCAGGCTGACAGCGGGTTTCAAGCGGTCTGCCACACTGGTCCAGGTGCTCCGCTGCTTGGCTGCCCACGCCAGTGGGTTGTTGAGCACGTCCCCATAAACGGCGTCATACCAAAGCAGCAACCGAACCTTCACCCCCTCGGCCGCCTTTTGCGCCAGCAAATCGCCATACGGCGTGCCGCGCGGCCAGGTCTTGTAGCCGTCGACGGCGGGGTCTGTCGTGGGGCTCATGCGCGTGAGCTCCATCGCCGGGTCGAATCCCCAGCACACCAGGTCGATGGTGCTGGTGGCCAGGCGCAGGTCGCGCTCCAGCGCTTCAAAGCCTTCGCTGCAGATCAGGAACTCGAGGGCGTTGCAGTTGTGGATCGGGTGGGTCTTGACGTCGTTCTCCAGAAACCATTGCATCGTGCCCTTGCCGATGCGGCTCTGTTCGTTGAGGTGCACCGTCTCCGCACGCTGGGTTTGCTTCAGCAATTTGCTCAGGGGGTTGGTCATGGCATCTCCAGGCGGTGATCGCTCAGGCGTCGCGCCGATGCTGCTGGTGCCGTTGCGACGGCCCTTGCCCATCGGCACGCACGCCCAGGTTGGCCAGGCGGTGCTCGGTGTGCTGGGCGCTGCCCGGTGCGGGCGACTGCCCGGCCACTGGCAGGTCCAGCACGGCGCCATTGGCCAGTTGCAACTGGTACTGGTCGCCGTTGTGGTGGCCTTGCACATGGATCCAGCCCTGCGCATCGACGACGCCGTGGCTATGCGGTCGGCCGTTCTTCAGCAGGCGGTAGGGTTGTCCAGCCCATAGGCCCTGGGGCACTTCGGGCAGGTGATCCAACTGCAGGCGCAGGCCCTGTGGGGGCGGCTCAGGCATGGCGGTCAGGGGCACTTGCACCTGAGGTCGGTTGGCCGGACCGTCCAAGCCATGCTTCGCCGCATGGGCCGTCCACGATCCGTGGGTGCCGCTGTCGATGCCGCTGGCACTCCAGCGGGTGTAGCTGCCGCCGCCGTTGATGACGACTTCCTGCCGGGCGCAGATCTCGATGCGCTCGGACTGCAGGTGGATGTTCAGCTTGGCCAGCATCTGGAGGTTGGTCTGCAGTGCCCGGATGTCGATGTCCTGGCGGGCGCTGGTGAGGCGGATGCCGGACCTGTAGGCAAAGAGGCGGATGGCCTCCTTGGCACTGGCCAGCAGGCTCTTGCCGGTGCTGACGCTGGTGTGCCCGCCGCTGCTGATGGCGTGGTGCTGGCCGCTGTGCTGGTGGGTGCTCTGGGAGGTGGTGCTTTCGATGCCGGCGGGGCTGGCGAGGATGAGGTGCGGTTCCTGCAGTTCAGGGAACCGGCCTTCTTTGGGTTCGCCTGCGATGGCCTGGTTCTGCGCCTTCAGCGCTTGGGCCACGTCGTCCTGATCGCCTTGAGTGTGGGCCTGGTGCATCTGCGCCAGGTGGCCCAGGCTGTCGTGCTGGCCGTGGGCCTGGTTCAGCCGGGCCACGGTTTCGCTGAGGTCGGTGACGTGGCCTGCAGCTTTCGTCCGGGCTTCGGTGCTGAGGATCAGGCCGTCCTTGGCGCGGATGGCGCCGTGTCCGTCGGTGCGCAGCTCGAAGCCTTGTCCGCGGTGATCCTTGCGGCCCTGCCGGTCTTCGATGCGGGTGATGTGGCCCAGGCTCAGGCTGCTGTGCTGATGGTCGCTCTTGAGTTGGGCCTGGATGGCCTGGTGGGTGTCGTCCAGCACCAGGTGGTTGGACCGGCCCGCGGCACTGTTGCCGCCGCCGGGCGTGAGTTCCCGGCTTCTCAGGCCGCTGAGCGCCTGCTGCGCCGGCAGCTCCCACGGCGGCAGGTTGGTCTGGTTGTAGACCCGGCCGGTGCAAATCGGCCGGTCGATGTCGCCGCCGATGAAGCTGACGATGACTTCCTGCCCCACCCGGGGCAGGTGCATGCCGCCCAGTTGATTGCCGGCCCACTCGCTGCTCACGCGCACCCAGCAACTGCTGTGGTGGGTGTTGGGACCGTACCGGTCCCACGGGAACTGGACCTTGATGCGGCCGAGGTGATCGGTGTAGAGGTTGGTCTCCGCTGTCCCCGCGTCAGGACCGCAGACAAGGGCGGTTTCGGGGCCGGGGATGTGGGGCTTGGGCTGGGTGGCTTCGGGCCGCAGCAGTTCGCTGGCGGGCTGCACCTCGAAGTCCACCGTGCAGCGCCACTGGCCGCCCAGGCGTTGGGCGTCTGACAGCGCCTTGGGCGCTGCAGCCCGCGCCGTGTCTTCGCTGACGTTCTCCACCACCAGGTCGGCGGCCAGCGTCAGGTAGTAGATGTTGGCGGCGTGCTGCGGATGCTCGCGCAACTGGAAGCTGTGGCCAGCGGCGATGCCGCGCACATGGCCCTGGCCGCGGGCGCGGTGGCCGACCTGCCGCAGCGCGTCCATGCGCAGCCTGGCCAGGTGGCGGCCTTGGGCTTCCGTCTGGTTCGCTGCCTTGTCGGCGCCGCGGTTGGGTTGGCTCCAGTCGCTGGCGGGCAGGCGCACGGCGGTTTCGCCCTCGCCGAGCGTCTGGCTGCCGCGCCACAGGTAGACCTCTTGTTCGGCCTGCCCGGTGGGGCGCGCTTCACGGGCGGTGGCCGTCAAGCTCGCCCGCGGGCGGGTGTGGTCGTACTCGCGGCTCTCGTAGCGCCCGGCGGTCAGCCGGTCCACCGGCGCGAACGCGTGGATGTACTCCTCGTCGATCTTGTGGCCCGGCGGGTAGTAGGCGATGGTGTGGTAGCGGCTGCCGGGTTCATCAGCCTGCAAGGGCGTGAAGGCGCCGTTGTAGTCGCTCAGCACCAGCCGGTGCACGCCGTTCGTGTGCTCGAAGTGGTGGTTGATGCCCCAGGCCTGCATCAGCCGGCACAGGAACTGGTAGTCGGTCTCGTTGTACTGCACCAGGTAGTCCCCGACCGGGTACCGCTCGATGAGCCGCCACTCCACCGGGAAGATGTAGTCGTCCAGCACCGCGCGCAGCACCTGCACCGGCGTCTGGTTCTGGAACACCTTGCAGTCGGTGCTCAGCGTGGCCAGGTACAGCCAGGGCCGCAGCGTCAGCTCATACAGCGCGTGCCGGCTGTCTTCGCCCAGCAAGCGGGCTTCGGTGATCAGCGCGTTGATCTGGCGCTCGCCTGCGCCTTGATTGCCAAGAAGGCCTGACCCGTGGCCTTCCAGCTCGATGGCGCAACAGATCTCGCGGCCCACCATGTCCGGCAGGCTGAAGTTGGCGCCGCGCAGCAGGCCGCCGACCGCCGCGACCTCATCCGGCGTCTGCAGCACCAGCCGGTACTCGAACAGGCCGTTGATCGCCTCGCGGCCACTCAGCCGCAGGGGCACCAGCGCCGGCCGGCCCAGGTGCTGCGGGATCGCGGGGCTGCTGATCGTCAGCGCGCGTTCGCCGCTGAACAGGGGTACAGCGGGGCGTCTCTGGTTCATGTGGGCCAGACAGGTGTGCGGGAACAAGGCACCGAGCGTAGGAACTCGGGCCGAGCCAGACAACCATTGCAAGGAACTGTGACGACCTATCGGTCAGCGCCTGGAAACTCCCTCAGGCTGTCCTCAGCTTCGGCCCCTTGTGGCTCAACTTCAAGGCTGCTATTCACCACCGACGGTATCGGCAGCGACCGCGCGCGCGGCGGCCTCGCCCACCTACTGAAACCGCTCCAGCATCTTCTCCAGCGCCATCGTGAACGGCGTCTGCATCATCGGCAGCGTGAGCACGATGCCGATGAGGCCCACGCCCAGCGTGATCGGGAAGCCGATCGCGAAGATGTTCATCTGGGCGGCCACGCGGGAGATGAGGCCCAGCACCAGGTTGACGAACAGCATCATGCCCACCAGCGGCATCGCGATCCACAGGCCGATGGCAAACACCTCGGCGCCCCACACCTCGGGCCGCATGGCGCGGATGAAGGCGAAGGGCTCGGGGCCGGCCGGGAAGGCGCGGAAGCTCTGCACCACCGCGTCGATGATCAGCAGGTGGCCGCCGATGACGATGAACATCCACGACACCATGATGCCGAAGAAGCGGCTCACCGCCGTGGCCTGGCCGCCGGTGGCAGGGTCGAAGAAGCCGGCCAGGTTCAGGCCCATCTGCAGGCCGATCAGCTCGCCCGCGAACTCCACCGCCGCGAACACGATGCGCACCGCAAAGCCCAGCGTCAGGCCGATCACCACCTGCTGGGCCACCAGCATGAAGCCGATGCCCGAGTCCAGCGGCACCGCAGGCATCTCGGGCAGGCCGGCCTGGGCGCAGAAGGCGATGAGGAAGGCCAGCGCCACCCGCACCCGCGCCGGCACCGAGCGCTGGCCGATCACGGGCAGCGCCGAGAACAGCGCCAGCACCCGCAGAAGCGGCCACAGCAGCGGCGTGATCCAACCGAGCAGCTGCGCCTCGGTGAACTGGATCATCAGCCCACCGCGGTCGGGATGGACAGCAGCGTGCGCTGCAGGAACTCGACCAGCGTGGTCATCATCCACGGGCCGGCCACCGCCAGCACCACCACCGCGGCCACGATCTTGGGCACGAAGGTGAGCGTGGCTTCGTTGATCTGCGTGGCCGCCTGGAAGATGCTGACCAGCAGGCCCACCACCAGCACCACGATGAGCATGGGCGCCGAGACGATGAGCAGCAGGTGCAGCGCCTGCTGGCCGACTGTGAAGACTTGTTGGGCGTTCATGGGGTGGCGGGCGTAGTCAGGTGGCGAAGGAGGCGGCCAGCGAACCCAGCAGCAGGTTCCAGCCATCGGCCAGCACGAAGAGCATCAGCTTGAAGGGCAGGGCCACCAGCACCGGGCTCAGCATCATCATGCCCAGCGACATCAGCACGCTGGCCACCACCATGTCGATGATGAGGAAGGGCACGAAGATCAGGAAGCCGATCTGGAAGGCGCTTTTCAACTCGCTGGTGACGAAGGCCGGCACCAGCACCTTCAGCGGCACGTCCTCGCCCTTCACGTCGTCGGGCAGCTTGGCCAGCTTGCCGAACAGCTGCACGTCGGACTGGCGCGTCTGCTTGAGCATGAACTCGCGCATCGGCACCTCGGCGCGCTGCAGCGCCTGCTCGAACGGGATCTGCCCGGCCGCGTAGGGCTGATAGGCCTGCTGGTAAACCTTGTCGAAGGTGGGCCCCATCACGAAAAAGGTGAGGAAGAGCGACAGGCCGATGACGACCTGGTTGGGCGGCGCGGCCTGGGTGCCCAGCGCCTGGCGCAGCAGGCCCAGCACGATGACGATGCGGGTGAAGCCCGTCATCATCAGCAGCACCGCGGGCAGGAAGGACAGCGCGGTGAAGAACAGCAGCGTCTGGATGGGCACCGAGTAGCTGGCGCTGCCCGCGCCCTGGCCCACCAGCAACGGCAGCGTGGCGGGTGCGGCGCCGCCGCCCGCCTGCTGGGCTAAAGCCACTGCAGGAACGGCCGACAACACCGACAAGCCGAGGATGCGCAGCGTGCTGCGCAGGCGTTCAGAAGACATCGCCCTTGTCCGCGTCGTTCTTCGGGTTGGAACGGGGCTGGCCGTAAGGGCCCAGGCGCGCCATCAGCTGCGCGAAGGGCGCGGCCATCTGGCCGCCCACCGCCGAGGGCGGCAGCTCGGCCTGCGGCGACAGCGTGTACAGCGTGGTGATGCTTTGCGGCGTGGCGCCCAGCACCAGCCAGCGGCGTTCGTCGCCGCTGCCCACCTCGACGGTGACGATGCGCTGGTTCTGCGCGATGGCCAGTGAGGCGATGGTGCGCATCGGCGCCGGGCCGGCGGCGGCCTGGCCCATCGGGCTGCGCTTGAGCAGCCACAAGGCCACCGGGATCAGCGCCAGCACGGCGATGAACCACAGCAGGGCGGACAGGGAGGAATTCATGGCGTGGTGATGCTCAGTTGACCCGGCTCAGTGGGCCCGGCTCAGTTGGCGCGGCTCAGGCGGCGCATGCGCTCGCTGGGCGTGACGATGTCGGTCAGCCGGATGCCGAACTTGTCGTTCACCACCACCACCTCGCCCTGGGCGATCAGGTAGCCGTTGACCAGCACGTCCATCGGCTCGCCCGCCAGGGCATCCAGTTCCACCACCGAGCCCTGCGCCAGCTGCAGGATGTGCTTGATGGGGATGCGGGTGCGACCCAGTTCCACGGTGAGCTGCACCGGGATGTCCAGGATCATGTTGATGTCGTTGCCCGTGCCCGTGAGCTGCGGGGAGGCCGACGAGAAATTGGTGAAGGACGGCGCGGACACCTGTTCCGCGGCGGCCGTCACTTCGGTGGCCGCGGCCGGCGCGCTGGTCGACTCGGCCAGCGCAGCCGCCCACTCGGCGGCCATCGCGTCTTCTTCGGAAGTGTTGGGCGTTTCATTGGGCATTCTGATCTCCCAGCCAGCTCAGGTTGGAGCTGGAGATGAGTTGGTCGACCTTGATGGCGTACTTGCCGTTGGAGGTGCCGTAGTGGCACTCGAGCACGGGAACGCCGTCCACCTTGGCCTGGATCTGCTGCTTGATGTCGAGCTCGATGAAGTCGCCGGGCTGGAAGCTCAGCAGCTGCTCGATGGTGGCGCCGGCATGCGCCAGCTCGGCCACCAGCTCGACCTCGGCGCTCTGGATCTGCTGCTTGAGCAGGTTGATCCAGCGCTTGTCGGGTTCGTTGGAGTCGCCCTGGATGGTGCTGTAGAGCACATCGCGGATCGGCTCCATCGTGGAGTAGGGGATGCAGAAGTGCACCGCACCGGTGGTGTCGCCGATTTCCAGCGTGAAGCTGGTGGCCACCACGATCTCGCTGGGCGTGGCGATGTTGGCGAACTGCGGCTGCATCTCCGAGCGCTGGTAGTCCAGCTCCAGCGGGTAGATGCCGACCCAGGCCTTGCGGTACTCCTCGATGATCACTTCGACCATGCGCAGGATCACGCGCTGCTCGGTGGGCGAGAAGTCGCGGCCTTCGATGCGGGTGTGGTACTTGCCGCCGCCGCCGAACAGCGCGTCGATCACCGCGAACACCAGGCTGGGGTCGCAGACGATCAGGCCCGAGCCGCGCAGCGGCTTGACGCTGACGATGTTGAAGTTGGTGGGCACCACGATCTCGCGCAGGAAGGCGCTGTACTTCTGCACCTTGATGCCGCCGATCGACACTTCGGGGCTGCGCCGGATGAGGTTGAACAGCCCCACCCGCACGTTGCGTGCGAAGCGCTCGTTGATGATCTCCATCGTGGGCATGCGCCCACGGACGATGCGCTCCTGGCTCGACAGGTCGTAGTTGCGCACGCCCCCCTGCGGCACATCCTCCTGCTCGAGCTTCTGGCTCTCACCGGTGATGCCTTGCAGCAGTGCATCAACTTCGTCTTGCGAAAGGATCTGCTGGTTCATGCCAAGCGATCAGAGGAGATAAGAGGTATGCAGACCGACGCGGTTCACGGGCGACCAGGCACGGCTCCGTCTTTTGGGCGTGGGCAAACAGGCAGCAAAAGCAGTGGCCGAAGCGCGCTGGCGGAAAGACCAGCAAAACCGCCGCCGGGCCGCCCCAAGGCGGTTTTGCGCCCCCGCGGGGGGCGGGCGCCGCAGGCGACCGGGGGCAGACATCATTGGATGATGAAGTTGGAAAAGTGCACCGCCGAGATCGGCAGCACCTGCGCCGCGCGCTTCTTTTTCTTTTTCTTGGGCTTGTCCTCGGCCGCGGGCGTGTCCTCGTCCTCGTCGTCTTCCACCTCGTAGCCCAGCGCGCGCGAGGCTTCGCGGCGGATCTGCTCGGCCAGCTTTTCCTTGCCCTCGCGGTCCAGCAGCTGGGCCGCGGTCTTCTGGGCCAGCAGCATCAGGATGTTGTTGCGGATGGCCGGCATGTAGGCCTTCAGCGCTTCCTGCAGCTTGGCGTCGTCCACCTCCAGCGTGATGCCGATCTGCGCATAGCGCTCGGCATCGCGGTCGGCCAGGTTCACGGTGAACGGGTCCAGCGGCACGAAGGTGGGTGCGTGCTTGGGGTCCAGGTTGTGCTGGACCTTTTTCTCGGCGCGCGGCGCGGGCGCGGCGGCCTCTTCGCCTTCCTCGCCCTCGGCATGCGGTTTCTTCAGCAGGAAAAACGCGGCGCCGCCACCGCCCAGCACCAGCACCAGCACGGCGGCGATGATGATGATGAGC